>DKBH01000082.1 GCA_002451165.1 Nitrospiraceae bacterium UBA6905
TATCTAAATATTGCCGGGAGCGGCCTTGCAGTGCACCGCAGCACTGTTGAAGCAACAGGAAATAATGCAACGAGGCCTTCAAAATGGTCATTCAGCGTCCTATGGTTGCAGAAACACCAAGATGGACAGGGATGCCTGATCTGCCGGTATGCCGTACGAGGAAGGAATATTCCCGCAGCATATCATGGGAAGAGCTCAGTTCGAATCAAGATTTCACGGCGGGAAGGTATGACTTCGTAACGAATTTTTAATTGATGCCTGCGGATATGACGGATAAGACTTGTAATAAGGTGTGACAAGCTGATTATGGTCCGTGCAGAGGATATTTAGAAAATTGCCCCCTCGACGCATCGAACTTTCTTGCGCCCGTGCCATATCAGCCCTGGTTCGCACGTCTGGTGACGGCTCATTGCGCCTTGGAAAGTGGTATGGACTGTGCAGCGCTGCCTCTGGCCTGCTCCAGGAGTCTTGCAAGTGCCGCCATATCCTCAGGGTGAGACGCCCGGTACATGGCCTGCCGCTGCCGTATTGCGGCCAGATGTGCTTCAATGTTGGCGGATGTCACGCGTATGCCAAAATCGGGCGGCACTATGCGTCCGGAGGCATTGACTCTGTATAAGCGGTCCAGCACAAGATCGCCGACACTCTCTTTAAAATGTGACGAGTCCCAGTAATTTCGCATTTCCATCCTGCTCCTCTCGGGAGGCAGGGCCTCCGTTGTAATTGAACTATAATCGGCAAAGTCATAGAAGGGAATGTCGCGCCCTCCGGGGTGCGCAGCCGCGTTGCTGGCCAGCATTTCAGCTAGTCTGCGTTTCCCGGCCTCTATCTTTTCCCATGAGCCCGTTGCAGCGCTGATTTCCAGATTCCTGGCATGGCTCGGAGTCGTGAAGATACGGAGGTCAATGTCATGCTCCCTGCAGAATTCGATGATATGATTCACGTAGTTTAGGGAGGTGGCTGCTCGTGGCGATGGCATCAGGGTGTATGGGGGTTGAGCACTGTTGCGCTTTTCAGAGGGCTCTATCTGCCAGGAAATCTCCTCGCGGTCATAATGCTCGAAATAGGCCCGTGGGCTCTTTTCCTGGAACATCTCGCCGGGACGGCGGAAAAAAACCTCGCCGAGACGCTGGCCATCCGCTGCGTACCATTCCGGCTCTGCCCACTTCTGGATGCGCAGCGTTTGAAAGCTGAGTTGAAGCGTGTCGAGGCTGATCAGCAGGCGCAGGTCAGCCAGCGCCACCCGCAGGCGCGAACGCAGACTTGTGTCCGCGAAAAGCACCGCGGCGTCAAACCCCGGGCGTGTGCCGGCCGGTTCATCGATGAGCTGCCAGGTATCTAAGCCGAGCACGACCTGTTTCACAGGGGCGATGCTTTGGGCGTGGCGCAAGTATAGGTACATCTCTTTGGTCGTCGCGCCGTCGAACCCAAGATTGTAACGCGGGGTGGCTTTGGGGGCCCAACCCTCGTGGGAAGGGCGCAGGCCGAGATGGGTTCGGGAACTGCCAAGGATGACGGCCGCCGGTGCAATGCGCCGCACTTCGTAGGCCTTGGCGATCCGCGCGTGGGGGTAGATGGCGGGCCTGTGTCGGTTGAGGGAGGGGAGATCGGCGATCTTGAACATGGCGAGCGGATCGATGACTGCATTGAACAGACCGATAGCGACGAGGGTAAGCAGCGCAATGGCGCCGGTCGCAGTCAGCCAGCGTGAGAGAATATGTGGCAGCGTTATTCTCTTCGGTATGGAAAGTGTGAAGAATCTCCAGCGCATATAATCCTGTAAGAAGATTATAAGAGATTCTTAATTTTATTGAATAACTATGTATAGGAGCGAACAGAATCCCCGCTGCTTTTTAACAGCAGACCGAATGGCAGTCCGACGCTTTGTCATAGCTATCTGGCTGAGTAGGGGCACTTCCCCCTTGTGGTTCTATGAGACTAGGGACTCCAGCCCTTAATACTTGATAATTTATGAAGCTCGGGGATGCTGCGCTGCGCGGGGAAAATCAAATTGCGAAGTCTCAGATGACCAGGCAAAGGGATCCTTGTCCAAGTTCCTGCCGATAAGCACCAAACTGCTGCCGGCATTCGATTCCTCTAAGGGTGCACACTAAGAGAATGCGCGAAGAGATAAATAAATCAGATCAGTGAATGAATTCATGGTTTCATCCCTGATCGGCACGAATCATGCGGGACAGGCTGCCGCCGCCCTGCTGCCGTTTATTGACACGGTACCGGTTACTTCCACAGCCCTTGCAAGGGTATCATAGACCGGGCAATGCGACTCAACGATCGCAACCAATTTGTTCAGTGTCTCGGCATCTGCAGGGCTTTCGATTGTTGTTTCATAGCATATTTTTCTGAAGCCCGGCGGTACGGCCTCATCCATTGCAAAGAGCCCTTTCAGATCGAGATAGCCTTTTACATCGACCTTTACTTTGCTGAGCTGTATTCCCATGACCGATGCATATGCAGCATACATGATCTCCTGACAGGTGCCGAGTGCACCGAGTACCAGCTCCACCGGATTCATGGCTATATTGCTGCCTCCGAGGTCAGCCGGTTCATCAACGCTCATGAGCGGGAAATCTCTTACCTTCACCCTGCACAGAACGTCTTCTACCAGTTCGGTCTCTGCCCTAAAGACCACGTTTGAACATTTCGGGTTCTTGGTAATGGCATCGATTGTCTTCTGCAGCGCCTCCCTTACTGTTTCCTGTGACATGATTGCCTCCCATAATATGGTTTAACAACAGATGCTTACGCTATTGCACTGCAATGGCCATGCCATGCAGGCTTAATTATCAGACGAGACACAGAGAGCCTGTTACATGAAGACATAAAGTTCTTATAATTAACAGAATTATAGGCGGATGCGAACAATGCAGCGCGGAAGACATTGAGAGGGAATGCTCATTTTCAGGCTGAGCAGGATTGCAGATTGCAATTCGCAGAAAGCGCGATCCTTGCGATTTGCAATCAGGGATGCGGCGTTTTTATCTTTTTAAGTTTTCTCCAGAGCGTTGACTGATTGATACCGAGGATTTCAGCAGCCTTCTTCATTTCGCCTTTAGTGATGCTCAGTACATTTGCGATGTGGTCCTGCACAACGCGATCAAGCGACCAGTCGACGGTATCCTGAACAGATGAAATGATTTGATGCGGCAGGTCTGCCAACGAGATTTCGGCCGATTCTGCCATAATCACTGCGCGTTCGATAGCGTTCTCCAATTCCCTGATGTTTCCCGGCCAGGGATACCGCATGAGCATCATCAGGGCGTGCTGAGAGATGGCGCGCACAGATTTATCGAATTTCTTGCTGCATTTCTCCATGAAATACCTCGCCAGTAATGGAATGTCTTCTTTTCGATCTCGGAGCGCGGGCAGTTCTATTTTCATAACATTAAGACGATAGTAAAGGTCTTCCCGGAACTTGCCCTCCCGTATCTTTTCGTCAATATTTTGATTGGTTGCAGCGATAATCCGCACATCAACGCTCACCGGGACTGTGGAGCCTAAGCGGTAGAATGTCTGGTCCTGAAGGAATCGCAGGAGCTTCAGCTGAAGATTGGCGCTCATGGAGTTTATCTCGTCAAGGAAGAGCGTCCCACCGTCGGCAGCCTCCAGAAAGCCCGCTGTATCAGACACCGCTCCGGTAAAAGAGCCCTTCGCGTGGCCAAAAAGCTCTGATTCGAGAAGTGGTTCAGGCAGCGCTGCACAGTTGATGGGGGTAAAGGGCTTTTCCGCCCTCTTGCTATTGTAATGGATCGCACGTGCTATCAGCTCCTTGCCCGTGCCGCTTTCACCGCAGATCAGGACGCTCGAAGGCACGTTCATTACCTTTTTTACCAGGCGCAGCACCTCGTGCATGCGTTTGCTGTTCGTGATGATACCTCTGAAATCGACATGCGTGCTCCTGTCAACGACATCCCGCCGAACCGTATCGAAGATGAGGGCATTCTCGATCGCAAGCCCTATAGGAAGGGTAGCAGCCCGCAGGATGTCAAGGAGCCCTCTCTCGGGAGCATAGGGGATGTGTGTGATGACACAGAGCACACCTACTACCTTGCCTCGCGCCTTGACGGGGAGCCCCGCATAGAATTCCATTCCTTCGTTTCTAAGCACTCCTCGAGTAAAGCGCGGGTCCAGCGAGGCTTTCTCGTAGATAATGACTTCTTTATCGCATTGCGCAATCGTACCGCACATGCATTCCCCGACCTTCACCTTGTTTTCACAGAGATCTTTCACAACCGCATCGGTAAGATTTCTGAACGCCACAGGAATCATCTCGAGCGTATCCTCATCGATCACATATATGACGCCTGCATCAACGCCCATGAATCCTATGATTTTTTCAAGTGCGTCATCAAGGATAGTTTTCAGGTCAAGGGACTTTCCGACTGTAAGTGCAATTTCATACAGCATGGAGAGTTTGTTATTCTGATCTGTCAAGAGGCTATTGAGGTCAGCTTTGTCAGACATTGTGCGGAATAGCGGCGGACAGAAGAGCTTTATCGAGGCTCTTTCCGATGATGACCAGACGGCTGTCGGCGACCGCCTTCTCGAAGGGAACTCCCTGCACATTCACAAAGGAAAGATCGAACTTATAAGGGCCCTGAATGGTGTTTGCCAGCGCCTTTGCCCGGACAATGTCTCCATATCTCCCGGTCGTCATGTCGTGGAAAAAAGTGCTGATGGCCTCGAGGTCAAGATTCTCGTCGAGCCGATAAGAAATAGTCTCAAAATGAAAGTGGTGCGCATGCCTGCTGCCGGATCGCTCTGCATCTTTCATCTCCGGAAGCGGTACCGCAATGCTGCAGTTGACCGTGCGGTAGACGATGGCGGCCGGATTCATTCGCTCCACGGCCAGGGCTGTCTGCTCCACCGTATTCTGGTCGACGAGGTCAGTCTTGTTGATAAGGACCACGTCGGAGTTCGCGATCTGGTCCTCGAAAAATCTGCCGAAGGCCTCCGCGTCCGACAGCTCGAGGAACTCGGTCGCGTCGACGATGCCGATGACGGTGACCTGACCCACGGGCAGCGATTCCAGTGCTTCAAGAACTCCCGACGGCGCGGCCACACCGCTCGGCTCGATCAGGAGATGGTCCGGCGAAAAGTTCTCGATGATCTTGCGGATCGTGGTAATAAGGTCAAATTTCAGGGTGCAGCAGACGCACCCGCTCGGCAGCTCGACTGATTCGATCCCCCCTGCTGAAAAGATCTCCCCGTCTATCCCTGCCTTGCCGAAATCATTGACAAGGACAACAGCTTTGCCGTTGTTATCCTTGATGAATCGGCCGATGAAGGTGGTCTTGCCTGCTCCGAGCATCCCGCAGACAATGGTCGTCTTCATAAAGGTACTATAACCAAAATGCCTCTCCCTGCTCAAATGGTGCCATCGCTGATCATCCTGAAAAAAACTCTTTTGCGGGATGTCCCTTTTTATGAAATAATGGGGTCTATCCGTTCTCATGATAAAGGAGGAGCAATAGCATGGCAGAAAGAAATCTGAAGGATATCGTCGCGACGAGGATCGAGTTCTTTAAGCGCAAGCCGGAGGCTGCCGTCTATAAGCCGAGGGTCTCGTCGAAGCACGTAAGAAATCTCTACACCGAGACCCGGGTACGGGAACATCTGGTGAAGTCTGACTACGGGGAGGCTGCAGGCGGTGACAATCAGGCCCCGAACCCTATTGAACTGCTCCTCTCGGCATTTGCGGCATGCATAGAAGCTGCATTCTATGAGTTTGCGCTGCACGAGGGGCTTGCCATATCTTCGCTGACGGTGGACGTTGAGGGTACACTTGATCTGCGCGGTCTCTTCATGATCGGTGACATTGCTGCAGGGTTCAGAGAAGTCACCTTTGTTTTCCGCATCGAAAGCCCTGAAGATGAAAGCAGGGTGCGTGCCTTAGCGGAAAAGGTGATCACTCACTGCCCCGTGGTCGACAGCCTGAAGAAGCCGACTCCTGTATCCGGGGAGATCGTTATAACGCGTACATGAATTGACCGGAAGTGCCGTATGAATGGGATAAGGGTTGAGGAAAAAATCCCCGGCAGGCTGGGGCAAATTTCAACACCCATGCCAAGGGTGCAAAAATAATCTATTGCTATAAAGCTGTTGCCTGCAAAGCCCTTCTGGCACTGGATTTGCTACTGTACCGGTACCGTGAACAACATCCTTTTATGCACCCATGACCCGATGCTCAATAAGGGACTATATGGCATGCTTCGCGACGAGGGATGCGCGGTGGATATTTCCGATTCTCCTGCACAGGCAGTGCAACAGATCATGAAGAACACTTACAAGGCTGTCATCATCGACTCCCATGCCTTTGGCATGCCTGCCGAGGATGCGGCAAGGGTGATCAAGACCGTTATGCCTGATATCAGGGTAATCCTGGTTGGGTTCCCTGACTATGGGGCGGATGCAATGAGCATACGAGTTCCTGCTGACCTCGAAGCGGTGAGGTCCGTGGTCCACGATTTACATCAGATCGGCGCAATCTCATATATCTAAGGAGGGAATATAGTTATGGCTATGACACCGAGAGAGACTATCTTGAAGGCATTTGCAATGGAAAAGACCGAGAGGGTTCCGGTCACCGTCTTCGGCGGCGGCATGTGGTCGATTAAGGATTACGGTACCACTTTCGAAGAGCTTGCGAACAATGTGGATAAGAACGTCGATATGTGCGTTGCTGAAGCAGAAAAGATCCGCTCTGACATTGTCTATGTCGGTTCCGGGTTCAACAACTTTCATGCGATCGCACTTGGTAGAAAACTGGGCGTCGGTGTGAAGTATCGCGAGATCGGTGCTCCGGACATGACGGCCCATGTGGTGAATTCCGAAGAAGACCTCGCCAAGCTCGACATGGAGGATATCCTCAGGGACCCGGTGGTCTCGAACGTGATGGAAGCGACGCGGAAGGTGAAGCAGAAGATCGGCGACAAATATCTCGTAACCATGACCTGCTGGGGGCCCTTCACCCTTGCGGCGCGCTTTGTCGGCGAAGAGGCATTTATGAAGCACACCTTCAAGAAGCCGGCGTTTGTGGAGAAGATGGTCGACTTCTGCGCAGATCTGCTTATCAAGGTGTATGAACCCCTCGTCAAGGACGGTATTGAGGCGCTGAGTATTGCAGATCCGACGGCATCAGGTGATCTGATAAATCCCAAACAGATGTCACGGTTCGCCGTGCCGCCGCTGAAGAAGATGAGCGACTGGGCGAAATCAAAGGGCGTGCATACCATCCTGCATATCTGCGGAAATACCAGCGACCGGCTCGAACTCTTCCCGGAGACCGGCTGTTCGACGATATTCTTCGACCAGAAAGTAGATATTAAGAAGGCGCGGGAGGCGCTGCTCGGCAAGATGTCATTTGGCGGAAACGTCGCCCCGGTGCATGTCCTGCTCAATAAGACTGTGGCGGAAGTGGAAGCCGCCTGTAAAGAGGTTATTACTATCGCAGGAAAAGACAATAAGGGATTTGTTCTCGTGCCCGGCTGCGATATCCCGCCGACGATCAGTTTTGAGAACCTGAAGATGTTTCATGATGTGGCACTCAACTGGAAGTATTAATACTAGCGTTATACCCCGAGGGAGGTGAGGACATAACGAGGGGATGGGAACCCTGCAAGGGAGGCAGTAATGGGGTTAGTCGATTACGTGAAAAAAATGCTCGGCCTTGAGCCGGGTGATCAGACCAAGGAGGTACGTACTATGGCAGAGAAGATGACAACAGAGCAAGTAAACGATTACATGAAGCAGAAGTGTGGTTTTGTGCCGAGGATGTTCCAGATCATTAATACCGTGACATCCGATCCGGGAAGGACGTTTGCTGACTTCTACGAGAGTATCTTCGGGGACGGTGCGCTCTCCCGGAAACATAAGGAGCTTATGTTCATGTCCGGCGGTGTTGCGTACTGCTCACCCCGCTGCATCATCCATGTCATCCCTGCTGCAAATGCAGGCGCTACGTGGAACGAGGTCTTTGAAGCAGCGGCGGTCGGGATGATCCTTGCCGGATTTGTTCCCGGCGGACCGGGTATCCCCTATGCCTTCGAATATTGCCTGAAGTGCCTCGACATCTTCGACAAATACAAAAAAGGCGAGAAATGGGAATACCTGCCTGCTCCGAAGTTCGATCACGGGGTATTCTAAAAACCATGCGCGGGCAGAGGAAGGGGGAGGCGGTGCCTCTCGGCCTTCCTTTGTCTTCATCAAAAAAAAGAGGCAGCATCCCGAGAAAGGAACTGCTGCCGTAAGTCGATAACATATATTAGCACAATTTTGAGATAGAGGAGACGGAATGTTCACATTTAAAAAAGAACAGAAGGTATTCAATTTCAGCGGCATCCCCGTCGGCGGCCAGCCGGGTGAGAACCCGCCCCTGATGATCGCGTCGCTTTTTCATAACAAGGACAGCGTTACGAAGACCGACCGCAAGGGGAATTTTGACCGTGAGCGGACAAAGGAAATGCTCAAACAAATGGAGCAGATCTCTGCGGCTACAGGGGTGCCTGCCATGGTAGCCATGGTCGCCAACACTCCTGATGAGGCAAAGCTGTATATTGATTTCTACCTCGAAAATACCTCCATGCCGTTCGGTATCGACATGTGGGTTGCAGAACAACGGGCAAAGGCAACGGAATATGTATCCAAGATCGGTGTGCAGGATAAGTTCCTTTACAACAGTATTACCCCCTGGGACAAGGACATCAAGGGGCAGGCTCAGCGTCTGAAAGATCTCGGCATCAGGCACGTGGTGATACAGGCCTTCGATGACCAGGATCAGTCCCCTGCGGGAAGGGTCAAATCCCTCGAGTCCATCATGGCACAGGGAGCGGAGTCATTCGATACCATAATCGTCGATACCTCGGTCATGAACATGCCGTCGACGTCCTTCTCCCTTGTCGCCAACCGGTTGATTAAGGAAAAGTACGGACTCCCCTGCGGCGGGGCGTATTCAAACGGCACGCATATGTGGGGTGAGATCAAGCAGAAATGGGGCCTCGACGGTTTCAAGGCCATGGATGCCGTTGTCCAAGGAATGGGCTCGGCACTCTGGTCGGACTTTAATTTCTGCGGTCCGGCCGTTACGGCACCGCGCGTCTTTCCGGCGGTAGCCAGCGCGCATATCCTGCTCTCGACGCTCGTCTATGACGAAATCGGGATTATTTACGAAAACCCCAACCTCCCGATCCGTAAACAGTTCGTCGATTTCATCGCGAAGTTGCAGGAGGGCGGTTCTCGAAAAAAAGGAAAATAATTCGAAAGGAGATTTGCCATATTATGAATTCACGCGAAAGAGTGCTGAAATTATTCAGGCGGGAGCCGATAGACAGAATCCCCTGCTTCAGCGGTATGGGAAATGTCACGGAAACCGGCATCAACGAACTGGGCTACAAGTTCGCCGGTATCCATCTCGACGCAAAGCAGATGGCCGATACTGCGGCAACAACCTATAAGCTGTTCGGCTATGAGTGCGGGGTAGTGCCGGTTGACCTTTGTGTCGAGGCCGAGGCCATGGGCTGCGTGATCAATGTTTATCCGCACGCAGAAGGCATTCTGTATCCGACGATCAAGGAGAAGCTGATCCACAACGAAGCGGAGATGGACACGATCAAAATACCCGATGGTTTTTCCGAAAAAGGCAGGATCCCGCTGATGCGCGAGGCGATCAGGCTGCTTAAGGCTGAGATTGGCAACGATGTGGCAGTCGGCTCGTACGTGCTCGGGCCCTTTACCCTTGCCGGCCAGATCATGGAGCTGAACGATCTCCTTAAACTTTCCTTCAAGAAAGCTGACAAAGTAGCCAAACTGCTCGATCTCTGCGCAGAAGCTATCATGCTCACGGCGAAGGAATTCGAGAAGGCGGGTGTTGATTACATCACGGTGCGGGAGATGGGCGCGACGAGTGATGTGCTGAGTCCCCGGGTATTCAAGAACCTCATTATGCCGCCGCTCCAGAAGGTGATCACCTCGATCTCCTGCCATACGGTCCTCCACATCTGCGGCAAGACAAATGATATTGTCACCTTTATGATAGAGGCGGGTCCCACGGCGATCAGCGTCGAACAGAAGAACGACGTTGCCGAATC
>DKBH01000125.1 GCA_002451165.1 Nitrospiraceae bacterium UBA6905
CTTATCAGCGCTTTCGATTTCCTTGGTGGGCGGTTTTGCACATCCGCAGAGAAAAACAAAGGATAACGCTACAACCCATAAGACAAACTTTGTCTGTACGACTCTCTTGAGCATCTTGCCCCCCTTTAAGATGTGGTTGATATGCTTTTACTATATATGGTTATCACCGGGCATGCAAGAATTATTGCCTGGCATCAATAAGCGGTCTATTCCGGCTCATAGAGGATAACCGTTGTGCCGAGCCTTGCATTCAGGCCCATAATCGGACAGACAAGCAGGATGGTTGTATCCTTGTCTCTGGAAATCCTGATATCATCGGGACTGAGCACTTCAACCGGGTACAAGGAAGAAAATTTTGTCCCCTCAAGTTTTTTATTTGTAGCCGCGGCTATGGTCCCATCGGTTTTCACTACCAATACCATCTTTATGTGCGGCTCCTTTATGAAACTGTTCAGATACTCGTTAATCTGGTCGTAGTCTTCCGCCTGCATCTCTTTTCGCATGGTCCACGCAAAGGGTATTGCCGCAAGCCTGAGCAGTTCCTCCGTCCTGCTCGTGATGAGATGTTGTGATTTCTTCTCGACACTTCTCACGGCAAATACCTTCCACAGGAACGTGGCAGCAATGAGAATGACGAGTATCCCGACACTGTAAAGGTATGCTTGCTTGCTTACTGCGGTGCGGTTGGCTTCTTCCATAGCTCCCTCCTGCAGAGAAATTATCCCTGAAGCTCTTGACGGAAAATAGCTGTTATTGCCAGAAACCTATCTCTTGAACTCCTTTTCAACCATATCCTTTATCTGTTTTACGGTATAGCCCTTGTTGTATAATTCGAAGGCCCGCAGGGCCTCCCCGAGGCAGATCTCTCACATTGCCGCATGGTTGTCAACATAGCAGCTCAACAGACTCTTATGCCTGAACGTCGGCGATTCCTTGCACATGCAGAAGCAATAAATGCTGTCCAGGACCCAGGGAATTTCCTTGGCGACCTGGTAAGCTGCCTTCACGCGTGAGTCGCTGAATTGTCTGGGGTCAAGCGTCGCCCTTGTCTCGCCTTTGCGAAGGGATTGGTCCATCGGTCCCGAGACGGGTTTCTGCGCCGCCTCACTGCAGACGGCAAAAACCACGAGAAGCAGCGGCAAAATGACAAATTTCTGTCCTGATAATGTCATAAAAATTCACCTCCTACATGTAAGGCATAGTATAAAACAATGTTGAAGAAATAATGAATATGAGCGTAGCATTTCCCCTGACACCGCTGGAGAGGGCTGACCGTTTCAGCAGGAAGCCTGTGGTCGTTTCTTCGCTACGGCGGACAGTAGGCGAAGACGGTCGCAAAGAACGTCGTGCCGAGGATACAGCCTCCATGGTCAAGGTGCATGACGTCAGCGGCGCCGCATCGCATCTGCGCAGCCATGCTTGGGTCCTTCTGCACAAACCGTAACGGCACGTCAGCATCATGGACTTTTATGAAACGGGGGTTCCCTCTGCTCCCTGCAGAGACCGCTACGTTGCATGAGTCTCATGATGTATAATGGTAGCATAGCATATGGATACAGAACGGAACATATGGCGCCCCCTGAAGGTAGTGATCGCGATCTGCTCACTGCTGATCGTCGACCACGTTTCATGTCAGTCCGACGCTTCCATTGAGAAGAAGCAGGAAAGAAAAGATTCGGTCATCGTCATGGAGAGCTATACCTTACGGGCGCCTTCCGGAACAAACTGGACCGTCAACATCGATCGAAAAAAAGAATCGGTGCAATTTGAAAGAGTTGAGAATACAGTACAAAATGCACAGTCGGCAAGCATTTCAACCTTCATACAGGTCTTCAAGAAGAAAACAGATGCGCGGATGAGATCGCTCGAAGAAAAAGACGTTGCGGCACAATTCATCAAAGACGAGGAAGAAAAGATAATCCGAGACCTTGTAGCAAAAGGGGCCTTTACACTGAAGCGGATGGAGAAGGGCACAGCCACGAAGGGAGGCAAGAAACTTCATCTCCTGAACTATAAGGCAACGAAGGAAGATCTCACGGTTGAAGCGGTTTTTTATCTCTTTTTTCCATCTGATTACCGCCAGGATCAGAGGTTTTATGTCTTCTTCATGAGCCAAGCATATACCAAGGCCGGCCACAGGGCGGATTTGACGACGATTGATCCTGTGATAACCAGCTTCAAGAATCTGAAACCGCTCAACCCCGAAGTACCCACAACAGATGATCTTCTCGGCGCAGCAACCGCCAACGACATTGAACTTATGCGAGATCTGCTCAGCAAGGGCGGTGCGGTAAACGCAAAGAGTCCGGATGGCTGGACGGCGCTCATGATCAGTGCGTCTCAGGGGTCCTATGATATGGTAACACTGCTTCTGGATAACGGCGCGAACTTCAATGAGAAGAACGCCAAGGGTCAGACACCGCTCATCTTTGCCGCACATTGGGGGCATCAGGAGATTGTCAGTCTCCTGGTCGCAAGAGGCGCAGACGTTAATGCACAGATGAACGATGGCTGGACAGCCCTGATTGATGCTGTACAAATGGGTATGGAACATATCGCCAAATTCCTGGTCGAGAAGGGTGCGGCAGTCAATGCAAAAACCGAGAATGGCTGGACCGCGCTCTTCGCAGCTGTAGATGGCGGTCACACTGACATCGTCAAATTCCTCATTAGCAGAGGCGCAGATGTGAATGCGAGAGATGCTCAAAACAAGACCGTCCTGAGTGTGGCGAAGGTGAAGAACAATGCTGAGATCGTATCGCTGCTCACGGAGGCCGGTGCCCAAGAGTGAGCCCCTTGTGCATGGTATTACGCCACTGACAACCGCCTTCTTGCTTATATCCCATATCCCCTTCTGTGCAGAGGTCTCTTGGTAGTCTCAAGAGAGAGTAATGCGTCCAGCGGGAGAGAAACATTTCTTTTCTGGCTCAGGAGGATATTCTGAAGCCTGCTCAGGTGCTCGTGACGTGCTGTGCGTGCGCCTTTGCCTTTCCACTCCGGCCCCTTGTTAAACTACGCTTATATCGGGAAAAACCAGAAGGTCCCGGCAAAAGAGTCTCACTGCCTCGCAGAGGATCCGGGGTACAGATCAGGAAGACCGCACCATCCCATGCGCTTTCTCGCATTGTTATATGCTTTCTCATTTCATCATGATCCGCTGGATCACGCTCCCCCGCGCTGTGCGAAATCAATCGTAGTGCTGGATGATCCGGTCAAGACAACCCATGAGAACATATGATCCTATGGATTACCTCTCAAAAGAAGAATTACCACCACCGTGAAAAATTGCGCGCTCAATCGCATTTAGTTGGTTTATCGCTGATTCTTCGGCATTTGCGGAGATGTTTGTTGACGGCGTAAAGCCCTTGATATGATGAAACACAAGGTCCCGTGCGATGTCAGGGCGGCTTGAGCGAGAGGTTCTCCGAGGGTCATGGTTGCTCCGCAATGCTTGTGCATCGATGTTGCAGATACATTTCGGGCAATGAAAAGAAATACCCGTTGATCGTTAATCGAGCATGCGGAACCCTGTGCGAGAATCATCGCAAAGGTGCACAACACAGGGCATGACTGCAGCCGCGATAAGGCCCCTCATGCGTTACCACTGAACCGCGGCGGCTACAGTACCTTCACAAATGAAACCGTTGCGCCTCCATGCTGAAGAGTGATCTCGCTCACTACTGACAAGGATAGTCTGTTCGACAGGACGTCTTCGCGCTAACGTTCGTTATGGGGGGCATTTACCGCAGACTGAGGCAAAGAGTGTCGTGCTGAGGTAGCGGTCTCCGCGATCAGGGAGAATGACCACGATGGTGCCGCGTTTCAGCTGTGATGCCATGCGCAGGGCGCCACACATGGCTGCGCCGCTGCTCATGCCGACAAAAAGCCCCTCCTTGACCGCAAGTTGGCGTGTCATTTCGAAGGCATCCTCATCGCTTATATTGATCTTTTCGTCAAGGGTTTCAAGCGTATAGATCTTCGGCACGATCGACTCCTGCATATTTTTCAATCCCTGTATCCTATGCCCCAGAAACGGTTCTACGCCGACGATTTTGATCTTGTCATCGTATTCTTTCAATCTCCTGCCAGCTCCCATCAGGGTCCCCGTCGTTCCCATGCCGGCAACGAACAGGTCAAGCTCGCCGCCCGTCTGCTCTATCACCTCTCTCCCAGTAGTCTCGTAGTGGGCTCTGATATTGGAGCAGTTGTCAAACTGGTTCGGCATGAAATAGTCCTTCGGATGTTCACTCAGTATCTTATGGGCAAGCTTTATGGCGCCGTCCGTGCCCTCATTCCCCGGGCTGAGCACCAGCTCTGCGCCAAAGGCCTCCAGCACCTTTCTCCGTTCTAAGCTTACGCATTCCGGCATGACCAGTTTGACCCGATATCCCTTTGCTGCACCCACCATGGCGAGACCGATGCCGGTATTGCCCGAAGTCGCCTCAAGGATCGTGTCGCCTTTCTTGATCAGGCCGGCCGCTTCGGCATCCTTCAGCATATAGAGGGCTATTCTGTCCTTCACGGATCCGCCGGGGTTGCTTCCCTCGAGCTTCGCCAGGATGGTGACATCCGGTACCGGGTTGATGGTCTCTATCCTGATGAGCGGCGTGTTGCCAATGCAGTCGATAACGCTCATTTATTTCTTCTCTCTCTCACCCATGGCAGAGATGATGTCGAATTCTTCTTTGCTGACCGGCATGACGGAAAGCCGCTGACCTCTCTGGAGCACCTTCATCCTCCTAAGTCCCGGGGTGTTCCGCATCTCTTTCAGCGTCACCGTCCGCGGGAAGGCGCGTTTCCATGTCACATCTACCATGAACCAGCGTGGCCGATCCTGCGTCGATCTCGAATCATAGTATCGCGATCTCCTGTCCCAGGAAAAAAAGTCGGGATATGCTTCGCGGGATATCTCGGCTATACCGACTACACCCGGCTCCGCACACTGGGAATGGTAGAAAAGGACCAAATCGCCCTTCCGCATCTCATCCCGCATATAATTGCGTGCCTGATAGTTGCGCACGCCCTCCCAGTGGTCAGTAGAGCGGGGTCTTTTTCGAAGGTCTTCAAAAGAAAAAACCGAAGGCTCCGTCTTCATAAGCCAGTATCGCATACCGAACTTACTTCTTGCCCGATATCTCTTTCAGGTTCTCACAGGCATTCTTGCTGCCCATATCACAGCCTCTCGTGAAGTCCGCAGTCGCTTTTCCCAAATAGGCGATACCCCGAGAATTATAGGCATTGCTGTCATCCGGCCGCATCGAGAGCACTTTGTCATAGTCCGCGATAGCCTGGTCATATTTTCCCATGCCGCGATAGGCTATGCCCCTGTTATAGTACGTTTCGATGAGTCGCGGGTTTTCAGCAATGACCCGACTAAAATCATCCGCCGCCCGTTCGTGATCCCCTTTTTTCAGATAAGCAAGCCCTCGGCTGTTCAGCGCATCCACCTGCTTCGGACGTTCAGATATAATCCTGCTGAAGTCGCTGATAGCCTCGTCCAGCTTACCTTTCCGGTAGTAAGCCATCCCGCGGTTGAAATAGGCCTCTCTGAAATCCGGCACCCGGGACAGCACCGCATTGTAGTCCTGAATCGCCTTATCATACTGTCCTTCATTAAAGTTCGCATTCGCCCGATCAAAAAGCTCCTGAATGTCCACTTCCGACGCCGCAGGTATGGAAGCAGCCATCAAAACGAGCACCATAAGGACGCACCATAGTGATTTCATGATCAACCCCGTTTCAGATCCCTGAACATATTTCTTGATTATACCAAAAGAGGATGCTTTAGAACCCTGATCCGCCGCCGTATCTTGTCATTGACCGCACAGTCCTTTAATGGTAGCCTGAAAGAAAACCGTGAGGAGGTATCCATGTTTCATGAAGAAAATAACCAGGGAGCAACGATTCTCATTTCATTCCTCATCGGCGGCATCGTCGGCGCCGGCCTCGCACTGCTGTTTGCACCCCAAACAGGGAGAAAGACCCGCAAACAGATCGCGGACATTGCGGAGGACGTAGTGGAGTATACGTCCGACTATGCGAAGAAGGTAAAAAACAAGATTGTTTAACGGGAAGGTTTGAAATAGACCACAGCAAGGGGGGGGACGGTAATCTCTATGGAGTACGGCTGACCATGCCATGCGATGGCATCAGCCTGAACACCGCCCTGATTGCCGGTATTGCTCCCCCCATACGCCGATGCGTCGCTGTTCAGGATCTCCCGGTAGTTACATAATTCTGGCAGACCTATGCGGTATGCAACCCGGGGAACCGGCGTGAAATTACAGACAATCACAATGTGGTCAGTGGGATCTTTGGCACGCCGCAGAAAAGATATGACGCTGCTATCGGCATCATGAAAGTCTATCCAGGCAAATCCTTGCCAGGCGAAGTCGACCTCATAGAGGGCGGGCTCCGATCGGTAGATGCGGTTCAGGTCCTGCATGAATATCTGGAGCCTGCTGTGCTGCCGGTATTTTGTCAGATGCCAGTCCAGACTGTGATCACAATTCCATTCATCCCACTGCCCGAACTCTCCCCCCATGAACAGCAGCTTCTTGCCGGGATGACCGTACATGTACCCATAGAAAAGCCTCACGTTGGCGAACTTCTGCCAAATATCCCCCGGCATCTTGTTCAGCATAGAGCGCTTCTCGTGTACGACTTCATCATGGGAAAGGACCAGCACGAAGTTCTCGGAGAATGCATACAGCAGGCCGAAGGTAAGATTGTTCTGATGATATCTCCGGTGTACCGGGTCCTTTTCTATGTATTCGAGCATATCGTTCATCCATCCCATATTCCACTTCATGTCAAAACCGAGGCCGCCGAGATAGACCGGTTTCGTTACGCCCGGCCAAGCCGTGGACTCCTCGGCAATGGTAAGGATTCCGGGAAAATACTGATGGGTTACTTCATTGAATTGCTTGATAAAATCTATCGCCTCGAGGTTCTCCCTGCCGCCAAAAACATTCGGTATCCAGTCGCCCTCGTTGCGTGAATAGTCGAGATACAGCATGGAAGCGACAGCATCAACGCGCAACCCATCGATATGGTACTTTTCGAGCCAGAAGAGGGCATTGGAGAGAAGGAAATTCCGCACCTCGTTCCTCCCGTAATTGAAAATAAGTGTGCCCCAGTCCCGGTGTTCTCCCTTTCGCGGATCCGCGTGCTCATACAGGCAGGTCCCGTCAAAGAACCCGAGCCCGTGGCCGTCCCTGGGGAAATGGGCAGGTGCCCAGTCGAGGATAACGCCAATATCGTTGCGATGGCACTCGTCAACAAAGAACATAAAGTCCTCGGGAGCGCCATATCTGCTCGTTGCTGCAAAGTAGCCGATCGTCTGATATCCCCACGAGGCATCGAGGGGATGCTCGGATACCGGCAGGAGTTCAAGATGGGTATAACCCATCTCTTTCGCATAGGGAATCAGGGTCTCTGCGAGCTCACGATAGGTAAGAAAACGGTTCTCTTCCTCCGGCACCCGCATCCATGAACCGAGATGTACCTCGTAGATCGTTACCGGGGAAGAGAACCAGTTGCTTGCAGCGCGTCGATCCATCCAGTCGTGGTCGTGCCATGCATACCGGTTGATATCGTGCACGACCGAGGCGCTCTTCGGTCGGTACTCGAAGAAGAAGGCGTAGGGATCAGCCTTCTCCGCCTCGTGATGGTGATACCGCGACCTGATGAAAAACTTGTAAACTGCTCCTTCACCTATGCCGGGGATGAACAGCTCCCATATGCCGGACTGGCCGAGAAGCCGCATGGGATGCCTTCTCCTGTCCCATTCGTTGAAGCTTCCAATCACGCTCACGTTCGCTGCATTCGGCGCCCAGACAGCGAAATGCACGCCGCTTACACCCCGGATCTCCATAAGATGCGCACCCAGTTTCTCATATTTCCGGTAATGGGTGCCCTCTCCGATCAAGTGCAGGTCAAAGTCAGTGAGCACCGGAGGGAACGAGTAGGGATCCCGGAACTCCTGGATCCTGCCGTCATAACGCTCTATCACCAAACGGTAGAGAAACAGCGCGCTACTGTCAATCCTTACCGTAAAAAAATCGTAACGGTGCAGGTTCTCCATGCAGTAGTAGGAATCATCCCGCTCATCAAGAACCCATGCCGTTCTGGCCTCGGGAAGAAATGCCCTGACTTCGACGTGCTTTTCCCTTCCCTTGCCGATGAGATGCATACCCAGAACCGAAAAAGGATCGGGGTGATGACTATTCACGATCTTTCTGATATTTTCTTGAATGCCCAAGGATATTCTCCGTTATTGCTCGGCGTGTATGTATTGTATATTATGATGATCGATTCGTCGAGAGCGCCCTCCCTGCATAAAAAAGCTCTGCAGCATGCTGCAGAGCTCTCAGCTGCAGGATATGGCACCGTCAGGGTTTTTTGATTCCCTCGCGGGCTATGGCTATTTTTCCGGTTCGGACGAACTCCTTGATGCCCATAGGCCTCAGGAGCTCAACGATAGCTGCTATCTTCTTTTCATCCCCTGTAATCTCGATGGTGTAGGTCTTCGGGCTGGAGTCGACGACACGGCCGCGGAATATTTCTGCAAGCCTGAGCACCTCTGCCTTGTCCTCCTGGCGGGGTGCGACCTTGATAAGCACCATCTCACGCTCGACATGGTCGAGTTCGGTCATGTCAACGACCTTGATGACATCGATGAGTTTGTTCAGCTGCTTGGTGATCTGTTCGACGATCCAGTCGTCACCGGTGGTGACGATCGTCATGACCGAGACGTTGGGGTCAATGGTCTCACCGACCGAAAGGCTCTCAATATTGTAGCCTCTGCCGCTGAAAAGTCCCGATATGCGGGAAAGTACGCCGAATTTGTTCTCGACGAGAACGGATATGGTATGTCTCATGACGCTCCTCTGATTCTCCCGTTATTTCACGGCCCGAAGCTTCTTTTCAGGCTTCTTTTTCTCTTCCGCAAACAGCATGTTGTCAATGGCGGCACCTGCAGGCACCATGGGGTACACCTTTTCCTGCCAATCGATGATAAAATCCATAAAAACCGGCCGCTTGATGCTGAAGGCCTCCTTCAGAACCGGGACGACCTCGGACTTCTTCGTAGCCCTCAGGCCGACAGCATTATACGCCTCGGCGATCTTAACGAAATCCGGCACGGACTCGTCAAGTTTGGTATGGGAATACCGCTCCTGGTAAAAGAGCTCCTGCCACTGCCGCACCATGCCGAGGAAGCGATTGTTCAGAATCGCGACCTTGACCGGCAGCTTGTTGATGACAGCGGTCGCCAGTTCCTGAATGTTCATCTGAATACTGCCGTCTCCGGCAATATCGATAACCAGCTTATTCGGAAACGCAAGCTGCGCTCCTATGGCTGCAGGGAAGCCGTATCCCATCGTCCCCAGACCGCCTGATGAGAGCCAGGTACGCGGCTTGTCGTACTGGTAGAACTGGGCTGCCCACATCTGGTTCTGTCCCACCTCAGTCGCGATGATCGCATCCCCCTTGGTCAGTTCGAAGATCTTCTCGACAACATACTGCGGTTTGATGATATCGGCCTCGCGGTCATAGGTCATCGGCCGTTCCTTTTTCCATACCGCGATCTGTTTGGCCCAGGCCTTTCGTACCTCTTCCCACGGTTCTTTCACTTCTTCGCGAATAACCTTGTTCATGACCGTAAGCACGCGATTCACGTCGCCGACGATCGGAATATCCACACGGACGTTCTTCCGTATGGATGTCGGGTCAATATCGATATGAATGATCTTGGCATGGGGCGCAAACGCATCGATCTTACCCGTCACACGGTCGTCGAAGCGCATGCCGATCGCGATAAGCAGGTCGGCATCTTGGACAGCCCTGTTGGCATAATAGGTGCCGTGCATGCCGAGCATGCCGAGAGAAAGCTTATGGGTCCCCGGGAATCCTCCGAGGCCCATCATCGTCATGGTCACCGGGACCTGCGTTATCTCGGCAAGCTCGGTAAGCTCCTTGGCAGCCCCCGAAGAGATAACGCCGCCGCCCGCGATAATGAGAGGCTTCTTCGCCTTTGCAATCATATGGGCCGCCTGGGTGATCATATACTTGTTGCCCTCATAGGTCGGGTTGTAGCTCCTGATCTTGACCGTCTCCGGCCAATGGAATTCTGCCTTGCTCGTGGTCACATCCTTCGGAAGATCTATCAGAACGGGTCCCGGCCTTCCGGTATTCGCAATGTGGAACGCTTCCTTTATGGTGCGGGCAAGATCATTGACATCCTTGACGAGGAAATTATATTTGGTGCAGGGCCGCGTAATGCCCACGATATCAGCCTCCTGAAACGCGTCGTTACCGATCAGCATGGTGGGCACCTGCCCTGAAATAACGACCAGGGGGATCGAGTCCATGGCCGCCGTGGCAATTCCCGTGACCGTGTTGGTGGCTCCCGGCCCCGACGTTACCAGGGCAACGCCGGCCCTGCCCGTGGCGCGGGCATAGCCGTCGGCAGCATGGACAGCGCCCTGCTCATGCCGCGTCAATATGAGTTGTATTTCCTTTTCATCATGGAGAAGATCGAAGATGTTCAGCACGACACCGCCCGGATAGCCGAACATGTGCCGCACACCCTCTCTCTTCAGCGATTCCAGAAGGATTTCCGAACCTGATATTTTCATCGTTGCATCACTCCCCGGTCAGGTACTGGCTGCTGACCACATGTGAAATTTTGCTTATTGTATCACAGAAAACCCTGTTTTCACCAAGGCAGGAGTCCCGCTTATCGCATGATCGCGCCGTCGCCGGCGGAACTCACAAGCTTTGCGTAACGCGAAAGGTAGCCCCTGCTGATCTTCGGGGAAGGCTTTTTCCACGATGATCGTCGCTTCGCCATCTCCTGATCGCTCAGGGCAACGTCGATCTTTCGCTTTGCAATATCAATGTTGATCCTGTCGCCGTTCTTCACCAAAGCGATGGGACCTCCTTCCAGCGCCTCGGGAGATACATGGCCGATACAGGGACCGCGGGTGCCGCCCGAGAATCTTCCGTCCGTGATAAGCGCAACGGACTCGCTGAGTCCCATCCCGGCTATCGCTGCAGTAGGAGAAAGCATTTCCCGCATGCCGGGACCGCCTTTTGGGCCTTCATATCTTACGATGACCACATGGCCGGCCTTCACCCTTCCCCCCAGAATTGCTTTCATCGCCGTCTCCTCGGAATCAAACACGATAGCCGTGCCTTCGAACTTCATCATGTTGGCACTAACCGCCGACTGTTTCACCACGGCTCCGTCGGGGGCGAGGTTTCCCTTTAGGATAACGATGCCTCCCTCCGCATGGTGCGGCCGATCGAGGGGCCGGATAACCTCCTCATCGAATATTTCTGCCTCGCTGGCGATCTCATGAATGGTCCTGCCGTTCACGGTCGCCGTATTGTGCAGCATCTTTCCCAGCCGTTTCAGTACTGCCGGTATCCCCCCTGCATAGTCGAGGTCTTCGAGATAGTGCTTTCCGCCGGGCAGCATATCGGTGATGTGCGGGGTCTTCCTGGAGAGGCGGTCGAATGCCGCAAGCGGAAGCTTGAAGCCGGCATCATGAGCTATCGCCGGAATATGCAATACGGTATTGGTTGACCCGCCGAGCGCAAGGTCGACCATGATCGCATTCTCGAAGGCCTTCATGGTCATGATCTTCCGGGGCGTGACCTTCTGCTGCACAAGATCGACAATCCTCCTGCCGCTTTCGAAGGCTATCCGCCGTTTCTTCGCGGAAACAGCCAAAGCCGTAGCGCACCCCGTAAGGCTCATGCCGAGGGACTCCGTGATGCATGCCATGGTGTTCGCCGTATACATGCCCTGGCACGACCCGGCACCCGGGCAGGCGCACATCTCGAGGTCTTCCAGTTCCTCCCGCTTGATGAGTCCCTTTTTGAATTTTCCGACTGCCTCAAAGGTGTCACTCGTCAGATTCAGCCTCCTGCCTTTGTAGTGGCCGGAGGACATAGGACCGGCAGTCACGACGATGGAGGGAATGTCCAGTCTCCCCGCAGCCATGAGCATGCCGGGCGTAATCTTGTCACAATTCGTGAG
Source organism: Nitrospiraceae bacterium UBA6905 (assembly GCA_002451165.1). Classification (GTDB taxonomy): domain Bacteria; phylum Nitrospirota; class Thermodesulfovibrionia; order Thermodesulfovibrionales; family UBA6898; genus UBA6898. The sequence continues at coordinate 12,050 of DKBH01000125.1, forward strand.
GAGCACCAAGCCGTCAAGCTGGTGCGCGGACGCGACGGTCTCCACCATGTCGGCAATGAGTTCGCGCGAGGCAAGGGAATAATGCATGCCGCTGTGCCCCATGGCAATGCCGTCGCAAATCCCGGGAATGCCAAAAAAGAAGGGATACCCTCCTCCGGCATGGACACCCTTTTCAATAAAGCGTTCCAGGTCACGCATGCCGGTATGCCCCGGAATAAGGTCAGTAAAGCTGCTTGCGACGCCGATGAAGGGCTTGCCCATCTCGGACTTCGGAATGCCGGTGGCGTAGAGCAGCGCACGATGCGGAACGCGCTCAATGCCTTTCTTGATGATGTCGCTCTTCATGATCACGTACCTGCCTTTTATCAGTTTGATATAGTGAATAACAGGGGGAAAGGTTGGTGTCCAGCCTTTTCCCCTGTGGTGAAATCGATGCGGAGAAATCAGTTGACTGGATGGGACTTCTTATATTCCCGTATAAATTCTGCCATCTTGTCTTTGAGGTAGAGCTTCTGTTTTGCCATTTTTTTGCGCTCCAAATCTTCTTCCGGCGTCAGATAGACCTTGCGGTCAATCTCGCCGATCTGTACGTCGAGGTGGTGGTGCTCATCACTCAGCTTCCTGAAATCTTCGTTTTCCTGTTTCAGTACTTCAATGATCTCCTGTTCCTTCACCTTTTCCTCCTCCTATTTCTCCATGATTTTGACCTTCATCTCTATCCTCTCATTCGGATTGTCCCGCGGGTCACGGGGCTGGTTCACGATCTTATCGGCAACGTCCATGCCGGAAAGGACTTCACCGAAGACGGTGTATTGCCGGTCAAGAAACGGGGCATCCTTCACGCAGATGAAGAACTGCGACCCGGCACTGTCCGGATTCGCAGCACGGGCCATGGAAAGCGTTCCGCGTTTATGCGGCTTCTCATTGAACTCCGCCTTTACCTGATACCCCGGACCGCCCATGCCATGCCGCGACTTGTCCGCTTCTTTGCTGTTCGGGTCCCCCCCCTGGATCATGAAGCCGGGGATGACACGGTGAAAGGTCGTGCCGTCATAAAATCCCTTCTGCGCGAGCTCGATAAAGTTGTTCACATGGTTGGGGGCAACCTCCGGGAAAAACTTCAGTTCGATGTTCCCAAACTTCGTCTCTAGCACAGCCCGTGTCTCAGCCATTTTCTTTATCTCCTCTTTACTGAACGTTTTCGCTTTCACCTCAGCCGAGGCTGCAACTGCATACATGCAGATACCGAACACCAGAAGACCGCACAGAATTTTTTTCATGGGTTGATCGCTCCTTTTCCGGGATGACCGCAAGGTGTGCACTGCTTCATATGGACACCATTGTATCGCATTCAGAGGGATTCCTCAATAATCTTTTCTGCGAGCTTCGCCGAGTTTTCGATGCAATCATTCACTCCGATACCGCGGTAGGCGTTGCCCGTGAGGAACAGACCGGAGTGCCTGCCCAGGGCCGCATCGATATTCCTGAGCCGTTCACCATGGCCGACCGTATACTGCGGGATGGCCATTTCGTGACGGTAGATCCTCACAAAATCCGGTTCGGCAGTAATGCCGATGATGTCGGCGAGTTCCTTCCTGATAAGATCTACCAGCAATGATTCCTGCTCCATCGCAAGGTCAGAGGCACGCGCCCCGCCCACCATGCTTCGCAGAAGCACCCGTCCTTCAGGGGCCCTGTTCGGGAAGATGCTTGAATCGTAAAGGGTTCCGAGGATCTTCCGCTTCTCGCGAGAGGGGATGAGATAACCGAATGCCGCAAGGTCGGCCTTGATCTTTTCCTTGCGGTAGCCGAAACAGGCGACCGACAGGGAAGGATAGGGGATTTCGGAAACAATGCCCGAGAGCTTTTTATCGAAGGCCTTCAGGATCTCCGCAGCGGCGTAGGCAGGTGATGCAAGGACCACGACATCTGCTTCGAAGGATGATCCGTCGGAAAAATGCTGAATATATCCTTTGCCTTTCCGCTCAAGCGCCGTGCCCCGGTACCCAAGCCGCAATTGGTCTCCCAGCCGTTCCTTCAGCATACGGATCAACTCGCCCATACCGTTATAAAATGAGGTCAGCACCCCTCCCGGACCGGCACCGACCCTGTCTTTCGATCCCTGCTTCTTCTTCGCTTTCTGAAGTTTCAGCATGCCCCGAATAAGGCCGCCATAGTTCTTTTCCAGGTCATAGACCTTTGGGAAACAGGCCCTGAGACTGAGCGTCTCGGGATCGCCCGCATAGATGCCCGACGCCATGGGGTCGATCAATTTCTGGTAGGCCTCGGTGCCAAGCCTTCTGCGTGCAAATGCTGCAAGCGTCTCCTCATCCTTGGCATTCCCCGGGACGATCATCTCGGCCAGTACCCTGAGCTTGCCGGAAAGACTGAGGAGCCGGGAGGAGAGAAACGCCGGCGGGGACTCCGGGAGACGATGCAGCTCACCCCCGGAAAAGATGAACCGTTTTCGCGACGCATCGTTGCTCCGGAGGGGCGCAAGCGAAAGCTTTTCCGAAAGTGCAAGCGTCATGGGACGGTTATCAAGGAAGCCGTTCACACCCCACTCGCAGAGGAACCCCTCTGTCCTATCTGTCCAGATCTTGCCGCCCGGACGCTTCTCAGACTCAAAGACCGTCACCTCGAGATCGGGGGCTCGTTCCATCAAAAAATAAGCGAGGGAAAGACCTGAGATGCCACCGCCAATGATCGCTATTCTGCCCATCCCGCCTCCGCTATCCCTTTCAGGACAATCTCTTTCAGCGCCGTAATAAACTGCGGCGCCGTATTCAGTGAAGGAATCCGTTCCAGGTGGATACCCATATCTGCTGCCATCTCTTTATAGAGTATATCAATCTCATAGAGCGTTTCTATATGGTCAGAGACGAAGCTCACCGGTACGACCAGGAGGTTCTGCACCCCTTTGCGCGCCAGTTCCGCGAGCATCTCTTCAGTTGACGGTTCCAGCCATGCCACGGGCCCGCTTTTCGATTGGTAGGAAAGCGACCAGGGAACAGCTACTTTTTGCGCCACGGCATGAATGGTGCCCATGATATGATCGACATAGGGATCTCCCTCTTCGATAAATTTCACCGGAAGGCTGTGTGCGCTATACAGCAGCTGAATGTCTTGCACCGGAGTTGAAGGCCGTAGTCTCCTGCTGCTGCCAAAGGTATCCAGCCCCTGCCTGATCTGTCCGGTCAGCGCATCAATATACCGGGGCTGGTCATACCAGGATTCAATTGCATGGACCGCGATGTCGGGGTACGCCGCGAGTATCCTGCGCAGATGCGAAAGCGATGAACCGGTTGTTGCCACCGAATAGTGTGGATACAAACTCAGCACCAGCAACCGCCGAATGCCCCTATCATGGAGCTCACGAACAGCATCCTCAAAAAAGGGGCTCCAGTACCGCATCCCGACAGCAACGGTTACCCCGGCTCCCTGCATGCCTTTCGTGGAGTTCTGCAGACTGCGCTCAAGCGCCTCGGCCTGCGCGCAGGTGATATCCTTGATAGGCGACTTCCCCCCGATCAGGGCATAGGCCTTTCGCGTCTTGCCCGCACGCAGCCAAGAGATGAGATGCGCGAGCGGCATTTGGAGAAACGACGGACCGAGTCTGATGATCTCCCGATCGGAAAAGAGGTTGAAAAGAAACGGCCGTACGGCAGCAAGGGAATCCGGCCCCCCCAGATTGATGAGCAGAACGCCGATCTGCCTTCGCACATCCCGCTTCAAGTTCTGTCTCTCTGCCCCGCGCCCAGCAGCTGCCGGTCAGTCGTTGCGGCCATATCGGTGTACTGCCTCCACCATGGCAACAGCATGCTCGACCGGCGTTTCCGGAAGGATGCCGTGACCGAGATTGAAGATATGCCCCCGGGCAGGCTCGGCCTTGAACAGGATCTCCTTCACTCTGTCCTCAATATGCTCCCTCGATGCAAAGAGCACGAGGGGATCGAGGTTGCCCTGCAGAGAATATTTTTTGCCCAATTTCTTGGCAGCCCTCGCCATGTCGACACGCCAGTCGATACCGATGACATCGGCCCCGCATTTCTTCACGACATCGAGCAGCCCTGCGCAGTCGTTTACAAAGTAGATGACCGGAACCTCGTATTTTTTCAGGGCCTTGATCGCTGCCTTTACATGCGGAAAAATGGTCTTTTCATAGTCATACGGCGTGAGGATGCCGGCCCAGGAATCGAACAGCTGCACTGCCTGAGCCCCTGCCGCTATCTGTGCAGAGAGGTATTCTATGACCGTTGCCGTGATCTTCTCCATCAACACCGTGAAGAGACCCGGGTTCTGATACATCATCTTTTTCGTATGGAGGAAGTTCTTGGAGCTCCCGCCTTCGATGATATAGGTGGCAAGTGTCCACGGAGCCCCGGAAAAGCCGATGAGCGGCACCTTCAGTTCCCTCCGCAATATCCTTATCGTCTCGAGCACGAAGGGCATGCTGTCCTCCGTATCGGGAATCGCCAATCGGTCAACACCCGCCTTGGTGCGGACCGGGTCGCCGAGGATGGGTCCTTTCTTGTCATGAAACTCAAGGGGCATGCCCATAGCCTCTACCGCAATCAGGATATCGGAAAAGAGAATGGCGGCATCCACGCCGAGGATGTCTATCGGCTGCAGCGTCACCTTTGCCGCAAGTTCCGGCGTCTTGCAGAGGGTCAGAAAGTCTACCTTTGCGCGGACCTCCTGATATTCCTTCATGTACCTGCCGGCCTGCCGCATCAGCCATACCGGCGTATAATCTGTCTTCTCACCGCGGCACGCCCTGAGAAATGTATCGTTCATATTGCTGTTTTCTCCCTTTCCATTCTTTTTGGCCGGTGACTGCAGAACGGCTCTTCCTCGAGGTAGTCACCATAGACGGAGTACGCGCGGGCCCTGCAGCCGCCGCAGACATTGACGAACTCGCAGGAGCCGCATCTGCCTTTGTATTTCTTGAAGTCCCTGAGGTCCTTGAAGAGATCGGAATTCTCCCATATCTCTTTAAAGGATTTTTCCCTGACATTGCCGGCAGGCAGGTTGAAATAGCTGCAGGGAAGTACGTTGCCGTCGACATCGATAAGACAGATGAGCTGGCCTGCGAGGCAGCCCTTTGATCCGCCGGTCGAAAACTTGAGCGTTCTTCTTTTGACCTTCTCGCCCTCCTCTTTTGCCCGCTGGAGCTGGACCCGGTAGTAGTGCGGCGCACAGGTCGGCCTCACCAGCATGAGATCTTCTTCCTTTTCCATGTCATAGTGCCAGTCAAGGATCTTGTCATAGTCTTCCTTTGATATGAGTTCGTTCATGATCTCTTCGCCCCTTCCCGTGGGAACAATCATGAACATGTACCAGGCCGTTGCCCCGAGTTCCTTGGCAAGCCGGTAGACCTGGGGTATCTGCTCCTGGTTCCTCTTGGTGAAGGATGAGTTGATGATGAACTCAATGCCG
>DKBH01000127.1 GCA_002451165.1 Nitrospiraceae bacterium UBA6905
TAAAAGTACTGCTCATCTGAAGAGTTATCTGTCCATGTCAGCTTTATTTGCGAGTAGGACAGGGCTGTAGCCGTCAGACCAGAGGGAGCGTTCGGTACCGCGGCCCACAGGAGGCCTGCCGGCAGCGTGAAGAATATGATAAGGGAGATTGCAGTCAAAAAAAGATACCTTTGCGATCCGAGCATCCGTCTCATTGGTTCACCTCCACACCTTGCAGGCGAATGTCGATGCGGATACGTTTATCTCCATCAGGAACGACTGTCGTCGGGGTCAACGTCTTGCTCGCTTCGATCCTTATGGAAGGAGAGACATATATAGCATAGGAATTTTCCAGGACAACGCTGCCTCCCGAACGAATCTTCACTGTCACTGGATATTGCCCGCTTGCGGCAAAAGTATAGGTAAATTTACCCAGTTCTATGGTCTTTAGCGGTTCGGATGGCGCTATGGTGAAGTCCACTGTGCCTCTGTTTATGAGATTCCCATTAGGCGCCCTAACTTCATATTCCGCCGAAAGCGGCACATCCACATTCGAGCTGTTGGTCACGGACGCAGAAACAGCAATCGTCTCGCTCGATCCGATGTTCAGGAATTTGGGAGTTATAAGGGGGACAATACTGTCTATCGCAACAGTCGAAGCAATACCAAAGGTCGTATAGCCATCTGCAAGGAGGACGCCCTTTCCGGAGTCGACTACGCTGAGGATAACAGTATAATATCCCGGAGGATATATGCTTGCGTCCCATTGCAGGGATATGGGCTCCGGGCTGTTTGGCATCAATGTTACATAAGGGGCTGCACCATAGGCGATAGCAGACAATAGGTTATTGTCCTGATCCATAACGTGTGCGGTAATCATAACATCCACCGGAGTCGCACCCGTATTCTTTATGTTTGCAGTTATCGTTACTGTATTTTTCGCAGAATAGCTTTCTTTGTCGGTTCCAAGAGCAATAATTTGTATGTCACTTGCCTGACTTCGGCTGAGACCGACATCTATCACATATTGCCCGTATGCCTCCGTATGCACGTTGTTGAAGCTGGTGTCATAGCCTGCAGCCGACGCCTTGAGGTTGAATTCCAGGAGGTTGATGCCGGAAAGGGTATATGCGCCGGAGGAGTCGGTCTTCGCAGCCATGGTTGTTCCGACAAGTACGACGTCCGCATTTGATATCGCATTGCCCGTAGAGGCATCCGTGACCCTCCCGGTTACGGTTGTGCTCGTTAAAGTCGGGGATAAGAATATGGTCTGCATATCCGTTGTCGACCTGTCTGTTATGATGATCTGATATTTCTGACTGAGATACCCGGAAAAAGAAATATTCACCTGTTGCGTGCCCGGGGTGACCCCGGATATGGTGAAGACGCCTTGTGCATCAGTTGTTGTTTGGGAGCCTCCTGAAATGGAGACGACAGCGCCTATTATCGGTGTATTTGCGGCTGAGTCAAAAACCTTTCCTCTGAGAGCCCCGGGTTGCGGCAGAGGGGTCATCTGAATATCAAAGAACGACACTTCTCCTGCAGTTATGGTCAAACTCCCATTCAGCGAATAATATCCGGACTTCGATGCGGTAAAAGTTATTGAACCCGGGGTGATGTCGGCTATCACAAAGCCGCCGTCTGTCCCCGTAGCAGCGCTGCCGGTGAATGCGCCGGTTACGGCAATCGTTACCCCCTCAAGGGGCTGACCTGTTTCTGCATCCGTAACAGTCCCCTTCATTACCCCGACTGACGGGTTCGCCGTAAGAGGCAGAACACCCAGGTCCAGGATAAAGCCCGCGGTCATATTCACGGTCGCCGATATATCGGAATAACCCGAAAGCGAATACGTTATCTTCTGCTCGCCCGGCGGAATACCTGATAAAGTATAACTCCCCGCCGGGTCGGTCATAGTCTTTATGTTCGCATTGCTCTGAAGGACCACCGAAACGCCATTCAGGGGCTGTCCTGTGGCCGCGTCCTTCACAACGCCCTTTATCGTGCCGGGAGTAATGTTCGAAGAAAGAGGGACTGTCCCAAGATCAGCAACGGAGCCTGAGATAATAGCTGCAGAGACCCTCGCCGAGGCATAACCGGCATATGAAAAAATAATGCTCTGCGTGCCTATCGGTATATTGGATATCGTGAAATTGCCGGCAGAATCCGTAAGGGCGGATATGTTCGCATCGTCCTGAAGGGTAACGGATACCTCGCTTAAGGGCTGTCTTGTAACAGCGTCAACAACCTGTCCGGTCGCTGAACCTGTTGCAGGCTGAGTCGACACAGGACTCAATTGAGCATAGAAGAACAGCACTTCGCCCGCAGAGATTGTTCCGGTATTTGAGACCGGGATATATCCATCCTTTGATGCGGTTAACGTTAGGGCGCCCGGTGTAACATTACCGATAATGAAGCTCCCGTCAGCTCCCGTTGAAGCGGTTCCTGTAAAAGAGCCTTTGACCTCAATGACAGCATTGGCTAAAGGCTCCCCGTTTGTACTATCAGTGACAGAACCTCTTATGATGCCCGCCGTCGACATCGGATAAAGCGAGCTGGTCCCAATGTCCATGATCGAACCTGCCGAGCTGCTTACAGGAATCGTTGTCGTCAAATAGCCTGAAAGAGAAAAACTGATATTCCGGCTGCCTGCGGGGACTTTCGAGAGCGTAAAATTCCCCAAGACATCAGTTACCGCCGTAACGGTTGCATCAGAAACCAGAACCACGGTCACTTTGCTGAGCGGCTGATTCGTCGTTCCGTCTATGACCTTTCCTGTGACCGTGCTCGTTGTGGGCCGGGGCGGGATTGAAGGCAGGTCTTTGGTCAGGTAAAGCACCTTCACGGCAAGTGCAGTGCTGTAAGGGTCTTCAAACCATGAACCATCTGCCGATTGCTGCGATATCAGATAATAAAGCGCATTCCCTAAGACAGTCCCGTCGGTGGTACGTCCGGACAATGCTATGTACGCAAGCGCAGTTTCATAAACCGTCGAGGGCGAGCTCCCAAAACCTCCATCGGAGTTCTGGTGACTAAGTATATAATTCTTTGCTTTCTCAATTGCTGACGCAATGGCGAGTGTACTGGTGATTTCTTGTAGGACGCCTGATACCATTGCTGCCATAAGAACATTGCTGTCGTCTTCCTGATAAAAACCCCATCCGCCGTCAGAGTTTTGTCTTGATATGAGGTATTCAACAGACGTTGAAACGACATTTTGATCGGCATTCTGAATCCCGATCAGGGCCTTTAAAGCAAAAGCAGTGTCCATCAGGGTGCTTCTGTAGATGCCGTTGCTCCCCCAGCCGCCGTCTGTATTCCGCCTCGAAATCAATTCGCTCACCAAGGACTGCACGTCCTGTCCTGACGCGGAGAGCGCAGTGATCTTCCGAGACAAATGATCTACATTCATCGAGCTTGCAGCGCCGAGCCATTGAAGACCATTTGCGTAATTCGCCTGAGCGGTCGTGAAATCCTTTAAAGTTATTGCTGCTTCCTCCGTGTCCCTGACAGCGGTCTGGGCCATATTCTGCCAGCTTCCATCGCTTTTCTGGTTGCTCATCAGCCAGGCAACTCCAGCGTCCATGCCGGCAGGTGCGGGGCTCGGAGGCGGCGGAGGAGGTCCGCCGGGATTACTCGGGATATTGCCAATCGGAGATGGGACGACCTGCACGAGGCCCTTGCCGTCGGTGAGGATCGAATACCGTGTCATCCAGCCGCTGCGGACAAGCTCGAGCCCGTACAATTCACTTCCGGTAAATGTGCCAGGCGACGTAATGAAGATAAATGCGGTTTTAAATGATTTTTGAGAATCAGTGGGGCCGGGGACCCTCTCTCCTTCCGCCGCGATAATGTCGTTGATCGTGATATATCTGGCAGTCCCCGGAATTGTAATCCCGATTTCGGACACTCTTTTCGGATCGATTTCAGGATTGTCGATGAGCAGCATCGGCGGTACCTGTGATTTATCGACAAATCCCATAAGGTATAAATCAAGCGGGCTGTAATACTTCCTTGCCTTGATAGAGGTAAATGTGCCATTTCCGTTGTCCTGCCATGTGTTTCCATACATGAGCGACGCATCGGTATTGAGCAGAAAACTCCAGTGGCTCTGGTCTTTACCGAGAAGGGCTGTGCTGATTGATCCGTCGGGATTTTTGATTTTCACATGGGCTGCCCACCTGTGCATCATCTCATGGCTTATGGTATCGAGGGTAAAATCAAACTTGGGATCAAGAGGGTCCATCGACAGGTTCGCGATATTCCCCATGTCTATCGTCCCCTGGAGTTTGGAGTTGCTTCCGTAGAAAGTGGAATTATCAAACAACTCCTGTCCGATACCATGTGTATCGTTTTTCACCCCATGATAAAAGGCGACCGTGTCTGCACTGGACATCTTGAAATCGAAATTGGTGAAAATGACAAGGAAGTCATATTCGTCCTTGTGAGTTCTGAAGAATTCGTTTGCGATAGCCTGCCTGGGAATTGCGTTCGATAAGCCGTCAGGATTTTTCTCATCATAATTGCCGGTCACTTCCATGACGGTAACGTTGCCATAATCACCGAGGGTCGTGGCTGTGAAGTCAGCAGAAGCAAAAGACGAAAGGAATAGTAGCAGGGCAAAGATCAAGGCGGACCGTATAGCTTTCACCCCTGACCTCATAATCCTTTTCTGCATCTTACCTCCATGCTCTCTACAAGTGTCATAAGTCTTCATCTGTGCCTATCTATTGCGGCTTGTACAGCTCAGGCCGGCTGTCTGGTGTCCTCTTCAGCCGCTCAACCTTCTGTCTTCCCTCATCCAGTCGTATAATGACTGTCTCAACACCGCGCTCAGTCTGCTCCTCAATAACCACCCTGCCTGAAGTGATCTCGACGACCTTTGCGTTCTTTCCTATCGCGTCTCCGGGCTTGATCATCTTCATCGACCCATCGTCCATCTTCACAATCGCCCGTTCGTCCTGAGGAGAGATTTTGAAGAGGTGGATAGTGTCGATAGATTCTGCATGGACGAACGTACTCGCGCTGAATATTAATGAATTGTAAATCATTGAACGCACCAGCCATCTGAAATACTTATAGCCTTTACTCATCAAGGTTCTTGCTTTCAACAAGATGCCATCATTTCTTGTATGGCTTGACAAGCACATCAACGTTAGCACTGAAGTTGCCGTTTCTTACCGTGATCTTTGCCTTACCGATGCCCTGAGCAACAACCTTTCCCTCTTTATCGACAGTCACTACTTTTTCATCACTGCTGGCATAGGTAGTGCCAGAGGCTGAGGATGTCAGTATCCTATTGACACCGTCTGAATATTGGCCGTGAACACTTAGTTCTGATTTCTCATAGGTCTCTATATCGGTAGCACTGCTTCCCGCAGGCAACTTTTCCAGCAGCACAAGTGTGCTGCCAGAAACGACTTTTGATCCAGCCATTATCCCCTGTAAAACCACATTGGGAGGGAGTTTGACGAAGAGAGTACGCTTCAGCAGAAGTTCTTTACCGTTTCTATCATAACCAGCGACTGAAAAACTGATGATTCCTATTGACTCGTCTCTTGGTATCTCTACTTCTGCTTTGTATTCATTAGTTATGAGGTTATAATTCATAGGGACACCCTCTATAAGCACCTCTTTCCAATCTTCTCCAGGAGCAGGCTGCACTATCACCGTTAATCTATCTCCTTGATAGACAACTTGTCCTTCCTTAGGTGATAGTATTTGCAGGGCAAAGGCTCCATGATTATTACAAGCAATGAAACTAAACAGAATAATCACAATCGACAATCCTTTCATTTCAATCTCCTCACTTCTTACTTTGTAAACAACTCTGAGTCACGTGGTTCATCAATTAGCTCTCTAATGCGATCAATAGTTTTAATTGAATTTCTCACTGAAAAATGATCAGTATCATAAACTTTCGTTGAGTGTTGATCTATCACTCCGCCGATTTGACTAGTCTGCTTAACGATACGATCGTTTGTTTCAGCTTCAGCGCCAAATATAGCGACTCTCGTAAAACCACATCGTGATATGATATATCTCCATAGACCGAATATTTCAATGTCATATCCATCCGCATTTGCGCCAGTCAAGCCGACAATTGTATGAGCACTTAGTGTTTGTGATAAAGCAGGATAGTCCTTCCACCGGCCTTTTGAGGTCAATCCTTGAGGAAGCTGTGGCGGCAGAGCACCAGTCGCAAGATCATCGATTGCTCCATCCTTCGGTGTAAGCGGATGTGGCTCTACAGATCGTTCATAAGGCCCTATAACTCTTATTTTGCTACCTCTTTCAAAGCTATCAAGTGTGCGCAAGCAATCTTGATTAGTTGAAAAGAAGTCACGTGTATTAGGGCCCCTATAGACAAGCAGCAGATCTGCCAACTCTGATCCCCTATGCGGGGTTGCAATAGTTATGAATCGTCGTATTACGTCATTACAGTCATTGTTGAATCTTTCTTTTTGCTGTTTGCAAAACTCCCTTGTCAGAAGACCACCCATGCTGTGGGCTATGATGTCAATCTTGGAGGAGGCGAAGCCCTCTCTTATTAAGTCGGTTAATTTAGTATTTATAGTTGTCCTAAGTTTAGCAGCATGTTTGACAATACTGCTAACCTGTCCGCTTTCGGAATAATCAACCCTTGCAATACTATATTGGCTCCTATCATTGAGTTTCGGCTCAAACTCATCCCATGCTTTGGCATTTCCCCATAACCCATGCACCAGCACGACAGGCGGGCGTTTGAGTTTTATCGCTGGGAGCATTTCACCGTCGGCAAGAAGAGAATCCGTCAGATCAAGTGTCGGCTGAATTTGACGCTCAGGTATGTCTTTATCATTGGATTCCTGCGATGTGCCCCACCTTACAAAGGTCGCCGGTGCTCTGTAAACTGCCTCTGCAATTCCGTCTGCATTGAATGTTACGTAAAGGGCTTCAGTAGGATTATTGCTTCCGTCTACCAGAGTGCCTCTTACTGTGTTACTATTTGCTATAGGATCATTCTTCAACTGTGAATCATATACTCTCCATATAAGATTTGAAAATGCTTCTCTATTGTGCTTCGCAATAAGCTGAAGCCGCAGTCTTGCTGCGCCATCAGTAACCGCCCCTTCCATCGGTGTGATGCCATCATCATCGGCCACCATCCTGAACTGCCCGATAGGAAGCGCTATCTCACTGCTCGTTATCTCCACATCGCTGCCTCTATTCAGCACCGCCTGCACAGTATAATTCGAATTCACATCGAGTACGGAGCCTGCCGTTATGGTTGCCGAGTCACTCCCCTGCGACGCACCTCCCACCAGATACCCCTGCCAAGCTCCATCTTTGAATATGTCCAAGTCGACTATCGACGCATTGTATTCAGGGGGAAGGATGGTATATTTGATCTTCGTATCCGCATAGGAATATCCCTTTTCATTGAGGAACATGACTTTGGGCTCTATAACAACAGGCACATCCACACCGAAGAGTGTGTACGTAGCCTTTTGTTCAGAGCCTGTCGCTTGTTGCATCGGCTCCGCAGCATAAAATATCACCTGCTGCCCTCCCTTTAGAGTGATACTTGCTTCGGGCAGTTTGCAGGTACCGTTTGAGCACTGCAGGGAAGTATCCCTGTACTCTTTGATGGCAAGCGGCTTTGTTGAACCGGAATAGTCGGCCCCGAAAGAAGGTATCACAGTCCCTGTCACCATTGGGTTGTAGAGAACCTTCGGCACAGTAATCGTGGCTGTCCCACCTGCCTCCACAAGGTTGACCGAAGGGGACGGCCCTGTCGTGTATGGTGCGCGGTACTTGCCGTTGTGGAGATTTTCTGTAGCGCCCGCAGTGCCTCCGCCTGCAGTCGCTGAGAAGTTGACGGTACCGTTTGTGATCTTCTCAGTGATCACCTTGCCGGTAGTCACCAGATTCCAGCAGCTGCCTTCGCCGGATGAACAGGAGGTCGGCCCTTCAAGTTTTACATCGTCCCGCATCAGTACAAACTCTGCCGAGAGAGGCCCTTTAAGGGGAGTGCCTGCTCTGGAGGCATTAATGGGCTGGCCACTGTCGTTTACCGGCTGTAGATAGCGCAGGTAGACTCCAGGCGGGATATAGTTGTCTATAGCCCTGAAGCCTGACGTATACAACTCGAAATATGTAGGCAAAAGGCCCGAGTTAACGACTGATGCCTCAACGCTGTATCTAGTAGCTACGGTATCGCCAAAGACAGCAGTGGCGATCGCTCCGTAGTATTGTGTTGTCACGGTGACTTCAGGTGATGACGCACAGTCTCCGTACAGGGGATACGGGTTTGTGCAGGTCTTTCTGTCATAGAACTCTAAGGGCTTCGGCTGAGGAGGAAGCGCCGTGCCTGCGTACCGGGGGTTGATGCCGACGGTCTTCATTCTAATTGACTGATTGGATATGGGATTTCCATACTTGTCAACCACTTTTGCCACAAGGCTTCCTGCCGGGTTGTTCGCCAGGCCAACTGCGCCGTCTCCATATATCTTCTTGATTTCGAATGGGGCATCCGGGGTCCCATAGAGGTTGAACGGCTGCTGAATAACGATACTGCCCGTGGTTGCTGTCACGAGATTCAAGCCGATCTGGGTGACGAATTCATCCTGTGCATCGATTTTTGTGTACATAGGATTGTCGGATGTCTTTGTGCCAAGAAGAAATCGGGCTCTTGCAACCCCGTCTTTGCCTGTTTTCACCTCTAAGGTTTCCTGAGGTTGTTGAAGAAGGTTCTTTCCAAAGTTACCGCCACCGGCGATTACCCTGAAGGTCACTTTGGCGCCTTCAACCGGCAAACCCTGTCTGTCCTGGACTAATACCATGAGCTGCTGCCCCAACTGTGTGCCTACGATGCCGCTCTGCCTGTCTGTCGGCAGGACCTTAACTATGGTCGCAGCAGGCCCTTTGCTCGGCTCTCCGGTAAACGGTGCTTTCAGTGTCGATACGAGTCGATATTCCACCCATTCCTCAGGCATCATCGTCGTCATCCCGCCTGCGATCATACCGGAAAGCATGTATCCCGCTTCACCTGTGGAGGGGTTTTCCTTGATATAGCCGATGCCGGACCAGTCTTGATGCGTTATATCGATCCGCGGGATGCGGACGATCAGCCCCTGGTTCACCGAGTTCGAAATGTCTTCCCTGACATTGTCGTCAACTGACAATGTGGGCAGCAGAGAAGCAATATTCGTCTTGTCGATCATCACGACTTCTTGCTGTGTCGTCGCAGCGAGCTGCAGCAACTCGGCAGTCGAAACAGAATCTACCTGGAAATCGTCCTCGAATATCTTGTTTTCCAAGATCGATCCCTGGAGGGCCGAGAGCCGCATAAATGTTTTCTGTCTTTCACTTGTTACTTTTGAGTCGTGACTCGCAACTGTTGATGTGGCGCGAAGCGACGCATCAACAAACACACCCTTCCATTCAAATCCATGCGGCATATCAAGGAGATAGGTGACATCTATCACCCCGCCGACGGTGACGACCGTTGGGATCGGCCTTGTGACCTCAAGATGCATGAGTGAGGCAAGTTCGTCTTCTGCCTGATTCCATCGGTCGATGTACCGATTTGCCTCCTTGTAGAGGATCGTCTCAGCGCTATCCTCTTCGCTGATAGCTGAAAGTTCACTGCTGATAGCTCTCTGGGCCACAATGCCTATTGCTGCCACATTGCCGGTTATGTGTATGTTTGTAGTCCGTTCTACGGCGTTTGGGGATATCAGCTCAATTGAAAGTTCATAATCTGCCCCCATAGGTAGGCCGTCTTTGCCTACTACCTCCCTCTCTTCATTCACCTTCAGAACTGGCCTCAGCCTCACGAGATAGGCAGGAGTATTGTCCAGTCCGCCATAGGAGTCTATGATCTGCTGGTCTTCAATGGTCTCAGGCTCGTAGCTTATCGTTGCTTGTTTATTCGAAAGTTTCAGAGCATCGATTGTTATCGCAAATAACTCGTTGTTATTCGTATCCGAGGCAGTAAATCTCACTTGCTGCTTAAGATCATCGGGTATCTCAGTATATTCATGGGTGATCTTCTTCTGATCGTACTGCATGCTTGCAGGAAGAATATTCATTACTTCGGGAATGAGGCTCTTGGTCTGCAAAAGGTCGCTATATGTCATGCCGGGATGATTCTGATTCAAATAGGTCTCTATATATGCCTTTGTGTATTCAAGCGGCGTCTCTGTCCGAACGGTATCAAGGTATCCATCTCGGAGGCCGCCGAGAGAAAGCTCCTGAAGTATGTCCAGAGGAGCATTGTACGTATAGCCGGTAACTTTTATGCTGGTGTCCAGACCGAGCCATGTCTTGCCGTGCTCATCGATTATCGCGCCGCGATAATTGGAATAAGGGATCAGGCTCTCAATCCAGACATGTTCAATCTGAAAATTGGAAATGGTACCGGCGGAAATTATGGATTTATGCGGTATTCCCGCCTTTTGGAAGAAGTCAGCTATTTTTGCAGCGTCATCTATGCCTGTCAGGTTTTTTACGTGTCCAAGGTACGGGAATTCTATCACTCCCCTCACATATCTTGTCGGAAAACCGGAAGATCTCAGCAGGGCAGTCAATAGCGCCGCTTGATCGCAGTCATTTCCGCTTTTCTGTCTGAGTGTCTCTTCAGCGCCTTTCATGCAGCCCCAGTACCATTCGGTCTCGATATTGTCTTTCATATATTCGTAAATGGACACAGGGTTCCAGCTTAACGACTGGGCAAGGGTGGCTATTTCAGGAGATATCGGCGCCTCAGGGGTGCTTTTGGTGTCATCGGGAAAGGCTGCCTGGTTTCCGCCTCTGTAGGAAGGGATTATTACAGGCGACGCATTAGGCTCTCGTGCAGGATAGTTCAGATTTTTATAAGGGAGGTTTCCGAAGATCGGTCTTTTCTTTTTGGGAAGGATCTTGTCGTGAAGGGTCTTGAGGTTTTTGAGTTGATTGCTGAGTGCTGCCGGATGACCGCTGTCTCGCTGAAGATTTTCCATCAGCGCAAGATACTCTTCGAGGGTCCTCTGGTAACCTTCTTCCATGATTCTGTGTCTCTCCTGCGCCTTTGCTCCAAGGCTGTTGACCTGCTCCCGTCGTAATCTGAACCTTTCCTGTATCAATGCATTCGTGATCTTTACGCTCTCTGCGACTTCTTTCAGTTTGGTTATTTCATTGTCGAGGGGCAGGGAATCCTTCAGCTTTTTATCGGCCCGATTAATAACAGCCCTGCTCTGAATAAGGGACTGCTGGAGTTCTTTCTCAAGGTCAGGCTCAAAGGCATGTACTGGGAAAGGGATAGTGAAGGAGAGGAGAAGAAGTACAATGCATAAGACAGCAAGGCTGATTATTGATCCCCAATAGCGTCGTTTCAATTGCCCTCCCCAAGTCGAGTTAACATTCTAATCTTTTACTTTATCTACTGCACAACGCTAACCCAGCATAGCACTTCATGATGAACACTGATATATAGCACTTATTTGCCGCCATCACTGCTCAGTTTGATATGAGGATCTGCGATTTTAGGTCGCCTATGATTTTGCGTGCCGTATCCTTGTACTGCTCCATATATCTTACGGAACAAATATTTGATGGAGTTTTGTCCACGAGTTCCCTTTTCACGGTGAGAATGTTGCCTGATTTGCTATAAATGGATGAGTATTCCATAGTTTCGCTTGAGAGCTTAAAGTTTTTGGGTATGGCAATAACGTTTATGGTTTCTGGAAATTCATAAATGTATTCTTCAGTGCTTTGCCCGCCACTGCAGAAGGTCGGCTTGCTTGGGACCGGCTCATAAGATTCCTTAAGAAATCTGCTTATCGGCATAGCGCCGGACATAGGCGTTTGAATGATCATACCTGTTGAGTTCTGTACAGATATGAAATCCTCGATTTTGTAACTGACTTGCATGCTGTATGTGTCTGTGAGCTCTGAGGTGTTGTCGCTTGTTATGTTGCCAGTGCCGTGGAGACCTTGCGATGCAAGGATTTTTTCCACTATATATGGCTTGGATTCCTCAGGCAGTTGCGAGATCTTTTCCATGCTCTCCCTCGTGATTATTGCGGGATAACCATGTAGCTGTATTTCGGTAGTACCAGTTGCTGAGCCGTCTTGTGCTATCTTGATGGTATGTTTGGATGTCTGCCGGTGGCCCATCTGAGCTGTTGACGGCGTTTTAATGCCTTCCTTGTAATTGACAACAAGAAGGACCGGCTTTTCAGACAGCTGTGGAGGCAGCATGCCGAATGGCAAATTGCCTGCAGTGGAGTCAAGAAATACATTTAATGAAGGAACGTAGTTTATTACATGATTTATGACATCAACGACAGGAGTTTGAGGCAGCTCAAACAGCGCTGAGCTATTAATCAGGGCCTGATCGCTCTCTATGTCTTGGGACTGAAGAAGGGCCTGTAGCAGTGTTGCGTGGTCTTTACAATCGCCCTGTTTATTTTCTATGATGGTGTCAATATCTCTTGGGACGACAGCCCCGATACCAATGCAGTTTCCGCCGTATGTTATGTTTTTTGTCACCCAGTCGTAGAGGGACTTAGCCTGTGCCTCCGGTGTGTCTTTTCCGGCAGTTATCTGGGATGCCAGGGCTTTTATCTTTTCCGTTACTTTTGCCTTGGGGATTGCCCTTGATCCGTATGCTTTTGTGATTTCTTCATAGCTTTTGAATGTCGATATATACAGCCCGGGCTCCTCCTTGAGCAGGGATATCCCGCCATCAGAAGGAGTCCACTTACGGGGGGTGCTGTTTTGGTATGTCCATTGGAGTATCTGCTTGCCGTCTTTTTCGACAGGTTCTTTATACGTGAGGAAGTAGGATTCATGGCGGAGTATCATTGTTATTGGTGCTGATACGATTATAGTAACGTTGTCGTATGCTGTGTATTGCGAGAAATTGTGCGCTACGGAAAACTGGTCCGGGAACATACCTGTGTTGTTTGTTATCTCGTAGGAAAAGACGGTGGTGTCTCCTACAGAGAGATCAGGATAGAGAACGGTGATCGTGGTTTGGTCGGAATAAAGCGGTGATTGGTTCTTATATCCATCATTCCTGGTGACTTGATAATTATTTTTCGGAACTTCCTTTCGCTCGCCAGTTTTTTTCACAGTATAGGCTTCGAGAACTTTCCCGGACGCGACACTGGAGTTAAAGGTTAATGAGGCCTCCTTGCCTGACTCAAGAGCGCTGTCTTTGAGTATGATGATGGACCATGTCTGTGTCTCAGTGTAAGAGCCATCTGCATTGACGTCATAACGAATCTGCCAGTCCTTGCAGCGGATAGGGATATCGCTATCGCTTGTTGACTGTGAATATGTTATCGCCGGATATATTGCGATTTGGGCAATGACCAATATAGCAAGTAAGAAACTTTTCATTTCCCCCTCCTTTATCCTCAATTATTTAACGATCATAAGCAAGTATTATGCCTCTCAAATAATACTGCAATATTTATACATAACGTGCGTTTTTGATGCGGGAGGGGGTGTGAGGTGGCCAAGGCTAAGATAAAGTATCTTGTCTCTATCTTGATAGAATTTGAGATGTCTTTCAGCCCCCGGCACATGAGAGAATGATGTTTTTATCAAGGCTGGCGAGAGGTTATCCATTCTTACTTTCCGATAGGGAATGCAATGAGGATGATAATCCGAGTATGGGTTATGAGTTCAGCAGGGTGGAAGTCTTTCAAACCAACGAGGAGAATAATTGACAAGAAATAGCATTTATCTGACAAAAAGTGTCAATGCGATGCGTAAAACATCAGAATAGGAGAAATGAATATGAGAGAAGTATTAACCTTTTTGATCATCCTTCTTTTCGGTACTATTGCCGTCAATTCATATGCTAATAATGCTGCTCATGCATCAGCTTTAAACATAGAACATGGCTTGCTGCAAGATGGGAGGCCAGACCGTCATTCGTCACACCTACACTTACAACAGCAACCACGGCATCACATCCAAGAAGAACGCACTGAACGAGACCGTGACCATGACCTACAAATACCCTGACAAGGGCGTAATCGAAAAGGTCATGGACCCGACAGGCACAGAACTTATCAAACAGGGCAGTCAGCCTGCAGGCCATGTTCAGACCTATACCTACGACTTCAAGAACAGCACCTTCTATGTGACCGACTTCAACGGGGTGCAGAAGAAGAAAGTGACCAACGAAAAAGGACAGCTCCTGCTCGAAGAAGAGGTGCAGACAGGCGCTGAGCCCAAGACGATCAGGAAAATCGAGTATCTGCCGAACCGGATCGAGAAGCACACCGACAGCGTCGGCAACGTCACCACCATGCAGCGTGACGAGTGGCGGAACATCACGAAGGTGACGGACGGGGAGGGCAATATCACCTCGATCAGCTATAACAGTCAGAAGAAGCCGCTGACTGTTACCGACCCGCTCGGCACTGTGACGCGTATGGACTACGATGCCAAGGGGAACCTGACGACGCTTACCCAGGCCCTGGGCAAGCCGGAACAGACGATAACGACCTATGGATATAACGGATATGGAGAGGTGACTTCGGTAACGGCCAACGGTCTGACAACCTCATACACCTATAACAATGGGCGGGTGGCATCTGTCACCGATCCGAGGAACAACGCGACGGTTATTGAATATGACCTGATGGGCAATCCCACGAAGATTACCGACCCCATGGGTAACATAGTCACCGCTACCTACGACCTTATGGGCAACCCGTTGGTTATCACCGATCCCAACGGCAAGGTGACAAAGAATACCTATGATGTTAAGGGCAACATGCGCACTACCACCGATCCGTTAGGCAACATAACGACCTTTGACTACAATTACGCAAACAAGGTTGCTTCGGTGACCGATGGAGAAGGCAAGGTAACGACCTACGAATACGACGGTATGAAGCGGCTTTCCAGAATCACCGACGCGGCGGGAGGGCTCACCTCGTTCACCTATGAAAGCTCCGGCTGCGCATCCTGTGGGAACATAGGGGGCGATCTATCGGCCCTGAGCGACCCCAAAGGCCAAACAACGAGCTACGGCTACGACAAGGGGCTCATGGTCAAGGAGACGAACCCGCTTGGCAAGCACAGAAGCTATATCTACAACAAAAATAAGCAGGTGACAGGGATTGTGGATTATATGGGCCGGATGACGGTCTACGGGTATGACGCCCTCGGCAGACTCACCAGCAAAATGACCCCTGACGACACCACCACCTACAGCTACGATGCCATCGGCAGGCTAAAGACAGCGAAGAACAGCGTGAGCGACCTCGCCTTCACCTACGACGCAAAGGGCAACCTCACATCAGAAAGAGACAACCTGAGAAATACCCAGGTGACCTATACCTATGACCAGTACGGCAACCGGACTACCGTGACCGGCCCGGCAGGCACGGTCACCTACAACTACGATAGCCACAACCGGCTTGCCTCGATCACCGACTGGAACGGCAAGACCGTCTCCTACACCTTGGACACCTTGGGCAGGAGGACGAAGGAGACCCTGCCGAACGGATTGGCGACAACCTACAGCTACGACGACATCTCACGACTGAACAGCCTCTTGACAAAGAACGGGCTGCAGCAGACAATTGACTCATATGCCTACACCTTCGACAAGGTCGGAAACCGGACGGCCATGACGACTCCGTCAGGAGAACATACCTACGGATATGACGAGCTCTATCAGTTGGTCTCAGCGACTCATCCGGACCAGCAGGCCGAGAGCTACGTCTACGATCCTGTGGGCAACAGGAACCCACTGACCTATCAGCACAGCGCCTGGAACCAGCTTCTTGAAGATGACCAGTTCACCTATACCTATGACGACAACGGAAACAGGACATCGAGGACAGCAAAGGACGGAACCCTGAAGGATGTGTACACCTGGAATGCCGAGAACAAGCTGGTGAAGTTCGAGAGATTCGACAGTCCGACGGCAACGGTGGCAATAACCACAGCGACCTACACGTCCGACGCACTTGAAAGAAGAATAAGCAAGGATGTTAACAGCACGGCCACGGGTTACGTCTACGACGGCATGCATATCATCGCCGAAGTGAACGGGCAGGGTGCCCTGACGACGTCTTATGTTCACGGCGGCGGCATCGACGAGCCGGTGAGCATGACAAGAGGCGGGACGACCTACTATTACCACCTCGACGCCCTCGGTTCGATCACTCAGCTCACCGATGCATCCGGTGCTGTGGTGCAGCAGTACCAGTACGATGCCTTCGGGAAGAGCGCATATATTCAAAACCCGGCCTTGGTGCAGCCCTTTACGTTTACAGGTCGGGAATATGATCCCGAGAGCGGACTGTATCATTACAGGGCGAGACAGTACGATCCTAATACAGGCACCTTCATCTCAGCCGATCCGATTGGGTTTGCGGGTGGAGATGTGAATTTGATGAGGTATGTTGGCGGCAATCCGGTGAATTATGTGGACCCGCTGGGCCTTGAAGTTCAACGATGCTGTCGTGATGTCGAGGTGAATCCTTTGGCAAACGCCATCTTCAATTCATTAGGTTTGCAACACTGCTTCATTAAAACTGATACCAAAGAAGCAGGTATGGGCCCTATGAATGATGGCCCATTACCTTCTTCTCCAGTAGGTAGTAAAACGAAGATTACTGACCACACTGGCCAGGCTGAACAGTCATCTTGCAAAAAAGTCTCTGAGGTAGATGAGGAGTGTGTGAATCGGGAATTGCAAATAGATGCACCTGCCGGCAGATGGACACCCGGCAATAATTGTAACATGCTTGTTTATAACATTCTCTTTAAGTGCAGGAAGCCGAATCCAAAGTAGGAGGAAGCCCGGAATGACTATTCGATGGGTACTTGTTTGGATATCATTGGTGATCAGCATTTGGTTCGGCAATTTGGCGCTCTACAATTGGTGGGCAGCGGGAGGACCGCCGCTTGTGAACCCTGCGCAGGCTGGCACTTATATTCATCGAGGTAATGTTTTTTTTGCTATAGCTTCTCTATTTTTTTTAGTCTTCCTTGTTTTGCTCGTGCTGAACATACACAAACGCAGAAAAGAGGCAATGGGGAAATAGCACTGAGAAGACATTGGGGTCAGGTCTTGTTTCGTGCAAATGTATCTCATATGTGCTAAACTTCTATCGTGGCAAGACCGTTGCGCATAGAATTTGACGGTGCGGTGTATCACGTCACCTCGCGCGGCAATGCCCGAAAGCCCATCTACAAAGACGACGAAGACCGGAGCACATTCCTTGAAGTCCTCAGGGAGGTCAACAGTCGTTTTAACTGGCTCTGCCACGCCTACTGCCTGATGAACAACCACTACCATCTGGTGATTGAAACCCCTGACGGAAATTTGTCACAGGGGATGCGGCACCTTAACGGTGTCTACACGCAGCGCTTCAACCGAAAGCATAACCGCGTCGGTCATATATTTCAGGGCAGGTACAAGGCGATCGTGATAGACCGAGACAGCTATCTGCTGGAGGTCTGCAGGTACGTCGTGCTGAATCCCGTGCGGGCGCGGGCGGTAGAGAAACCCGAGGAGTGGGCATGGAGCAGCTACCGGAGCACAGCAGGTCTCGAAGCGCCACACAAATGTCTGACAACAGACTGGGTGCTTGGACAGTTCGGCGTACGAAGGGGTCAGGCCGAAAGCAGCTACCGGGATTTTGTGCGAGAGGGGATTGGCGGGAAGGGAATCTGGGACAAGGTGCAGGGGCAGAGCGCACTGGGGGAAGAGGAGTTCGCTGAGCGGATGGCCGGATTAGCGAAGGGGCGGGAAGATATGAGGGAAATACCGAAGAGACAGCGATACGTCGGACGACCGCCGCTTGAGCGGCTGCTTGCGGAGCGAACCGACGCGCGGGCCGTGCAGCAGGCCGTTAAGGAGTACGGCTACAGCCTTAAGGAAGTGGGAGAGTATCTGGGAATCCATTACTCGACGGTGAGCAGACGCGTCACGACGGTG
>DKBH01000069.1 GCA_002451165.1 Nitrospiraceae bacterium UBA6905
CCCCTTTGCCCGGGACTATGCAGGATATCTTGACAACCGCTCCTTTGGCGGGGCCCAGGTCTCCAGGACCTTTTATGCACGGGGCCAGACCGGGCAGCAGCTCCTGTTAGGTGCTTACGGCGCTCTTTCGCGCCAGATCCATGTTGGTTCGGTCAGGCTCTATCCCCGGACCGAGATGCTTGATCTGATTGTCATCAACGGTCAGGCAAAGGGGATAACCGTAAGGGACCTCGTAACCGGCGCGATTCGGAGCCACGCAGGCGATGCGGTCTGCCTCTGTACCGGAGGGTATGCGAATGTTTTTTATCTTTCGACCAACGCCNNCGCAACGACGGGCGGGTCTGGGTGCCGAAGAGAGAAGCCGACGAGCGGAAGCCCTACGGGGTACCCGAGGACGAGCGGGACTATTATCTCGAACGCAAATACCCGAGCTTCGGCAATCTTGCACCGAGGGATATTGCCTCCCGCGCTGCAAAAGAGGTCTGCGATGAAGGCCGTGGTGTAGGCCCAGGAGGCCGTGGTGTTTATCTGGACTTCGCAGATGCGATCCAACGCCTCGGAAAGGAGAGGATATCGGAGCGGTACGGAAACCTCTTCGAGATGTATGAGAAGATCACGGCAGAAAATGCCTACGAACGGCCCATGCGCATCTATCCCGCACCGCATTACACCATGGGAGGACTCTGGGTTGACTATAACCTGCAGAGCAATATACCCGGCCTCTTTGTGTTGGGCGAAGCGAATTTTTCAGACCATGGTGCAAACCGGCTCGGTGCGAGCGCACTTATGCAGGGTCTTGCTGACGGGTATTTCATCATCTCATACACCATTGCCGGCTATCTTGCCGGGACAACGCCCGGCCTGGTAGCGACCGATCACCCAGAGTTCAGAAAGGCGGAGGGAGAACTGCAGGAGTCCGTCAAAAAACTGCTCTCTATCCAGGGGAGAAAGACCGTGAATGATTTTCATCGGGAGCTCGGCAGGATCATGTGGGACCATGTCGGCATGGCGCGAAGTAAGCAGAGCCTTGAACTGGCACTGAAGCGCATACCCGAACTCAGGGCCGAGTTCTGGAGTAACGTACGAGTCCCGGGGAGTGGCCTTGAACTGAACCAGGAACTCGAAAAGGCGGGCCGCGTTGCTGACTTTCTCGAATTCGGCGAGCTCATGGCGCGCGACGCACTGTTGCGCGAAGAGTCCTGCGGAGGACATTTCAGGGTCGAGCATCAGATGCCCGACGGCGAAGCAAAGCGGGATGACGATAATTACTGCTATGTGGCTGCGTGGGAATACCGGGGGACCGGACTTGCGCCAGAGTTGCACAAAGAGCCGTTAACCTTTGAGCATGTTCAGCTTGCAACGAGGAGCTATAAGTAATGGAACTTACCCTGTTCGTATGGCGACAGAAAGGGCAGCAGGACAAAGGAGGGCTCGAACAGCTTACTGCGAGAGAGATCAGTCCTGACATGTCCTTTCTCGAGATGCTCGATAGCGTGAATGAAGGCCTCATCGCTGAGGGTAAGGAACCGATTGCCTTTGACCATGACTGCAGGGAAGGAATCTGCGGCATGTGTTCTCAGGTGATCAACGGCATTCCTCATGGCCCGCAGGAAAAGACCACGGTCTGCCAGCTCCATATGCGCCATTTCAAGGACGGCGACACGATATATATAGAACCCTGGCGGGCGAGGGCATTTCCCGTCATCAAGGACATGATCGTAGACCGATCCGGTCTTGACCGCATCATTCAGTCCGGAGGTTATGTGTCGGTGCATACCGGTGGGGTACCCGATGCAAACGCTGTGCTGGTGCCGAAGCAGTATGCAGATGTTGCCATGGATGCTGCCGAGTGCATAGG
This sequence comes from Nitrospiraceae bacterium UBA6905, assembly GCA_002451165.1. Classification (GTDB taxonomy): domain Bacteria; phylum Nitrospirota; class Thermodesulfovibrionia; order Thermodesulfovibrionales; family UBA6898; genus UBA6898. The sequence goes on from DKBH01000069.1 coordinate 1,859, forward strand.
ATGCGGCGCCTGTGTTGCAGCATGCCCCAACGGCGCTGCCATGCTCTTCGCTGCCGCCAAGGTGACGCACCTTGCGATGCTGCCGCAGGGGCGGCCTGAGGCCGGGCGGCGCGTATGCGTCATGACCGAGGCCATGCTGAAAGAAGGATTCGGAAACTGCAGCAATCATTACGAATGCCAGTCTGTCTGCCCAAAAGGCATTAAGGTATCGTTCATAGCGAAATTGAACCGTGAATATATGAAGTCGCTTGTAAACAATACCGGCTGTAGTGCGGGGACATAGCGGGAGGGGGCTTTCCCCAGAATTTGTCTTGCAATTCAAGAGAGGATTCTATAATATTTTGTTATCGGTTCATTAGGACTAGCCTGCCGGTCACAGAACGTATTCAGGAACAGAAGAAAAACTTTCGCAAGGAGGAACCATGAAACGTCTGACCCTGATCACCCTCTTCGCCTTTGTACTGAGCCTTTCCGCTTCGACCCTTTTCGCCGCAGATACCTTTGACCTCGTTATCCCGCTGCCCCTGACCGGCAAACAGGCAAAGTTCGGTGAGATGATGAAAAAATCCTACGAAATCGCGGCGGAAGAGATCAATGCCAAAGGCGGTGTCAAGAAGAAGAAGATCGTGCTTTCCTTTGAAGATTCAGGGGCAAAGCCTGAGACAGCCAGGGCTATCGTCGAAAAGCTGATAGATACCAAAAAGCAGCCGCTGATCGTCGGAGAATACACCTCGTCATGTGCTAAAGCCGTTGCAGCAGTTGCCGAAGAGCGCAAGACCCCCTACCTGGTCGTTGCCAGTGCCGATGACGACATAACCAGGCAGGACTATAAGTACGTATTCCGGCAGAATGCAGTGAATTCCCACTATGCGGACGGGTTAGTCAGTTTTATAAAGAACGTGGTGAAGCCGAAGACGATGGCGATCCTCTACGAAAGCTCTGCATTCGGCAACTCAGGCGCTGACGCTATGGAAAAGGACGCCCAGAAGATCGGTGCGAAAGTGGTCTTGAAAGAAAAGTATGAGGCAGGGTCTGTTGACTTCAAGCCGCTGCTTTCCAAGGTAAAAGCTACCCGGCCTGACGTCATCTACATGGTCTCTTATGTCATGGACGCGTCGCTGCTCATGAAGCAGATCAAGGAGCTCAGGATAGACGCAAAGCTCTTTGCCGGAGGAGCTGCCGGCTTCGCCATCCCTGAATTCATTGAAAACGCGAAGGATGCAGCAGAGTATGTTATGACCGCTTCGCTCTGGTGCTTCAAGATGAAGCAGCCGGGCGCAAAGGAGTATGCCGAGAAGTACAAAAAGCTTTACGGCGATTATCCTTCCTACCATGGGGCCTCGGCGTACTCAGCTCTGTACGTAGTGAAAGATGCTCTCGAAAGGGCGAAATCCTGGACACCCGACGGTATCCGTGACGCCCTTAGGGCGACAAATGTATCCACCGCCTTCGGGGCGATCAAGTTTGAGAACAAGGAAGGATACCAGAACCAGAATTTCATGGACACTATCGTCCTTCAGGTTATTAAAGGCGAGCATGAGTGCGTATATCCCGATAACATAGCCAGCTCAAAGTATATCTATCCGATCCCGACATGGAGAGAGAGGAGATAGAAGGAACGCTCACCCTGGAAAAGAGCCGGCGAGGTGAACCGTGACATCTGTTCAGCTTGAAGTTCTCCTGCAGACGCTGATATCAGGTCTCCTGCTGGGAGGCCTGTATGCCCTGATCGGCATTGGCATGACCCTGATCATGGGCGTCATGAAGATTATCAACCTTGCCCATGGCGAATTGATGATGGTCGCCATGTATATTGCCTACGTGCTTTTCTCGTCATTTCATGTCGACCCGTATCTTTCGATATTGATAGCTGCTCCGGCTCTTTTTATTCTCGGCATCCTGCTGCAGAAATATCTCATCAATCCGGTGCTGAAGGTTGAGGCGATCATACCCGAAAACCAGGTCATCCTTACGGTAGGCATCGGCATGGTGCTGGCCAATATCGCCACGATCATATTTTCCTCCGACTACAAAACCACGCCGGTAGATTATGCTACCAAGGCATGGTATCTCTCGGATTACTGGAGGGAATCCCCCATCGAACTTTCCCTTTCCATGCCCTGGTCAGTCTCGTTCTGTGTCGCCCTCGTCATTACTGCTGCCCTCTGGTTCTTTCTTACGAAGACCGATATGGGCAAGTCCATACGGGCCACTGCCCAGGACAAGGATGCAGCACTGCTCATGGGAGTCAATGTTGAAAGGATGCGGGTTGTAACCTTCGGTCTCGGCTCTGCCCTTGTTGGTTCAGCAGGGTGCCTCTTCATCCCGATTTACTACCTCTATCCTGACCTGGGTGGCCAGTTCACGCTCATTGCATTTGTCATTACAATCCTCGGCGGCCTCGGCTCTACCGTCGGAGCAATTATCGGCGGCCTCATCCTTGGAGTATTCGAATCCCTGACCGCTACTTACGCCGGCATGGGATGGGCGCCGGTGGGCAGATTTATGATCTTCGTGGCTGCGCTTATCTTTGTGCCGGGGGGCATCATGTCGCTCTTCAGGAAACGGAGGCTCGGAAAATGAAGAAGGCGCTGCCGCTCATCATACTGGGCATGCTTGCTGTGCTGCCTCTTCTCGGGCTCAGTTCATACTGGATGCATATCCTGATCCTCGTGATCATGTGGTCAGTGATCGGCATGGCCTGGAACCTTCTTGGCGGCTACTGCGGCCAGGTTTCGTTCGGCCATGCCGCCTTCTTCGGTGTGGGGGCTTACACTGCAGGTATTCTGTATAACAAGGCTCACCTCTCTGCATGGTGGGGCATGCCGCTCAGCATCGTGGTCGTGACCATCTTCGCGCTGATCATTGGCTACATCTGCCTGAGACTTCGCGGTCCATTTTTTGCCCTCGGTACGCTTGCCATGGGCGTTATTCTGAGGGTTACCGCAGAAAATCTCACCGCCATAACAGAGGGTGACCTCGGCATCATGCTCCAGGAGAGAACCTGGATCGAAAAGACGTGGTATTTCTACATCATTCTCGCGCTGGCAGCCGTGACATTCATCGCGATTAAGATGGTCGTTGAATCGAAGTTCGGTTATTATTTTGTTGCGATCCGGGAGGACCAGGATGCTGCTGAATCCCTCGGTATCAATACGACGCTGTATAAGACGATTGCCTTAAGTATCAGCGCTGTCTTCACGGGTCTTGCGGGGGCATTTTATATGAACTATATGGGGTACATAGACCCCAAGATCGTCTTTGCCCTTCATGACATCTCGATCGTTACGATCATGGTCGTCATGGTCGGGGGCGTGGCAACGTACTGGGGGCCGTTCGTCGGTGCGGTCATCATGGTATTCCTTGCGGAGATCATACGGACGATCCCCAAGCTCGGCGCTGCGCACCATACCTTCTTCGGCATCCTGCTGATCGTTATCATCATCTTCCTGCCGAACGGCATAACGGGAGATATTCAGAAACTTAAGAAAATCCTAAGGATAGGGAAGGCGACGTAATGGCGCTGCTTGAGGTCAAAGGTGTTTCACGCTTCTTCGGCGGTCTTGCCGCGCTGACCGATGTCTCTTTTGACGTTGAAAAAGGTCATATCCTCGGCTTGATCGGCCCCAACGGGGCCGGCAAGACCACCATGTTCAATGTGGTGAACGGGTTTTATGCACCTTCCAAGGGTGAGGTCTATTTCAGGCAGAAGAAAATATCTGGCCTCAAGCCTCACCAGATCTGCCAGATGGGTATCGCCAGGACTTTCCAGGTAGTAAAGCCCCTCCAGAGGATGAGCGTCCTTGATAATGTCATCGCGTCCGCCTTTCTAAGGGTGAAAACAAGGACTCGTGCTGAAGAGATAGCATTGGAGACGATAAAGTTTACCGGCCTGCTTGATGACAAGGATGTGATATCGAAGGGACTTCCCCTCGGGAAACGGAAAAAGCTTGAGATAGCCCGGGCTCTTGCGACGCAGCCGGAGATGCTTCTGCTTGACGAATCCTTCGCAGGACTCAATCCCGCAGAACTTGATGAGTCGATAGGGATTATTCAGAGGATCAAAGAAAAAGGAATAACCATCATGATCATAGAGCATCATATGAAGGTCATCATGGCCATTTCCGACAGGATTGTTGTCTTAAGCTATGGAGAGAAACTTGCTGAGGGGACGCCGAAGGAGATTGGGAACAACCCTCTTGTGGTAGAGGCGTATCTCGGAGAGGCAGAGAGTGCTTGAGATCAGAAATATAGACGTTTTCTATGGTGATGTCCAGGTTCTATGGGATGTTGCCTTTGAGGTGAAACAGGGCGAGATCGTTGCGCTTATCGGGGCAAACGGAGCAGGAAAGTCTACTACCCTGAAGACCATTTCGGGGATCGTGCGGCCCCGGAAGGGTGAAGTGCTCTTTGATGGCTCCCCGATTCATACCATCGAGCCCTATAAGCTCATAGAGAAGGGATTGGCCCTCTGTCCTGAGGCGAGAAGACTTTTTGTGGAGATGACCGTGGAAGAAAATCTGGACATGGGCTCACTGAAAGGGGAGGCGAAGAAACAGAGACAGAAGTCGAAGGAGAGGGTATTTGAGCTCTTCCCGAGGCTCGGTGAACGGAGGAGGCAGCTTGCCGGGACGCTGAGCGGCGGTGAGCAGCAGATGGTCGCTATAGGAAGGGGCCTGATGTCGCTGCCGAAATTGCTGATGTTTGACGAACCATCCCTCGGACTTGCCCCTATCCTGGTCCGCGAGGTGTTCAACGTAATAAAGCGGATACGGGAAGCCGGGACTACGGTTCTTATTGTTGAGCAGAACACCAAGCAGACCCTCTCCATTGCCGACAGGGCCTATGTGCTCGAGACCGGCAAGATAACCCTTCAGGGGACAGGGCAGGCACTACTCAATGACGAGCATGTGAAGAAAGCGTATCTGGGGGTATAGGTCCTAACCAAGGAGGTTGCATATGTTCGTTTCCGATTGGATGACAAAAAAGGTAATCACGATAACTCCTGACGACAGCGTTTCTGCTGCAGTCAAGCTCATGAAGGAGAAAAAAATAAAGCATATCCCTGTGGTCAGAGATGAGAAGCTGAAGGGCATCATCTCGGACAGGGACATTAGGGAGTTCAGCCCATCCAAGGCAACATCGCTTGATGTGTATGAGCTTCATTACCTTCTTGCGACCACAAAAGTAAAAGAGATGATGAAGAGCAAGGTCTTTACGATAAGTCCTGATTCTCCCATTGAAGAAGCCGCCATGCGTATGTTCGACAATAGTATCGGTTCCCTTCCGGTAATCCAAAACAACAAGGTGGTCGGCATCATCTCGGACAGGGACATCTTCCGGGTGCTCGTCGATATCACGGGTGTCAGGCACGGCGGACATCGGGTAAGCGTGACAGTCGAGGACCGTCCGGGATCGGTACGGGAGGTCGCTGATATCATCCGCAAGCACGGCTTCAGCCTTCAGAGCGTACTCACGTCCTACGAGAAAGCCGCCAAGGGCTATCGGAATGTGGTCATCCGCTGTAATGGCGAGGGCAAATTCGGCGCTCTCAGGGCAGAACTTATGGGGACGTTTGTGGGTGTAAGGATAGATAAGGGCTGATTTCAAACAGACGTGGCCGGTGCGTTGCTCGAGGTATCGGTGCATGACAATGCAGCCAGCCATTGCAGTATTCTCAGGTGCCTGTGGGCTGAACCTGGGCCGAAGGAATCCGGCATCTGAATCTTAAGGAGGACCTGGATACGCTTACCTGCCTGTGCAATCAGGATGGTCTTCATGAATATGCATATCTCCGCTGATCGTAAAAGGATTGCCCTTCCTTATTTTCTGACAGATATTATTCATTGAACAGGGTCTGCGGCGAGGTGCCAGCGCCGACCTAATTTTACTGCGATAGATGTATAGCTTTTCAGGATCACTAAGGAGGAGGGGCGCTGACAGTCGGAATTTTATCAATAAGACCGTTGCATGAGATGTACTGCCGAAAATATTTTTATTGTTAAAGAGGGAATCTTTTTATATAATGGTTAGTATAAAAATCAAGGAGGACGGTATGTTCAGAAAGTTTGGGATTCTGATATTGGCAGTGATGTTTCTCGGTTCTATGGCTTGGATTCCTTCACTTGATCTTGTCGATGCAGCAGCAAAATGCGCCTGCGGCAAGGACTGCAAGTGCGAACACTGCATGACGGGCAAGGGAGAATGTCACTGCAAGCCCGGAGAGAAGGGTTGTACCTGCGGCAAGGGTTGCACTTGCGAACACTGCAGGACCGGCAAAGGCGAGTGTAAATGCCATGCAGCAGTTGTAGAAAAGACAAAGCCGACCTCAGATGCCGATTATGCTAAGACGATGACATCCAAGGCTGGTATATTCAAAGCTTCCTATACCAGTGATCCCGACGCCATTCCTGTGAACCAGATGATAAGCTGGAAGCTGAAGGTCGAGACAGCTGACGGACAGGCAGTGAAGGATGCCGAGATCTCGGTCAGCGGCGACATGCCTGAGCATGGTCACGGTCTCCCTACAGAGCCGAAGGTGACCAAAAACTGTGGTGACGGGACCTATCTTGTCGAGGGGATCAAGTTCAGCATGCCCGGATGGTGGATCATGTCATTTACCATTAAGGCCGGCGGCAAGACCGATACCGTTACCTACAATCTTCAGTTGAAATAAGAGGACTTTTCATAATGGCAAGGGCCGGAAGGAGAGCGTCTGTAATGTTCAGCTTTCTTCTGGCCTTTTGCTTTATTGCCGGGCATGCTTCCGCCGATAACAGTGCTTCTGTCCACGGCTGGAGCGATGAGGAAATGAAGACGCTCCGTTCCCTTTCACTCTCTTCTCTTCCCCCGCTGCCTGCCGACCCTTCGAACAAATACAGCGACGACCCCAGGGCCATCACACTAGGCAGGAAACTCTTCTTTGACAAGCGCTTCAGCGCAAACAACAAGGTATCGTGCGGAACATGCCACATCCCGGAGATGAGCTTTACGGACAAGCTCCCTCTTGCAAAAGGCATGGGGACAACGACGAGAAGGACCATGCCACTCATTGGCGCAGCATATCAGTCATGGTTCTTTTGGGACGGACGCAAAGACAGCCTCTGGTCACAGGCGATCGGACCGATCGAAAGTTCTGTTGAGCATGGTTTTACGAGGGCACATTGCGCGCATCTGATAACCGATCATTACAGGAGAGAATATGAAGAGATCTTCGGCAACCTGCCCAAGATAGACCATAAAAGTTGCCCCCCCAAGGCGAGTCCGGGAACAGGCAATCCTGAAGCACTGAGGGCGTGGAATGCGATGAAGCCTGATGACCGCGAGGCGGTCAACAGAATATATGCTAATATCGGCAAGGCGATTGCTGCATTTGTGAGACAGATCACTCCTCAGCCCGCGCTCTTTGATCGGTATGTTGCTGCGGTGACAAAGAATGACCGTGATGCAGCGGAAAAACTCATGAGTGCGGATGCGGTAGCAGGGCTGAAACTTTTTATCGGAAAGGCGAAATGCACCAACTGCCATCTCGGGCCGCTCTTCACGAACAGCAGTTTTCACAATATCGGCCTTAATGACCCTAAAGACGTGGGAAGGGCAGAGGGCATTGATAAGGTAATGAAGGACGAATTTAACTGCCTTGGTGACTATAGCGATGCCAAGCCTGATGCATGTGTGGAGTTAAGGTTTATCGACCGGAATAAGATCAAGAACAGGGGTGCCTTTAAAACACCTACGCTGCGTAACGTCGCGGATAGACCCCCTTACATGCACGCAGGCCAGATCAAGACCTTATTTGAAGTTCTGAGCTTCTATCGGCGGAGCGGAAGCGATGAGGTGGACCACACTGAGCTGTCGAATGCTGATCTTGAAAAGATTGAAGCCTTTCTGAAAACTCTGAGCGGACCGCTGAACTATCCTCATTAAAAGGGTACCCTCAAGAAAAGAAACGTCTCCTGCTGCATATGCCTTCACTTGCGTAGCAGACGCTTGCGCAATTGCATGACGATATACTTCACGCAGGGGTGAAGCAGGGATGAGGCTACGACAACCCGCACATGAGAAGTATCAGGTGACTTCGGGACAACTTTCGAGACGGTGCAGAATGACACCCTTAACGATAACCGTCCAGATATAGCCTTTCATGAATGAGGAACAGCTCACATTGCCATATCGGTATGCATTCCTGTTTGTGGAAATTCTGCCAGCAGCCGTGTCGGCAGCGACCACCATTTCGTGCCCGTTAAGGGCAAGCCTGCCGTGACATATAGGACAGAACATCTTACCTGTCCTATTAACAGCAGAAAGAATCAGGTTTCATGATATAAGTATATTCGCTGAAGATTGCAGGGTGATGCTATGCAGGTGAATATTTGGTTACCGGGGATTTTGCATGGCGATGCTTCGCGAGGTCTGGAAAACACGCGGCATATTATCAGGATGCCCTGATGACAGGGGAGCATGTCGAGTTCCGCACGACGAGGCGGGCATCAGGTTCTCAGGCAGCTTCGAGATTTCTTTCCAGGTGGTGCATGATGAAACACTCGCCGTTGTATGTCCAGATGTATCCTTCTGTGAAGGATTCACACTCAGCATTTCTGCACTGATAGGTGTCCTGGACAGTCGTCACAGCGCCATCTGACGTATCCATGCGTTCGACGAGCGTACTGCCTGCCGGTATCATGCGGCAATCACATATAGGACAGAACATCTTTCTTCCCCCCTTAAAGTCAGAAAGATTCTGCTTCTTATGTCCATTATATCCCGAATTCCAGCACAGTCAACGAAATTCCGCGCAGCAAGCTGACAGGACTTATGCGGATTTCTGGCGTCGCAACTTTTCAACAGCTACCATGATGATCGCGAGGGCAGCTGGTGTCATCCCTTGTATCCTGGCAGCCTGTCCAAGATTCACTGGTCTCACCTCCTCGAGCTTCATGAAGATCTCGCGGGAGATGCCAGGCAGACCGCGATATTCAAAATCATCCGGGATTTTCTTGTCCTCAAGGCGTGAGAGCTTGCCGGCAGTTTCCATCTGCTGTCTGATGTACCCCCGATACTTTATCTGAATTTCGACCTGCCGCTCAACATCCGCCCCCAGCGGTTTTCCCGGCGGAGCAACCTGCCTGATAACGGCATACCTTACCTCCGGCCGCTTGAGAAGCTGTTCGAGACTGATATCTTCCTGGATCTCGGCTGTGGCCAGGCTCTGCAGGACGGGATTGACCACTGAAGGTTTGGTCTTGCTTCTTCTCAACCTCCCCAGCTCTTCTTCTATGGCACGTCTCTTCTGAACAAACCGCTCATACGTGCTATCATCAAGCAGGCCGATCGCATGACCTTTTTCCATAAGCCTGAGGTCCGCATTATCGTGGCGAAGAAGGAGACGGTATTCAGCGCGCGATGTGAACATCCTGTAGGGCTCTTTTGTTCCTTTTGTCACAAGGTCGTCGATGAGGACGCCGATATATGCCTCGTGCCGGGCCAGGGTGATCGGTTCCCTGTTCAGAATTCGATGCGCCGCATTAATACCCGCCATAAGCCCTTGAGCCGCAGCCTCTTCATATCCTGACGTCCCGTTAATCTGTCCTGCGAAGAAAAGACCTTCTATTATTTTGGTTTCGAGCGAGTGCTTCAGCTGTGTGGGAAAGGCAAAGTCATATTCGATCGCATACGCAGGGCGCATGATTTCGACCTGTTCGAGCCCCGGGATGGTCCTCAGGAACCCGACCTGTACGTCATAGGGAAGACTGGTGGAGACGCCGTTAGCATAGTACTCGGTCGTCTCAAGTCCTTCCGGCTCAAGGAACACCTGGTGCCGCTCCTTGTCGGCAAATTTTACGATCTTGTCCTCTATGGAAGGGCAGTAACGGGGGCCGATGCCGGTGATCTTGCCGCTGTACATGGCAGACCGGCCGAGATTCTCCCTGATGATCCGGTGTGTTTCAGCACTCGTATACGTTATAAAACAGGGAAGCTGAGGATTGACGATACGGTCGGTGCTGTGCGAGAACGGTATGGGCGGATCGCCCCCAAACTGCGCTTCTGTTTTCGAGAAGTCAATGCTCTTGGCATCGAGCCGCGCCGGCGTGCCGGTCTTGAGTCTGCCAAGGTTCAGGCCGAGCCGCGCAAGACTGCCGGAAAGGTTCTTGGCGGGAAATTCTCCTGCCCTGCCCGCCTCAAAGCTTTCGTGGCCGATATGCATAAGGCCCCGCAGGAACGTCCCGGTTGTAACGATGACCGCCTTCGCATGATAAAACGTACCCCATGAGGTCACAACTCCCGTGACCTTGCCGCCCTCTACTGTAATATCATCTATCATAGCCTGCTTGATGTCGAGATGATCCTGCTGTTCCAGTACCACCCGCATCCTGGTCCGGTAGAGCACCCTGTCAGCCTGTGCCCGCAGAGACCAGACCGCCGGACCTTTGGACGTGTTCAGCATCCTGAACTGTATGCCGGCTCGGTCCGTTACCTTTGCCATTTCCCCTCCAAGTGCGTCGATCTCACGAACCAGATGTCCTTTTGCAAGTCCTCCGATAGCGGGGTTGCAGGACATCTGCGCGATCGTATCAAGGTTTATGGTGAAAAGGCAGGTGGAAAGTCCCAGGCGCGCAGCGGCAAGGGCAGCCTCACAGCCTGCATGGCCTGCGCCGATGACGATCACATCGTATGTTTTAGTTGTTTCCATGAAAATACTATTATAAGATAATTCAGAACACCTGCGCTCGGGAGGTAAAGGATATGAAAACAGGCTTCATAGGGCTGGGCCATCTCGGCAAGGCTATAGCCAATAGACTCTTATCTGAAGGCATGGAACTGGTAGTCTGGAACAGGACGGCTGAAAAGTCGGCTGGTCTCGGCGCTGCGGTTGCTGCCAGTCCGGCTGATCTGGCAGCAAGAACAGACATTATCTTCATGAATCTCTTCGACAGCGCGGCTGTCCAGTCCGTGCTCAGCGGTGCGAAAGGCGTCTTGGATGCTGACTGCAGCGGCAAAATCATCATCGATACCACAACGAACCATTTCGATGATGTCCTGCGCTTCCATGAAACGCTGAAGGATAAAGGGGCATCCTACCTTGAAGCCCCGGTGCTCGGCAGCGTTGTTCCGGCTTCGCAAGGAAGCCTCACGGTGCTGGTCAGCGGCGACAAGCATGCGTATGAGACTGCATTGCCGCTGCTTGAAAAGATCGGCAGGAGCATCTTCTACCTAGAACAGCAGGCGCTTGCGACCAGGATGAAGCTTATTAACAATCTTGTGCTGGGGTCATTCATGGCGACCCTCGCGGAGGCTATAGCCTTTGCCGAGGCTGCAGGAATTGAAAAAACAAAAGCCATTCAAATGCTGCTTGCAGGAGCGGGAAATTCAGCGGTCTTGCAAGCAAAAAAAGAAAAGCTCCTGACCGAGGATTTCAGTACCCAGTTCTCGTCGGCGCTCATCTACAAGGACCTGCATTATCTGCAGGATCTTGCCTTCAGCCTCCAGCGGCCGCTCTTTACCGGGGCTGTGGCCAAGGAGCTCTTCGGCATGACCTACAGCAGGGAGATCGCTGACCAGGATTTTTCCGTCATCTTTCAGGTGATGCGGGGGCTCTGAATACAAAGATGCATCGAGAAGGAAGTACGGAGTTCTCCGGTGAGATGCGGGCGATGAACTGGTCTCACCCGCGCGATGAACGCCGCGAGCAGGCTCCGGGGGATGTGCCTGTTCCGAGGAGAGCTGAAGGCATACAGCCCTTGACTATAGTCAAAGCCGTGTCTTGATTTATTGAATACACTAACTATCCATGATTTTCAAGCTACTTGCTGACCTGATCGTAATTATTCATTTCATCTGGATCGTTTTCTTGGTCTTTGGGGTGTTTGCGGGCAGAAGGCACAGGTTTATTAAATTTATCCATATCAGCGGGCTAACCTTTGCGCTTATGCTCCAAGTTTTTGGCTGGTACTGTCCCCTCACCTATCTTGAAGTCTGGTTGCGGGAGCAGCATGATCCGACACGGGCATATGCCGGCTCGTATATCATCCATTATCTCGAAACGATGATCTATATTGAAGTGGACAGATGGGTGGTCGGCATTTTGACGATCGTGCTTTTCGGAATGACTATTTGGATATACCACCGGTGGAGGCGCGTATGATAGTGCTGACATCCTGGGGCGGTTTAAATTTTCTGAGGGAACGTGCGATGACCCTGCTGAACAGCCGGAGAATTTGTAGGCATTCCGCGCAGCGCATAATCTTTCTGTGTATGTGTGCTGTTAGTCTGATATACTATGAGAAATTTGCCGCATGAAAAGGAGGATTACAACGATGGCAAAG
>DKBH01000083.1 GCA_002451165.1 Nitrospiraceae bacterium UBA6905
TGCAGATAATTGTCGGACAGCCTGTAAAGTCCGGGGAGCGGGTTCATTTTTACAAAGAGGAGGCCTTTTCCATGGGTTACTCATATATTTCCCCAAAGAAGGTGGCATGTTCGTTAAAAAATTTTACTCAGAGAAAAGCTTAGACGATACTATTTCGAAAGCCGACAGCTGGATAAAGACAAACTTATATCCTGATTTTCTCAGAGAGCCTATGGGGACCTTAGGAAGTCATGCTATTTAACGCGGAGTCAGAACAAGGTTGCGGGAGTCGATCACTACTTTGCATGTGGATACAAATCGGTTAGGATAAGAATTGGGTTATCACATTGATATTAATACATATTTTTGGTGGAGGCGGCGGGAATCGAACCCGCGTCCGAAAGCACTACGCTCATGCATCTACATGTGTAGTCAGTCTTTTCATTTTCGGGATTCAGAACCCCGGCTGACAGGCTTTCTGAAACCCTATTTCCCTTGATCTCGCCACTGGGCCGGGAACGCACCCGATGGCCAGCCTGCTGATCGACGCTGTATCCGGAACACAGGCAATTCCGGAAGAGCGTGCTGCTTAGTTAAGCAGCGAGTGCCAGTTCGTTATTGGCGTTTGTGATTGTTCCATCTTTTAACGTGGTGATGGAGCCACGACATGCCACATGAGCCTCATAACCCCCGTCGAGCCCTTTCGCCCCCGAGCTATGCGGCTGTTTATAGTATAACATGAATCATCTGTCCGGGAGGTGTACGCAAAGGCAGGACTATCGGTTTTTCATGGCCCGCTCGATCTCGCGGTCAGCCTCTTTTTTCTTGATAGATTCTCTCTTTTCGTACTGCCGCTTGCCTTTTGCCAGTCCTACCTCCACTTTTGCATGGGATCCCTTGAAATAGATCTTGAGCGGAACCAGCGAGTACCCTTTCTGGGCCGCCATGCCCTGCAGCCGCATGATCTCCTTTCGATGCAGCAGCAGTTTCCGCGTCCTGACCGGATCGTGGTTCATGATGTTGCCATGGCTGTAGGGGCTGATATGGCAGTTCAGGAGAAAGGCCTCACTGTCCTTGATGATCACATAGCTGTCCTTCAGGTTTGCCTTGCCGTCGCGCAGGGACTTCACTTCCGTCCCGGTGAGGATCATGCCTGCTTCAAATGTTTCCTCAATAAAGTAATCATGGAATGCTTTTCTGTTCTGGGCAACGATCTTCACCCTTGAATCATACCATGCAGGTCTTTTTTCTGAGAACTGACGGTATGTGATATACAGACTTGGCGTATAATACCTGCATGGCAGAGATCACAAGCGGTGAAGATAGGGCATGGGAAATCCTGGCAGGGCTTCCCCCTGAGGATGTCTGCAGACGGACCGGTGCTGTATTCGATAGTCCGGCACGGACGTATCATATACTGTCATTCGGGAAGTTGTTTTCCCTGTACCCCCAGGAAAAAGAGATCAGGAATCTGTCCCCGGAAGGAGAGATCTTTCTCAAACGCCTCCGCTATTTTTTTGTGCTGTCTGCTCTTTGGTATATGGTGAAAGCGGAAAGCACGGGGCCGTCCGGCACCTTGGTCAAACCCTCTGGTCTGCCAGGCGGAGATATTTTTTTTCGGGGGTCCCACGTGCTGCCCTTGGACGGTTTAGCCAAGAAATATGCCCATGACAGGGCAGGATTCGAACAACGGGGTCGAGCGTTCGGCGGCAGAGAGGTGTCATATGGGGACGCTGCCCTGGAATTCCTGCCCTTTCCGAAGCTGCCGGTGACGGTTGTTCTCTGGCTTGCTGACGAGGAGTGGGATGCGCGGGCAGATCTTCTCTTTGATGCTTCGGCACCGCGGCATCTGCCGATCGATGTCCTTTGGTCCGTTGCGATGATGGCGGTGCTGGTATTTTTTTAATGTATGAAGATGGATCCGCTGCCATAGGATGAATCGAAAATTTCTTGATAAGGCCAACATTCTGTTGTCAAAAGAAGAAGGCACGGTTTTCAAAGATCCCGGCGGGAGGATCAATGTCGCGCTCTGTTATCCGAACTGTTATGCGGTGGGTATGTCCAGCCTCGGGTTCCAGGGCATTTACGGTTTTCTGAACAATCAGGCCGATGTTGTGTGCGAGCGGATATTTTTCCCGGATCCGGAGGACTTGGAGGAATTTGAAAACTCCCGCATGGAACCCTTTTCCCTTGAGTCGAAGCGGCCGCTCTCCGCATTTGATATCATAGCCTTCTCGGTCTCCTTCGAAAATGATTATCCTCACCTGCTCAAGCTGCTGAAGATGGGGCATATCCCCTTGCGGAGTTCAGAAAGGGGGGATCATCACCCGTTGGTGATCATGGGTGGCGTCTGTGCATTCTATAACCCTGAACCGCTTGCTGACTTTATGGACATCGTTTTTATCGGCGAAGCAGAAGAGATGCTCGGCGAATTCATCTCACTATATCGCCAGGGAATCGAGCGGGCCACGCTCCTCGAACAATCTGTCCTTATTGAAGGTGTCTATATCCCTGTTTATTACAGCGTTACGTATGATACCGACGGAAAGATCGCAGGGCGCACTGCTTCTCATGGTGCACCTGACCGGATCCGTAAGAGGACTATAGATGAAATCTCCGGATCTTTTATCCGGTCATCAATCATTACGCCCGAGGCGGAATTTTCGAATATGTATCTTCTAGAGGCCATGAGGGGCTGTCCCTGGTCGTGCAGGTTTTGTATAGCAGGACATATCTACCGGCCGGTCAGAAAGAAGGGGCTTGCAGAACTGTCGGCTGAGGTCAGGGCAGCATCAGCGAAGACACAAAAGATAGGGTTGATCGGGCCGTCGCTGTCGGATTATCCCCATGCGGAAGAGGTCCTGAAGTTGGAAGGCGTTGATTTTTCGATTACCTCGCTGAGGGCGAGTGCCAGGAGCGGGCGTCTGGTGCAGCTGATGAAGGGACATAAGAGTATAGCTATCGCTCCTGAGGCAGGAACGCAGCGCCTGCGCGATGTCATCAACAAGAAGATAACGGATGAGGATATATACGAAACAGCGCGGCTGATCCTGGAGAGTGACGTTGAAACGCTGCGGCTCTATTTCATGATCGGCTTGCCGACCGAGACCATGGACGACATTGCCGGTCTGATCGAAACGGTGAAGATGATTCGCAGTAACACGCGAAGGGGGTATATCCGCCTGAGCGTCAGCACCTTTGTCCCCAAACCCTTTACCCCGTTCCAGTGGCATCCCATGGAACTACTGAAAAGCGTAAAGGAAAAGCTCAGGGTGATCAAGAAAGGGCTTGGCCAGGAAAAAGGCGTGCGGGTTTTCCATGATGTACCCAAGCACGCACATCTGCAGGGTCTCTTCGCCCTTGGTGATAGAAGGATGAGCAGGGTCCTGGAAATTCTTGCCGATGAGGATAGAGACATCATAAAAAAAGGCATTTCCGATTTTGATATTGCGTCCATCATCTTCAGAAAGAAAGACGTTTCCGAGATCCTGCCCTGGGATTTCATTGACACCGGCATAGACAGAGAGCACCTCTGGGAAGAATACGGCAGGGCGCTGCACATATGAGCATGATCGTCCTCGGCATATCTTCATTTATGATTGCGCTTTCAGGCGCCCTGGTGCCCGGCCCCCTGTTCACCCTTACCGTGAGCGAGTCCGTCAGGAGAGGTGCAGCTACCGGCCCGCTTATCATTCTTGGCCACGGACTGCTGGAAATCCTGGTTGTTGTCCTGGTGCTTTCCGGTCTGTCTCCTTTTCTCCGTCACGATGCCACGCGGCAATTCATCAGCCTTGCCGGCGGCTGCATGCTCATCATTATGGGTGTACTGCTGCTCCGGGAGGCGCCGAAGGCCCGGCTTCATCCCGCGGCAGAAGGCCGAAAAAAAGGCATGAACCTTGTCGTTACCGGAATTGTAGGAAGCATTACAAATCCGTACTGGGTCATCTGGTGGGCGACGATCGGCCTGGGGTATCTGGTCAGTTCTCTGCGATTCGGCATCGCCGGGGTGGTCGTCTTTTTTTTCGGCCACATAGCTGCCGATTTTGCATGGTATAGCCTGGTATCTTATGCCGTATCAAAAGGGAAAAGGATTATGGGAGAAAGGGGGTACCGAGCTGTGCTCCTGTCCTGCGGGATCTTCCTTATCGTCTTCGGCGGATGGTTCATACATGCTGCATAGACTCGTGCGCTGCTGCGTTGCTTTTTCAAACCTGAGATACTAGTATACCGTTCATGTCAAACGGGGGATACGTCATGGAGACAACGCCGCTCTTTAACAGGATCAAGGATATCTATCTGCGGATGACCCGTGCCGCCATGAAGGCGGAAAGAAATCCTGAGGAGGTGCAGCTCATTGCGGTCACCAAGACGATCGCGATTGATGCAATCAGGGATGCGGTGGATTGCGGACTCAGGAGCTTCGGAGAAAACCGCATACAGGAAGCAAAAAAGAAGATTATGAGTGGTGAGATACGGTCCTGGAGCGAAGTTCTCGCATGGCACTTCATAGGCCATCTCCAGAAGAATAAAGCGAAGGACGCAGTGCAATTTTTCGATCTTATCCATTCCGTAGATTCTGTGGAACTGGTCGACGAGATCGATCGTCAGGCAGGCAGGGTAGGGAAGGTCCAGCGGGTGCTTGTTGAGGTGAAGCTTGCCGCAGAGGAGACAAAGCATGGCATAGCGGAGGATGAGTTGCTGCCGCTGCTGGAGAGAATCCGCGGGAAGAAGCATGTGACGGCAGATGGCCTTATGACCATGCCCCCCTTTCTTGACGACCGGGAACGTGTCCGGCCCTATTTTGTGAGGCTCCGCGAACTGCGGCGGCGGGCGGAAGCAGCAGGTTTTTCTCTGGCCGAGCTTTCTATGGGCATGTCCCATGACTTTGAGATTGCGATCGAGGAGGGTTCTACGATGGTGAGGATTGGCACGGCAATATTCGGAGAAAGGAGTTGAGATGATCGGATTTATCGGCGGTGGGAATATGGCAGAAGCCCTCATAAAGGGCATGACAACGGAAGGCATGAAAGATATCATGGTTTCTGAGCCGCGGCAGGAGCGGGGGCAGGAGCTAGCGCAGAGGTATGGCATCCGGACCGCGGCTTCGAACAGCAACCTTGTCTCATCCTGCAACATCATCATTCTTGCGGTCAAGCCGCAGCAGATGGCTACCGTAACGGATGAGATTGCGCCGGTAATCGATAATTCCAAGACCGTGGTATCGATAGCCGCCGGTATATCCCTTTCCTATCTCCAGTCCCGGCTCAGGACGGATAAGATCGTCAGGGTCATGCCGAACACGCCGGCATTGATACAGGAGGGCATGTCGGTCATGTCGCTCTGTGAGTGTTTCACGGGCCCGGAGATCAATATCGTGCGCAGCATTTTGATGTCTGTCGGCAGGGTGATGGCACTCCCCGAAAAGTTTATGGATGCCGTGACCGCCGTGTCAGGCAGCGGGCCTGCATTTATCGCGCTCTTCCTGGAGGCGATGATCGACGCCGGCAGCGCTATGGGGCTGAACCGGGACGACGCTGCACAGCTCGCTGTTCAGACGGCATTAGGCACGGCAAGGATTCTCGACGGCGGCATGTCACCGGAGAAACTGCGTCAGATGGTCACCTCTCCCGGCGGCACGACTGCAGCGGGTCTGAAGGTATTTGAGGAGAGAGGATTACGCCCGCTGGTTTCCGACGCGCTCCTTGCTGCAATGCAGCGGGCCCGCGAATTGGGCAGCAACGCATGAGACAGTCTTTTGCCGCAGGGCATGTCTGGTAGAAACGGCCAAGGAAATCGCAGAATAGATAAAAATCGCAACTGCATTGTACAATAGCACGAATTGACAGAAAGGCAGGAATATGCTGATTTTTGGTAACCTTCTCCTGACTATCGCAGAGATCGTGAATATGCTCCTGAATGTGTATTACTGGGTGGTCATTATCGCTGCGCTCATCAGCTGGGTAAACCCTGATCCGTACAATCCCGTGGTCCGCTTTCTGCGAACGGTCACGGAGCCGGTATTCAGGCCCATCCGGAGGCTTATCGGATACCGGCTCGGACCCATTGATATTTCACCTATTATTGTCATCCTCGGTATCCTTTTTATCCAGAAGTTTCTGATCCGGTCGATCATAGAGCTCGGGTATAAAATCAAGGGGGGAGCGTTCATATGAGAATCACGCCGCTGGATATCCAGCAGAAGCAGTTTAAGATGAAGATGCGGGGCTTTGATGTTGAAGAAGTCTACGGCTTCCTCGAGATCGTCCGGGAAGAGATGGAAGACCTGCTCCGGGAGAACGCCAACCTTAAAGAGAACATCCAGCGGTCGGAAAATCAGGTCCGGGAATACCGCGATATGGAAACGACGCTCAGAGAGACGCTCATGACTGCTCAGCAGATGGTCGAAGACTTTAAGATCAACTCGCGTAAGGAGGCGGAGCTCCTCATACGCGAGGCTGAAGCCAAGGCTGACGCGCTGATCCGTGAGGCGCAGGAGAAGGTCATCAAGATACATGAGGACATCACGGACATGAAGGGCATCCGCCGCCATTTCAAGGAAGAACTTAAGCGCCTCATCGAGAACCATCTCAAAATGCTCGACTTTGACGACCGCCGCGAGGGCCAGGACAAGGAAGCGATCCCGGAGTGAGCGGCGCTCCGCAGTATAAGACGCTGAAGGGGATGCAGGATATTCTGCCTCCCGATACATTCCTCTGGCAGTCCGTTGAGCAGGCCGCGCACCGTATATTTTCGGCCTTTGGGTTCCAGGAAATCAGGGTTCCCGTGCTCGAGACGACATCTATCTTTTCCCGGTCGATCGGCGAACAGACCGATATTGTCGAGAAGGAGATGTATACTTTTACCGATAAGGGCGGCAGAAGCGTTTCTCTCAGGCCTGAAGGGACAGCTGCCGTAGTACGAAGTTTTGTTGAGCATAACCTCCACAGCCTCCCATCGCCCCAGAAGTTCTATTATTCCGGTCCGATGTTCCGGTATGAACGGCCCCAGTCCGGAAGGTTCCGGCAGTTCTTTCAGATCGGCGTAGAGGCATTTTCTGATCCGCACCCAAGGATGGATGCAGAGGTTATCTCGATGCTGGGTCGGTTTCTCATGGCTATCGGCCTGGAGCAAGTGTCCTTTCAGATCAATTCCATCGGGTGCGAACAGTGCAGACCTGCATACAAAGATGCGCTGCTCCTATTCTTTGCTGATAAGAAGGAACATCTCTGCCCTGACTGTGTGAGAAGATTTGACCGCAACCCGCTGAGGATACTGGACTGCAAGGTCAGCAGATGCATTGAGGCACGTACAGGAGCGCCGAGGATAACTGACCACCTCTGCCAGGACTGCAGAATGCATTTCGGGAAGCTGCAGGAGCTGCTCGTGCTGCTTGACGTGTCCTTTACGGTCAATCCCGAAATGGTAAGGGGTCTTGACTACTATACCAGGACCACGTTTGAGGTGACCAGTAAGGGCCTCGGCAGTCAGAATGCCGTAGCTGCCGGAGGAAGGTATAACCGGCTGGTGAAGGAATTCGGCGGACCGGACACGCCGGCAATCGGATTCGCTGTGGGCATGGAGCGTATTGCCGAGCTGCTGAAACGGTCGGTTTCCCTGACGTGGCCGGTACCCGCGGCATTTCTTGCAGCGCTCGGTGATACCGCGGGCAATGAAGTGCTCCGCATTGCGGACGTGCTCCGCCGTCAAAATCTCTGGGTTGAGGTCGGTGATTGCCATAGTTCTCTGAAGAGCCAGCTGCGCCGGGCGGACAGGCTTGCTGCACGGTTTGTATTTATTCTTGGTGATGAAGAACTGCGCTCAGGGACCCTGAAATGGAAAAATCTTGCTGATGCATCCCAGGGTGAAGTGAAGATTGCGGAACTTCAGGATTTCCTTACCGGGGGCTGATGACAGAATTCTCCCTTCAGGCTAGTGCCAACGTCTTTTCATTTTGGGATGAGCACAACAAACCATGAAGTATAAAGGGCATATCCCGGGGCTCTTTCTGGCTTCTGTTATTGCGCTTCTTTCCGTGTATATTGCTACGTTTCATCCATCTTTTGATGCACTGGTAATATCCATAATCATCGGCATGATATGTAATATCCTGCTCAGTGAACGTTCCCTGATTATGCAGGGGGCGGCCTCGGCCATAGGTTTTTATCTTCCTGCGGGAATTGCTCTTTACGGTACGCAACTTTCTCTTATCGGCGTGAAGACAAGTCTTTTTGTCAGCATCTTCCTGGTTGTTATGATGACCTTTAGCATCACGTTGGTACTTTCGAGAATTTTTCATCTGAATGCACGAATTGCCATTCTTCTTGCATCGGGCCTTTCTGTCTGTGGGGCGTCGGCTATAGCAGTCGTATCACCGCTCATTGCTGCTAAACGGGAGGATACCTCGATAGCAATCCTGTCGGTTATGATGCTCGGCCTTATTAGTATGCTATCCTATCCGCTGCTGTATGACGTTATGCTGTTCACGAAAGATGAGTTCACCTTTATGGCAGGTGCAACACTGCCGATGATAGGACAGGTAAAAGTTGCGGCAGGAAATGTCTGTTCTGAATGTGCAAACAGCGCACTGCAGATCAAGCTGGTACGTGTAGCATTCCTCGTCTTCCTTATTCCGCTGACCATGATTCTGTCCAGGAATCGTGAAAGACAGATTCTGGTGCCCTGGTTCATAGTCGGATTTCTGCTACTTTCGGTCCTGTCGAATGCGTTACAATCCCTGAAAGACATCCTCTATATTGGCAGAGCCGCAGGCACCTTCTGCCTTTCCGCAGGTCTTGCCGCAATAGGACTTTCGGTCGATTTTGATGCGATTATCGAGGAGGGCCTGTCTTCGCTCGGCATTGTTTTTGCCTCTTGGCTGGCCGTCATGATAGTCGTGTTTCTCTTCAGGAATATTTGATTGTGCTTAAGAGAAGGATCATCACGCGTCTCATGAGCCTGCTGCTGGCATTCGCCCTGCTGATCATGATTCCCTATTCCCTAACCATCTTCATGCAGGTGAAAAAGATGAACCTACAGGAAGAGGCTCTGAGCAGACAAGCTGTCCATGACGGAAATGCTGTTCATCAGGAATTCACCTCCCGGCTGTTCGACCAGATGGTACCATTTACGGTCTATACGCTCATCCTGGCCTTCCTCCTGTCTCTTTTTTTTCTGAGGAAAATGCTGATATCGCTGAAAAACCTCAGAACGGGACCAAAGGAGATGATGGCGGGAAATCTGGATGTTCAGCTTGATGTTCTGACCGAGGACGAACTCGGTGAAGTGACAAGAGCGTTCAATGATATGGCTGTTTCGCTGAAAAAGAAAACCCAGGAGCTTGAGCAGAAGAATAGGTATGTACATGCCATGTTAGATCCCCTCTGGGTCATTGACCAGGAGTACAGGATCGTCGACATAAATCCTGCCTTTACGAGGATGTTCGGTCATGCCAGGGAGGACATAGTCGGCGCTTCGGTTTACGATCTTCTTGATGAGAAAAACTCGTTGATGATGAGAAAACAGCTGTCCAAGAGATGGCGTGAGGGGACTGAGTCCATTTCTGAACTGAATATTCTGTCCAAAGATGGTATGTCGATCCCGGTCCTTGTCAGCGGGTCACCCATTTTTTCGGGAGGTCAGATCGTGGCCCAGATAGAAATCCTTAAGGACTTCAGGGAGCAGAGCAGCCTGCGGGCTGAACTGCAGAACTCGCTCGATTATATCGAAACGATCATGAACAGCATTCCGGACGAGATGATCGTTCTCGACCGCAGGCATAAAATAATTATGGCTAACCAAATTGCGGTTCAACATGCTGATCAGGAATTGACCGGCCAGCTCTGCTATAAGGCATTACGCGGTTCTGCCATTCCATGCTGGTCGAAGGGGCACGAATGCCCCACCCATGCTGTTTTTGCAGATGGCAAAAGTCACAGGATCATCCATGAGCATACCGATGGACACGGCAGGGTCAAGTTTCTTGAGATCCTTGCCAGTCCGGTAAAAGACTCATCGGGTGCCGTGCTGCAGGTCATTGAGCTTTTCAGGGATGTTACGGAGCGGATGGCGCAAGAAGCGGAGATTGTCCGTAAGAACAGGGAGCTCACGGTGCTGAACAATGTTTCCGGAATTCTCAGCCGGTCGCTCAAACCCGATGAAATATTTACGAAGGTGCTCGAAACAATGAGCGAACTGCTGTCCATGGATGGGGGAGGCATATTCTTCCTGGATGAAGGAACGAAGGAATTAGTCTGCCAGTATCACACCGGCATCGCAGATGATTATGTCAGAAGGATCAGCAGAATCCGTCTCGGAGAAGACTTGCCGGGAAAGGTCGCCGTCACCGGTCAGCTTGTTTCCACTTCGGATATCTCTCGTGACCACCGGGTCGGAAGGTCTGTCATCAGGCATTCCAGTATTCGCGGATATTGTTGTATCCCGGTCAAAGGGAAGGAGCGGATTATCGGCGTCTTGAGTCTTTTCAGCTTCAACGCACATGTATTTACCCCCGAGGAGGAGAGTATTCTGTCTGCGGTCGGTGCGATGACCGGCATGGCATTGGAGAATATCCGGTTGTATGAGAAACAGCGTCTCATGTACGACCAGCAAAAGAAGCGCTGGGAAGATGAGCATCAACACCTGCTGAGCATGTCTGCAAAGCTTGGCGCCGAGATTGAGATTGAGGATATCATGACTCAGGTCCTGGGGCTGTTGCGGCTGACATTCCGGGCGGATTTTGCCTGGATGCTCGTCAACGAACCATCCGGTAGTCTCGTGCTCAAATCTTCTACACAACCGGAAACAAGCGGGGGAGATATCATGTACGCTTCTGACGTAAGTTCCCTCGAAAGCTATGCTCTTTCCCGAAGACAGACAGTGACGGTGTCCGATATACGTGAGGGGGAAAGATTTTATGTTGCTCCCGCTGTTGCTGCTTATCATGCTGCTGTAGCCGTGCCTATGTTTATCGGTGATAAGCCGGTCGGTGTCTTCACGCTGTATCATTTAATTCAGAGGGATTTCAAGGAGGAAGAGATCCATTTTCTTGAGATCATGGCAAATATGATCTCGGTGGCCCTTGAACGGTCGGAATATTACCGCCGCGCCGGAAGTGAAAAGGATATCGCAGACACTATTGTGCAGAGCGTTGTTGACGGGATCATGACGGTCGACCGGCAGTTCAACGTGATAGCGGTGAATGCCGCGTTTGAGAGAATGACCGGCGTCGGGCACGGCAGGGCTGTTGGCATGTCCGTTTGCGATACGTTCAGATTTAGCGATGAAAATATCGATTTTCGCATACGACTGGCTGAATCCATTGAAGAGGCGGCGATGAGGAAGGCTGTCTCCCGTTCTTCTGTCCTTACGACGCGGTACGGCAACAGAATTCCCGTGACCATAAGCAGTTCTCCTATACTTGGCAAGAATGGAGCCGTTTCCGGCATTGTGAACCTAATACGGGACATAAGCCGAGAAATCGAGCTGGACAGAATGAAGACCGAGCTTGTGCGGTCGGTATCCCATGAGTTCAGAACGCCTCTCTCGGCTATTGTCGGTATGACCGAGATGCTGCTGCAGGGAGAGGTGGAAGAGAGCAGGGCCGAGAAGTATCTTTCCATTATCAGGAACGAAGGTCTGAGGCTGGCGAGGATGGTGACCGAGCTTCTGAGTCTTGCGCGCTTTGACAGCGGGAAGGAAACCATGAAGTTCTGTCGCATCGATAGCGAAGCGCTGCTGAAGGTTGTTCTTAGTACCCTTGCCGTTCCTATCGAAAGCCATGGTGCAGTGATCGAATATGCGATTCAGGGAGCGAACCATCTGCTGGGAGATGAAGAAAAGCTAAAGCAGGTGCTGATACATCTGATCGATAACGCTTTAACATTCTCTGACGAAGGATGTATGATACAAGTAGAAATTCGGCGTCACGGAGATATGGTTGATATTGCGGTCGGGGATGACGGCTGGGGAATCCCGGCAGAGGACATCGAACATCTTACGGAACGTTTCTACCGGGGAAAGCATGGCGATAAGGTAAAAGGCACGGGTCTCGGACTCGCGCTTTGTAAGGAGATCGTGAGTATGCATGACGGCAGCATGTCAGTAAATAGCATATGGGGAAAAGGCACGACGGTGACGATCAGCATTCCGCATAGGGGGGTTGCGTGAGCAAGGTTCTGGTCGTGGACGATGAACCATTTATTCTGATGATGATTGAGGACAAGCTCAAGACCGCTCAGATAGATGTCGTTACGGTGCGTGAGAGCCAGTACGCTCTGGAGTACATACGAAAGGAGCGGCCTGACCTGGTGATTCTTGACTGGATGATGCCCGGCCTGAGCGGTATAGAGCTCTGCAAGATGATCAAAGCCGATCCTACGCTCCAAGACCTTCCTATTTTTATGCTTACGGCAAAAGGACAGGATGCTGATGAAGAGAAGGGTATGCAGTGCGGCGTTAAGAGATATATAACCAAGCCTTTCAGCCCCAAGTCACTTCTTGAGATGGTGCGGGAAACCATTGGCAGTCTATAACTATAAGGATGATCTTACGGCGACCGTGCAGGAGCTGAGCCATGCCTATGAAGAGCTTTCCCTCCTGTACCGGATGGCGGGAATGTTTGCATCGCTCAGTATCGACGACATCTGTTCCCGCATGGTGGATGAGGCGATTGATAGCATCGGCGTCAAGACGGCAGCTGTGCTTCTCCTCGACGAAAAGACCGGCGTTCTCCATACCAAGATATCCAGAGGGGCGTGGGATAATACGCGCACCTATTCCCGTGATGCTGAGGTCTTCTGGAAGACGATCCGGACGCGGAAACCGTCGGCTTTCTGCAGGCTCGCCGAAACCCCGTATCGGGATGATATTCCCGGCGTGCGGTCACTGTTGGTATGTCCTATTCAGGGCAAGGGAAGGACCATTGGTACAATCGCTGTGGCTGACAAGGAAGGGAATCAGGAATTTTTTTCGAGCGACACAAAACTTCTGATGGCAATCTCTTCACAGGCGGGTCTTTCAGTGGAGAATGCCATGCTCTATGCAGAACTGGAAGGATTATTGCTGGGTGCTATTCGATCCCTCGTAAAAGCACTGGAGGCCACATCACATTGGACTGCCGGACACACGGAGCGCGTTACGGAATACGCCTTGGCGATAGGCCGGGTGCTGAATCTTGAGGCGGATATGCTGGAGAAACTGAAAATAAGCGCGCTTCTGCATGATATTGGGAAGATAGCGACACCGCGAGAGATCTTGAATAAGAATGATGCCCTGAGTGAACAGGAACTAATTGAGATCAAGAAGCACCCGGGGGTCGGCGCGGAAATCCTGGGCGAAATGGTGAAATTCAATGAGGTCATACTCTGCATTAAGTACCATCACGAGCACTGGAACGGCAAGAACGGCATCTTTGGATTGAAGTATGAGGAGATTCCGCTCCTGGCAAGGATTCTTTCGGTTGCCGATACCTTTGATGCCCTCACCTCGGATAGGCCATACCGGCCGCGCAGGAACAGAGAAGAGGCAATTCAGGAGATCAGGCGATGTTCGGGCAGCCAGTTTGACCCCTCCGTGGTCGGTGCCTTTATCGCCTGGGTCAGCACCACTACCCTACCACATCAAGCTCTCTGACCCTGAATGCGGCGCCGAGCTGCTCCGCTAACTCCCTGCATCGCATAATGTCAACGCCGGGCATGTCCACGGCAGTTATCTGAACGTCGGGCACCGACTCCTTTGCATCCCTGATGAACTTGATCACTGCACTAAAGGCGTCGGGGAACGAGGGGCCGCAAATCCTGGTATAGGTTTCTTCGTCCTGGGCATCAAGACTGATGGAAATGCTGTCGACAATGCCCTTCAGTTCGGGGATGATATTTCTGCCGTGAATCAGGTTCGCATGACCGTTGGTGTTGATCCTTACGCGGCCATGCCGCGCCTTTACCCATTGTGCAATGCTCTTGACGGTTTCAAGTCTCATAAGGGGTTCCCCGTAACCGCAGAAAACAATCTCGCGGTACCGGGCAGGATCACCTATCTTTGCCTTCAACTCTTCTTCGGTCGGCTCGCGCGACAGCCTGAGCCGGTGCCCTTTGACATAGTCGGAATGGAACTTAACGCAGAAAGAGCATCTGTTTGTGCAGCGGTTGGTGATATTGAGATAGAGGCTATCTCGTATCTGGTATGCTATTTCGCCCTCATCAGGAAGCCACCCAATGCGGAACAAGCGTTTCGCATTTAGCGTTGTTATCCGCGCAATGTCCTGCAAACTGACACCTCTGAGCTCGGCAATCCGTTTCGCCGTGTGCACCAGATAGGCTGGTTCATTCCGTTTCCCCCGGAAGGGTTCAGGTGTCAGATAGGGCGCATCGGTTTCGATCAGGAGATAGTCATCCGGAACCATCCTCGCCAGTTTCTGCAGGCCCTGCGCCTTTTTGAAAGTTACCGGTCCTGCAAGAGAGATGGAGAACCCGAGGGCCATGACCTGATCAGCCATAGCCATATCTCCCGAAAAACAGTGAAAGACCCCACTGGAAACGCCGGAACTGCGCACGATCTCCAGTGTGTCGCTGTCTGCCTCCCTGCAGTGAATGACTACAGGCAGTCCGGTTTTTATTGCGAGCAGAAGGTGTTGTTCAAAAACTCTTCGCTGAACGTGGCGCGGGGAATGATCATAATGGAAATCAAGGCCTGTTTCACCGATGGCTACAACCTTTGCCGACCGGGCCAGATCTTTTAAGCGGTGATATGATTCATCGGTGAATTCCTTAGCATCATGAGGATGAATGCCGACTGATGCGTAGATGTCGCCATGCTGTTCCGCGAGCGCAACGCCCTTCAGCGTACCTTCAAGGTCTGAGCCTATCGTGATGAGCGATTCAATACCCGCTGCACGGGATCGGGCGATGACGTCATCGCGGTCCCGGTCAAATTCCTTCATCTCGATATGGCAGTGCGTATCGATAAGTGCCGAAGATGGCTCAGAAGTAGCAGTCGCCGCATCGGTTGACGGCGCGTCTTCATCATTGCAGCGTTTCACCGGAAGCCCGCGTCCCGTCTCTGATATGCAGCATCCCCTGCCGCAGTCATGCACCGAATTTCTTCAGTCTCAACGCATGGGCAAGGATGAAGGACATGAGTTCCACGGTGGGAAAGATGCTCAATTCGCCTCTCACGCACTCACGCTCGGAAAAGGAAGAACAGAGACCACCGAGAACATAGGGAGAATGGAGCAATACCGGCACGGGATGCCAGCTATGACTCCTGAGAAGCGCGGGAGTGGAATGGTCTCCCGTGATGACCAGAACGTCCGGATTCAGTGCTTCGATCTGAGGAAGGAGCTGGTCGAACTCCTCGATCCTTTTTACTTTTTCAGCAAAGTTGCCGTCTTCACCATAGGAATCGACTTTCTTTATATGCAGGAAGAAGAAGTCATATGCGTCGTAATTGGACTTCAAAAAAGCTATCTCATCCTCAACCGTGCCCTGCAGTTCCGGTGCATGCATTCCGACAAGTTTCGCAAGACCGCGGTACATAGGATATGTGGCAATGGCGAGAGCACGAAGACCGAATGCATGCTCAAAGGTCGGAATATCGGGCTTCCCGGAAAAACCTCGCATGAGGATAAAGTTTGCCTTCTCCTCATGCTTCAGTATCTCATGGGCACGGGCAATGAGTATTTCAGCCACAGCGGCAACGCTTTCCGCGCTCTGAGAACTGCCGGAAGGCTTAAGCGGCGGTCTGCCTTCGAGCTGGGGATCCGTGTCCGGAATTCTTGCAGCGTCCTTGTCAAGGATATGGGGAAACCGCATGAGAACGGCCAGCCGGTGCTCCATGCCCGCGGCAAATGTCAGTTTGACATCTGCTATGGAGGGTATCTTCTCTTGAAGCAGTTCCGTAAGCTTTCTGCTCCTGTCCGTCGGTATCCTTCCCGCTCTCCGGTCCGTGATAATGCCGTCCTGCATCGTCGCATAATTGCACCTGACCGCAATATCAGTATCCAGCACCTCCAGGCCAAGTCCCAGCACTTCCAAAATGCCCCTTCCGATCTGGTGCTCAAGAGGGTCATACCCAAAGAGGGAAAGATGTCCCGGACCGCTTCCGGGAGTAATGCCGGCTCCTACAGGGGTGTGCAATCCGCATGCGGATATGCGGGCAAGCCGGTCCATATGAGGAGTTGCAGCTGTTTCGAGTTCGGTCTTGCCGTTCAGGGGAAGGCCGCCGAGACCATCGAGTACTGCAAGGACTATTTTTGAAGGATTTTTCTGTGCAAGTTGGCTGATCACATTCTGCATGAAACATACTACTGTATGCAATGAAAAGTTTTCAAGCTGGTCTGCTGAAGAGACGCTATGGCCATTGTCAGGCAGATGAGATAGGCATGACAATGACAGAATGTTGTGGTATAGTACCCCCTGAAAAGGGCATGCGCATGAAGATGAAGAGCCTGGCAGGCAATTTTCTCAT
Organism: Nitrospiraceae bacterium UBA6905; assembly: GCA_002451165.1. Taxonomy (GTDB): domain Bacteria; phylum Nitrospirota; class Thermodesulfovibrionia; order Thermodesulfovibrionales; family UBA6898; genus UBA6898. The sequence continues at coordinate 16,441 of DKBH01000083.1, forward strand.
AGCTTCACCGACACTGGATGATCCGAATTTCAGCCAGACGGTGGTACTCATATGCGATCATACTGATGAAGGGGCGTTCGGTCTGGTGGTGAACCGGGTGCTCATGGAGAGCTTTCAGCCCCTCCTCAACAATTTTGAAATCTCCGGCAGCTCGGTCGATATGCCGGTTTATTTCGGCGGCCCGGTAAAACCCGAACAGGGGTATATTATCTATGAGCCCTTCGAGAAAAAATATTCGTCCCTGAAGATTTCTGGAAATATTGGCGTCACGGCGTCCCAGGAGATGCTCTACGATATCCTGAACGGGAGAGGGCCGGCTCATTACCTGTTTGCGCTGGGTTTCTCCGGCTGGAGTGCCCAGCAGCTTGAAGCGGAGCTCCTGACAGACAGCTGGCTCATAGCACCGTGCAGCAGGGATGTTATTTTTTCCCGGGAGGTACGTGAGCGCTGGAGAGCGGCAGCGAGAAATATAGGCGTTGATTTTTATCGCTATTCTGACAGATCGGGCACTGCATAGCGGCAGTAGCCCCGGCAAGGAGTGCAACCATGAACGTGCTGGCATTCAATGGCAGTCCCCGAAAAGAAGGAAATACGTATCATGCCATCGGCATTGTCCTTGATGAACTCAGGAAAGAGGGGATCGGAACGGAATACGTGCAGCTGGGCGGCGCTGATATCAGGGGCTGCAGGGCATGCTACAAATGTTTTGAGCTGAAGAACAGGCGATGCATTCAGCAGGATGACCTGAATGGATTCATTGAGAAGATGATCGATGCTGACGGCATTATCATCGGATCACCTACATACTTTGCAAACGTTTCGACTGAGGTGAAAGCACTCATCGACAGGGCTGGCCTCGTAGCCCGCGCCAATGACAGCCTCTTCAAGCGCAAAGTCGGTTCAGCCGTGGTCGTATTCCGACGGGCGGGCGGAACCGATGTCTATTCGAGCATCAATTACTTTTTCGGGATTAATCATATGATCATACCGGGCTCCAGTTACTGGAGCATCGGCATGGGCAGAAATCCCGGGGAAGTTTTGCAGGATGCTGAAGGCGTGGCAACCTTCAGGAGCCTTGGAGAGAATATGGCCTGGCTGTTGAAAAAACTCGCCTCCTAGTCCCCCAAGCCCTGGGCTGCTGAGGGTGTCTTTTCCCCGGTCGGCCGCAGACCAGAATCGGCGGGGAAACGGTGCAGGGCCGGGTCTCACATTCCTAGGCTCTGCAGCAGCCGAATGATTACGGTATTTGCAACGGCAAGGCCCTTCCGGGTGAGGCGGAGACGGCTGTCGACAATTTCGGCGAACGCATCTTCGACCAGTTGCCTTGCTGCTGTCACGATGTCCATTTCGAGGTTGGCCGCAATTTCCAGACCTACGCCCTCCCGTCTCCTGAGGCCGAGCATGATGAATTCCCGAGCCCTGTCTTCCGGTGATAATCGCTGCGATTCCGTTTCCGGGATGATGCGGCGTTCGAGGTTTGTGAAATAATCGTTCAGCGAATCAGTGTTTTTTGTGCGACAGCCGTTCAGAAAAGAATGCGCGCCGGCTCCGGCAGCAAGATACTCGCCGCTGTCCCAGTAGTTCCAATTATGGATGCACCGGAATCCCGGCAGTGCATGATTCGAAATCTCGTAGTGTTCGAATCCCGCTTCTGCGAGGATATCGACGGCCAGGGCTGACAATTGCAGTATCTGTTCCTCATCCGGCAGGGCAAGAATGCCGGCATCAATCATGGTCGCGAGCCGAGTTCCTTTCTCTGGGGTCAGTTCATAGGCGGAGATATGCTGGGGAAGAAGACTCTGTGCTGTGTGCAGTGATTTCATCCATGTCGTGGCAGTCTGGCCGGGAATGCCGTAGAGAAGGTCGAGCGAAAGGTTCTTCACACCTTCACGGAGGAGTATTTCTGCGGACCTGACAGCATCAGCTGCGGTGTGCGCTCTGTCAAGCCTCTTCAGTTCAGCATCGCAAAATGACTGGACGCCGAGACTGACCCTGTTGACGCCGAGGGCGATCAGCGCATCTGCCTTCCGGCGTGTGATGACACCGGGGTTTGCCTCCATGGTAACCTCGGCCTCCGGGGAGAGAACATAGTGACGCCGGATGACCGAAAATATCTTACCTAAAAATGTTTCGGGAAGGATAGCCGGGGTACCACCACCGATATATACAGTCTTCAGCTCATCCGCAAGGTTTTTCTTCATCTCCAATTCCCTGCAGAGGGCGTTGGTATACCGTTGCACAAGTTCGGCATCATAAGGTAAGGACAGAAAATCACAATAGTTGCATTTCCTAATGCAGAACGGGATGTGAATATAGAGAAACGCAGCCATAGAATATTGTACGTCAGAAACATGGCATATTGCAGGATATGCTATCATGAAGAACTGATGGACCTTTCAGAACTCCTAAAGATCATGGTGGCGCTGCGTGCTGAGCAGGGTTGCCCCTGGGATAAGCAGCAGACGAGGGATTCCCTTAAACCTTTTATCATAGAGGAAGCCTATGAGGTGCTTGAAGCAATCGATCAACATGACCCCGTCGCTATCAAAGAAGAACTTGGCGATCTGCTCTTCCAGATAGTCTTCCAAAGTCGTATTGCAGAAGAAAAGGGTGAGTTTGCGATTTCGGATGTCATCGAAACGATCGCCAAAAAGATGATCAGCCGCCATCCCCATGTCTTCGGTGATGCTGCTTGCAGGACTGCTGAAGACGTGGTGGTGAACTGGGAGGAACATAAGAAG
>DKBH01000067.1 GCA_002451165.1 Nitrospiraceae bacterium UBA6905
GGTCTGGGGCATCGGGCCGAACACCGCCGCCTTCCTTGGCAAGCACGGCATCAGGACCGCCCTGCAGTTCGCGCAACGGGACGAGGCCTTCGTGCAGAAATACCTGTCCAAGCCGTACCAGGAGATCTGGCACGAGCTGAACGGCAGGAGCGTCTACCCGGTCACCACGGAAACGAAGAGCAGCTACCAGTCCATCAGCAAGGCCCGGACCTTCACGCCGCCGTCGTGCGACGATGCCTTCGTCTTCGCCCAGCTCTCGAAGAACCTCGAGAACGCCTGTATCAAGGCGAGAAGATACCAGCTCGCCGCGACCCGGCTCATCGTATTTCTCCGGACGCAGGATTTCAGGGATGCGGGCGTAGAGGTGAAACTGAGCCTGCCGACCGCCTACCCGGCATATCTCATGGGGCCGCTGCGCGCAGCATGCGGGCAGGTCTTTCGGCCGGACAGGCTGTACCGCCAGACAGGCGTGGTGCTCGCCGGGCTTGTGCCTGATGACGGTACGCAGTATACGCTTTTCGACGATACGACAAAGATCGAGAAGATGGCCAGGATCTATGCGGCGGTGGACAGCCTTTCGGGAAAGTACGGCAAACACACGGTGCAGCTTGGATCAAGCCTTCCGACGAAGCTGCAGGCACAGCATGAGGGCGATCGGGGGGATGTGCCGTTACGGAAGACGGAGATGTTCAGAGGAGAGAACAAACGGCAGCGACTCGGGCTTCCCCTGGTGCATATCAAGGTCTAAGCGTAAAAGGGGGAAAAAGCGGGCCTGCGGATAAGCGTACGTTTGTGAAGGCGAAAGGCAGCGGCGAAGAAACGGCTCTGAGGCGCTGATGGAAATCAAGGTGATTCGGCGACCAAGATTGACAAGGGGTACCCGGAGTGCTATAGATGGGGTAAGGTCATTTCCTGTGGCTTATTATCCCGCTGATAGAGAAGGAGGTTGCTATGAGGGCATTGATCATCAGCGCGGACAATTTCGAGGATTCCGAACTCCTCGTTCCGTACTACCGATTGCAGGAAGAGGGTGCAGTGGTGGATGTGGCCTCGATGAAGCCGGGGAGCATCAAAGGAAAGCATGGGTACGAGGTGAAGGTCACGAAGCTGCTGAAGGATGTAACTGCCGGAGATTATGATATTCTCATCCTTCCCGGAGGCAAGGCGCCGGAGGCAGTGCGAAAGGAGAAGAAGGCGCTCGATCTGGCCCGCTCCTTTTTCGAAAAGAACAAGCCGGTTGCCGCGATCTGCCACGGCGGGCAGACCCTGATCAGTGCCGGCCTGGTAAAAGACCGCAGGGTGACCTGCTACAAGTCCGTCGTGCCGGAGATGAAAGAGGCCGGGGCCCTTTATGAGGACGCCGACGTCGTGGTGGACAATAACCTCATAAGTTCACGTCAGCCCGCTGATCTGCCGGCCTTCATGCGGGAGATCATGAAAAAGCTCAAGTTCAAAAAGACGTAGATACGTAAAAGCGTCATGGCGCAGACGCGACCGGAAGCACAACAATGAAGTACGCCCCGTACTCGCTGCGACATCAGGTCCGCTGGGGCATCATATTTTTATTTCGAACCATTCCGCAGGATCGACTTTGTAAAACTCTTTGAGTTCGGCATACAGATAGGGTGATCGCCTCTTCATCTGGCGAGGCTTCTCAAAGAATGTTTCGGTCGCCACAGCAAAGAACTCGGCGGGATTGGATGCGCCGTACTCGTCCAGGATGTTCTTTTTGTGGTGCCCGGCATCGGCGCGAAGCCGTTCGTATTCCTCGCTCATGATCTGCGCCCAGACCGCGTAGCTGGATTGATTCCCGAGTATAGGGGCGCCGTCTGCAAGGCCGTCCTCCTGATCGAGCTGATGGGCGAATTCATGGAGCACGACATTGTGACCGTCTTCTGCATTCTGCGCCCCCCGCTTTACATCATCCCATGCAAGTATTACCGAACCGTGCTTCCACGATTCCCCCAGACGTACCGACGGCCCTTCAACATATACGCCTCCGCCGAGGGGAGTGCTCACTTCCGCCACATACGCACCGGGATAGACGAGGATGGAGACGAGCCCGGGATAATAATGCTTCTCCCTGTTCAAAAGGAGCATGCATGCCTCGGCAGCTATGGTGACCTTTATTTCATCGGTCAGTGTGAGCCCTCCCAGCCCCTCAAATCGCTTTTCGTCCATGAAGATCTTGATGTCATTGCGGAGCTGATCCCGCAAATCGTCGGGAAGGTACCGGTAGAGGGCCACGTTCCTCTCCAGGATACTTTCCCATTCCTGAGGGAACGGCATGGACGTCAGCTGTCTGCGCCGTCGTCTCTGAAGTGCCTTTTTCCCCGCGAGAAATAGCAGAAATGCTCCGCCGGCCACTATGACGAGAATGAATATCCGCACTTATGACATCCCTTTCCGACTACTGCGAATTGCATGTGAGCGACACGGTCATGGCCGGCACTCCCCTCAGAAATCGAAAAACTGCTCCGACACCGGTAATGGTTATCTATTTAGGCAGCGCCTATCCCTGTGCCTTATGTAACGCCCTGTTTTCATTTTAGCATGTGGAAAATGCCGAAAGCGGAGGAAAGGATGCATTTTTTCGCAGCAACGACAGTTCAATCCATAAATTTGACACTCAAAGCACTGTGCAAGAACAGAAACCCCCTGTAAAAATATGGACCGACAGATTCGCTCATCTCACGTTGCTGCAAGAACTCGCCACACCCTCCTCATGAACCTGAGCTCATTCTTCATAAATTTTTCACAAAGTTCTTCTAGAACATAATCAGGCATATGCAGAGATGTGATAAGTGAAAGGAGAAGAAACATGGAACAGAAAAAACGCCCTTTGATCTATGGGGCGACGCTGATATTGATCGGGCTTATCATGGGGCTCGGCATATCATCGAATTTGAATTGGAGTTCAAAAGCTACTACCGAGGAGACGAAGATATCCCAAGAGGCTACTGATATCCTCTCCAAGACAGGCCGGGCGATGGCAGAAGTCGCTGCCGCGGTAAAACCTTCGGTAGTAAATATATCATCAACGAAAACGATACGGGTACCGGCAGGTCACTCGCCTTTTTTTGATGATCCCTTTTTCAACAGATTTTTTGGTGATGAGTTTGGCCGCTTGGGACAGCCGAGAGAGCATAAAGAGTCGGGTTTGGGTTCGGGCGTCATTGTTGACAAGGACGGATACATCCTTACCAATAACCACGTGATCAAGGATGCCGATGAGATAAAAGTAAAGTTGTCTGACAAAAGAGAGTTCAAGGGAAGGGTCATCGGCACTGATCCGAAGACAGATCTTGCCGTGATCAAGATAGACTCGAACTATCTTCCGGTAATGAAAATGGGCGATTCTGAGAAACTGAAGGTCGGGGAAACCGTGATCACAATCGGGAATCCTTTTGGCCTGAACCAGACGGTCACATCAGGGATCGTAAGTGCGACAGGCAGGGCTGATGTCGGCATCGCGGACTATGAGGATTTTATCCAGACCGATGCTGCTATCAATCCGGGCAATTCCGGCGGAGCGCTCGTGAACGTGCGGGGCGAGCTTGTGGGGATCAACACGGCTATATTCAGCACCTCGGGCGGCTATATGGGGATCGGCTTTGCCATACCGAGCAGCATGGCAAAGATCGTGATGGACAACCTGATCAAGAAAGGAAAGGTCGACCGGGGCTGGCTCGGTGTTTCCATACAGCCTATTACGCAAGATCTTGCGAAGCAATTCGGGATCAAGGATGACAAAGGTGCCCTTGTGGGGGATGTGGTGGAGGACGGCCCTGCCGAGAAGGCCGGCATCCAGCGGGGTGACGTTATCGTCGAGTTTGACGGCAAAGCAGTGAGCGATCCGTCAAGCCTGAGAAATAGTGTGGCAGGCACATCTCCTAGCAAGAAGGTTACGCTGAAGGTCATGCGTAACGGGAATAAGCAGGCAATGGACGTGACGATTGCAGAACAGCCAGCTGAAAAGCAGAAAGTCCAGGGAGAATTCGACAACCTCCTCAAGGGCGTCAGAGTACAGGGGCTTACTCCTGAATTAAAGCGGCAGCTCAATATTCCCAAGAGGATAGGCGGTGTCGTCGTTGCTGACATCGACGAGGAAAGTCCTGCTGCAGGCCTTCTGACTCCGAACGACGTTATTATCGAGGTCAACCGGAAGCGGATAGCTAACACGAAGGACTATGAGGCTGTTGTTTCCGGGATCAGTTCCGGTCAGGACATTCTGCTTCTTATCTACAGAAGCGGATCGACCATCTATCTTTCACTGTCTGCGCGACAATAGTTGCCTGCAGGTGGCAGGAAGCGAAAGCTTCCTGCCTTCTCTTGAGAGAAACACTTCGATCGCGTACAGATCATTCCTGCGTCTCAGATGAAAGCGGGCCATTCTTGTCGGTAGCATTTGATTCAAGGGTGTAATAATTATAGATCTATTCGTATGGTATACCGCACTGAGTGCTCTCGATTCCGGCAAGAAGCCAACGAGACGCCGGAAACAGTATTTAGGGGTGCGTCGAGCCTCGTCTCGGCGCTAGCGGGACATAATCCCTGCGGGCTTTCTTACTGTTCGCTTTTCTTCATGCTGTCCCAGAACAGCTTCAGGTCGGCATAGAGGTCGTTATATGCTGCCTTCAGCGCGTCCTGAAACGTCCCGGCCGTACCTTTATTCGTTGCCATGAACGTGTTGGCGGCGGTCTTGTCCCGAAAGGCCCATTTACCCCGCGTGGCCATGACACCCTCTTTCCTGCCGCCGATCACCCAGGAGGCCTTTTCAGCATCAATGAGATGCCGGTCGGAGAAGTCGCTTACCTGAATGGATTTCGGTACTCTTCCCATGTTCAGTGACAGATCCAGGGCTGCACAGCGAATGCTGCAGGTCCCCACCATATGCTCGGGATCATATTCGATCAGCATGCGTGACTGTGCAAAGGTCTCTCTGCTCATGCCGCAGACCTTACAGTTCTTATGGAGACGGATGTCTTCATCCATATCTGCACCAACCGTCGCAATAAGAATACAGACGAGCAATCCCGCCAGGATAACGTATGGTCTCATGTTCGTATTTCCTCCCCAACCGTCTGCTATGTGTTTGAGTCCCTTTGCCGACTGCTCACCTACTGCTGAAAGATTCCACAGACAGGACTCGGCACCTTTTTCCTGTGAACGGTGTACCTTACAGGAAAGACAGGAGGCTGGAGCGAGCCAGCCCCTTGCCCGTGGTGATAAGCGGCGAAGATCGATCTAGTTCCTGCATCTCGCTGCTCGGAGCTTATCCCCTGTACTGGTCCTAAGGTGAAGTATCTATCATGACGTTGTCGAAAAAGGCTTCCATGAAACATACGGGACGCGCAGCGGTACAATTGGGTATCAGATGATGGATCTCCAGTCGTTTGTTCCCTCCATTGGAGGTTCCCGGTGCACTGCCAACAGGCACGGCATAAGCGAGAGGAACCTCTTCAGCATTTCCCTTCTTAAATAGAAATCGGTTATTTGCCTGGTCCCAAGTGACGCTGAGCCTCACTCTTTTATTCACCTTTACCGTACCGATAACCTGCGAGGCAATTTCTGAGCTGTCGGTGCAGTCCGCATTGTTACAGATATCGATCACCGCATAAATCTTGAGTTGCTTTTTCTTTAGATCCGTCGCGTCGGTGGGCCGTCCTACGTAGATAAAAGCCCTTACGTCATTGGTGGAATCATCGGGTGTGGAGGTGCCGGTGTTGAAAAACATGCCCCCAATCCGTATGCGCGGTTCAGTAGGAGCGGTATTAGCATCGCATGCGGTTGCTGCGAATTTTTTTATCAGGACTTGTGCCTGAATCGTCTTGATCGCAGTTCCGTCAACGAATCTGACTCTGGTCGCGGAAGTCTTGCGGCCCGCATCAGATCCGCTGGCTGCGTAACTGCGGTTGACCAGGTTCAGTCCCCTGAAGACCAAGATTGGCTCGATCTTTATCTGCCGCCGCGATTCAAGAATGTTCACCCCTGTATCTACCGATTCTCTACCGAACCATTTGGCCGGGTCAAGAAGTTTTGTCTCAAAGTCATCATACAGCTCAAGCTGCGCTGAGGCAGGGCCAGGGATTACTGCACATATGGCGACCATTGCAAAAAAACATAACATTATAGTTCTCATGTAAATTCCCTCCTTTTCCCATTTTCATACTGCACTCGTGATGACTTTCTGAGAAGGTAGTCAAAACAGAAAGTCTGCCCTGATAATTCTTAATAAAGCACTCTTAATCCAGTCTCTCATATCCTCCTTTCTCTGTTGACAAAAGAAAGCCGAACATGCCGGATTCGGATTTTTCGGCAGTTCGGCCATCATGATAGTACTATTCTCCTTTTTCGCCCCTTCTCAGGGGAATAGGCTCTGTTGTGATTGATTCTTACTTATCTTCTATCACGGTGCAATACGCTTGTCAAGTTTCAGCTTTAGGCCTGATGTGAGGGCACAAACGTTGGGAATTTCTGAACGGTATACGCTCTTTACCTTATGATGTTCCCTCATTTGCGCGGTCTTAACAGGGCAGTCACGGGATTTGTCACAAGAGAGAATATTGTTGAAGTATCAGGGCTGCTTGAGATCGTACTTCCTGATCTTGTAGCCGATCTGGCGGGGCGTGATGCCGAGGAGTCGGGCTGCCTTTGCCTGGTTCCAGCCCGAGCGTGTCAGGGCCTCGATGAGCTTAGTCTTCTCAATGTCCTCAATAGTGGAGGGAAGGGCATCCTTGAGCTGGGCAGCAAACTTTGCCTTGAAGGAGTGATCACGTATGTTGATCGGGAGGTCAGCCTTGGTTGCGGTCTGGCCGTGACACATGACTACGATGCGCTCGATCGTATTCTCCAGTTCACGCACGTTGCCCGGCCAGTCGTAATCCATAAAAATATTCAATACTTCCGGGGTGATCTGGACAGCCTTGTTGTTTTCCTTATTGTATTTATCGAGGAAGTATTCTTGGAGCAAGGATATATCCTCCCGGCGATCGCGAAGCGGGGGGAGATAAATAGGGACGACATTCAACCGGTAGTAGAGGTCTTCCCTGAATCGTCCCTCTTTCACGAGGTCCTCGAGATTCCTGCTTGTCGCCGCAACAAGCCGGACATCCACCGTGATCGTCTTTTCGCCGCCGACGCGCTCGAACTCCTTTTCCTGGAGAACCCGAAGTATCTTGGGCTGAAGTGTTAGGGGCAGGTCCCCGACTTCGTCCAGGAAGATTGTTCCGCCATGGGCTAATTCGAATCTGCCTTTGCGCATCGACGTGGCCCCGGTGAAGGACCCTCGCTCATGACCGAACAGCTCTGACTCGAGGAGGCCCTCCGGTATGGAGGCACAATTGAATTTAATAAAGGGACCCTTTGTCCGCTGGCTCATAAAATGTATGGCCTTGGCGACGAGTTCCTTCCCCGTACCGCTTTCCCCGCGCAGCAGGACGTTCGCCTTCGAAGGAGATACCCGGTGGATCGCCCCGAAGACCTCCTGCATGCTCTCGGACTGGCCGATGATGTTTTCGACCTTGTACTTGCTTTTTAATTGCTGCCGGAGCTGCTCTTTCTCTTCCTGCATTGCCTCACGTTCTTTTTCCACTTCACGGTGGAGCTTTACAGACTGTGCTATGAGCGAGGCAATGATCTTGAGGAGCCTGAGGTCCTCCTCGAAGGAAATATTTTTCGCTCCGAACAGCCGGTCCACGCTCAGGACACCGAGCACCTCGTTCTTGAACTTGATGGGAACACAGAGGAAGGCGATGTTTTCTTTCCTGATCATCTCCCGTGCGCCGGTCTTGTTCAGGAAGAGCGGCTCGTCGCCGATGTTCGGAATGACGATGGGCGTGCCGAGTTTGGCAACGCGGCCGATGATGCCTTCGCCGAGCTTATATCTGCCGCGTTTTATCTCCTCTTCCGACATGCCATGGGCGGCCAGGATCGATACTTCGTTATTGCTCCGCAGAGAGACGGTTCCGCGGTTCATATCGAGATATTCCGCAAGCACACGCATGACCCCTCTCAGGTTCTGACGGAGATTGAGTGAGGAACCGAGAAGTTTGCTGATCTCGTATAATGCGGATAGCTCGATGGTTCTGTTATAGTTCTTTTGCATGTGACAGTATAGTACATTTTTGTGCTTTTTATTTCAGAAGTATCATATATGTTTCCGCAGCAGAGGTTCGCTGAGATTGATGGCTAAGGGGCGCTGCTCCGCAGCATTGCCGCTACATCTGCCCAAGAAACAGACAGGGTTGCCTAATAATGAGGCAGAAGAGCCCTGCCTTTATGATGCAAGCAGCTGATCTCAAATGATTTTCAATTTGGCAATCCACTTGCATTAGTACTCGTGCATGTCAGTCCTGATTCTCAAGAACATCAGCAGTGAGGGACCGGGTACGATTGAGGTCTTTCTTGACCGGAATCACATTCCTTGCGGAGTTGTCGATCTGACGAATAGAGAGTTCCCCGATGCCTCGGCATATGATGCGCTGGTCATGATGGGTGGCCCGATGAGTGTGAATGAAGCTGACCGCTACCCCTATATAGCACAGGAAGCTGAACTTGCACGGACGTTCATGCTGCAGGGCAAGAAGGTCTTCGGCGTCTGCCTCGGTGCGCAGATCATGGCTAAGGCGCTCGGAGCGCGGGTATATCCGGGAACGGAAAAGGAGATCGGATGGTACGACATCGAGCTTGTGGGCGGCGGGCTGAACGATCACCGCATGAACCTGTTGGCAGGTGAAGGCAAGGAAGCCGCCGGGAAGACCTTCAAAGTATTTCACTGGCATGGCGAAACCTTCGATATACCGCAGGGAGCCGTGCGTCTTGCTCAGTCGAAGTTGTATCCGAATCAGGCGTTCCGTTTCGGCAAAAACGCCTATGCATTCCAATTCCATATCGAGGCGACGGAAGATATGATCTTTGCGTGGCTCGAGCATGAGGCGGTGGACCTTGACCGTATCGGCCGTGACACGAAAATGTTCTCCACGGACTATGCCCGTCGGGCAAACGATTTCTATAAGGCGTTCTTTACAACGGACGAGGCATGACAACAGAAAGACCGGCATATCGAAAGATACCGATCGTATTCGTCTATCCGGTTATGTGCTATGCACAATAATGAGCAACAGGAGGTGAGATATGAAAAAGATCGAAGCAATTATAAAGCCGTTCAAGCTTGACGAAGTCAAGGACGCGCTTAACGAGATCGGCATCCAGGGAATGACCGTGACGGAGGTCAAAGGCTTCGGCAGGCAGAAGGGCCATACCGAACTGTACCGCGGCGCTGAGTACATCGTGGACTTCATACCTAAAATCAAGCTGGAGATCGTTACATCGGACAAGCTTGCGTCGCAGGTTGTGAGCACCATCGAGAAGGTGGCCAAAACCGGCAAAATCGGGGACGGAAAGATTTTCGTCTCTTCCGTGGAAGAGGTCATCCGCATCAGGACCGGTGAACAGGGCGAAACGGCAGTATGATCCGGAACCAGCGTTTGCGCAGCAGCGTGAATGCGAAACAATGAAGTCTTTTTCACGCGTCTAAGCGTGAACGTTGATATGCTTTACTACATTTATTAAGGAGGAAGTAGATGACACCAAAAGACGTAATCAAGATGGCACAGGAAAACAAAGCAGTCATGGCGAATTTCAAGTTCCTTGACTTCCCCGGTATCTGGCAGCATTTTGCCGTGCCGATAGCAGAGTTAAAGGAAGAGGTGTTCGAAGACGGTCTTGGATTCGACGGCTCGTCCATCAGGGGGTGGCAGGCGATCAACACATCGGATATGCTCATCATTCCCGACGCAGAGACCGCCTTCATGGATCCGTTCATGGAATACCCGACAGTCAGTCTCATCTGTAATATTGTCGACCCGATTACCAAGGAATTCTATAGCCGCGATCCGCGCTACATCGCCCAGAAGGCCGAGGCGTACCTGAAATCAACCGGCATCGGCGATGCCGCGTACTTTGGTCCTGAAGCAGAGTTCTTCATTTTCGACGGCATCCGCTTCGACCAGAACTCGCACAGCGGATACTACTACATCGAGTCGACCGAAGGCATCTGGAATTCCGGCCGTGAGGAAAACCCGAACCTCGGATACAAGCCGCGCCATAAGGAGGGCTATTTCCCGGTTCCTCCGACGGACAGTCAGGTAAACCTGAGGACCGAGATGGTGATGGAAATGCTGAAGTGCGGCATCTATGTCGAACGCGAGCATCATGAGGTTGCCACGGCAGGACAGGCAGAGATCGACATGCGGTTCGATTCTCTCGTCAAGATGGCTGACAAGAATATGCTCTTCAAGTACATCATCAAGAACGTTGCCCGCAGGCATGGCAAGACCGTCACCTTTATGCCCAAGCCGCTCTTTGGCGACAACGGCTCCGGCATGCACTGCCACCAGTCGATCTGGAAAAAGGGCAAGCCCCTTTTCGCAGGCAACGGCTACGCAGGACTGAGCGATTTGGCGCTCTACTACATCGGCGGCGTGCTGAAGCATGCGCATGCGCTTGCCGCCTTCACCAACCCGACCACGAACTCATACAAGAGACTGACCCCGGGCTTTGAAGCCCCGGTCAACCTCGCGTATTCTGCCAGGAACCGCTCTGCCTCGATCAGAATCCCGACGTACTCGGCAAGTCCGAAGGCGAAGAGGGTGGAGGTCAGGTTCCCCGACCCGTCCTGCAACACCTATCTGGCGTTTTCGGCTATGCTGATGGCAGGACTCGATGGTATCGAGAACAAGATCCATCCGGGCGAGCCGCTTGACAAGGACATCTATGATCTCGGACCGGAAGAGCTGGCATCGGTACCGACCATGCCGGGCAGCCTGGATGAGGCGCTCGAGGCGCTGGGGGCAGACCATGAGTTCCTGCTCAAGGGCGATGTTTTCACCGAAGACGCTATTGAGACTTGGATTAGATATAAGAGGAAAAATGAGGTGGATGCCCTGAGGCTGAGACCCCATCCGTATGAGTTTTTCCTTTATTACGATATCTAAACCGGATACGCAATATTGCCGACAAAAAGGGAAGGCTGTATCGCCTTCCCTTTTTTATTGAACCACGGTCATGTGGTTTCTTTTTCCCGAATATATTTCATTCCTTAAGAGGACATTATTTTACTGTTTCCTCAGGCAGATAAGCATCCCGATATTTCCTTCTTGGAGGGGTATCGTCGAGTCGTCCTTGTGGCAAGAAGACCCGACGCCGGTATAGGGAAGGGATATGCGGCTCCCGCTGATCAGACAACCCGCCTGCTGATTAGCGGCTCCAGGGTCGCAGCTACAGCCCCTTTTTCGAAAATCGTCACCGTGCCGGAGCTTTCCGATACCACAACGGCTACTGCTGCAGTTCTGCGGGTGATGCCGGCTGCTGACCGGTGGCGTGAACCCAGCCCCCGCAGCTTTTTCGTACTGACACGTTCGGCATCGAGGTGGCGGCCGGCTGCTTCCACGGTCCCGTCGGCAGCAATGATGATCGCTCCGTCAAGCTGGCACAGTTCCTTGATGCTCTCAACAACTTCGGGACGGGTGATGATGCGCTCCCGTTTGGGATAGCCCTTAAATGGGTTGAAGACAAGCTGATGGGATGTTTCCAGAACATGTTTCTCATCGCCGATAACAAACATCGTACCGATGGATTTCCCCTCCCTCCCGAGCGCGCCGATGTCGAGGGCAATATCGATGGTTGCCATGATGATCGGAAATGCCGGGTTCTTGATAAGAGAGTGTGCATCAAAGGGAAAATCCTCACTCCAGGAATGCGTAAGATCATGGATCGTTATGGTGTCCAGATGGCGCTTCCCTGATGGGCCGAGAACGCAGACAACCTTGCAGTCAATGTCGATCACCTTCTGCAGGACACCATGGAGGAAGGCATACTTGATCCTTGAGAAGCGCGTTTGGTTCCCCGACCAGTTACGGATGAGCGGAACACCGCCCTGTTTGAGTTCGGCTGACGATATATCGAGACTTCGCGGGACTACCAGCACGATGGGGTCGTGATGCAGGTGGCGAGTTTTCAAAAACCACAGGACATGGGATCGGGAGCTGACAAAGAGAAACAGCTTCTGGCTTCCTGTGGCATCGGCCAGCTGCAGTGCGATTTTTATGATCGTAAGGTTCTGATCCTGCATGCGTACTTGTAGGTATACTACCATAAAGGATACCTGCCGGGCGTGCGGGCGCAATGTGCTGCATGGCGAAAAGCGCGGCAGCGTGAGCTGTCAGATCCTTCCCCAATCTCTGCAGGGACAAGGTTCCGGAGTGGTCGCGCGGAACCCCCAGCGCTTTCAGACCGGCGGTTTTTGTCGGATGCTGAATAAAGGAGCAGCCGGGCTTACGCTTTCATTAACTCTTTGGGCAACACTGAAAAACTGTTATCAGACATCAGGTTCATTTTTTCGACAGCCCTAGGGTATGATAAATTCATGGATTTTCAGAAAATCATACGGGCCTTTCGGAAGAAAAAGATCCTGGTAATCGGCGACGTCATCCTTGATCACTATATCTGGGGAAAAGTAAACAGGATTTCACCCGAGGCACCGGTGCCGGTCGTGGAGGTGACGCGGGAGAGTTTTCTCCTGGGCGGCGCTGCAAATGTTGCCCATAATATCGTTTCCCTTGGTGCGCAAGCTTCGGTGATCGGTATCATCGGTGAAGATATTGCCGGTGAGGCAGTGAAGAGCATCCTCGACCAAAAAGGTGTCGACTGCAGCGGCCTGTTCTTGGAGAACCGGCCGACTACGGTCAAGACGCGGGTCATTGCGCACAACCAGCAGGTGGTGCGGTTCGACCGTGAGGATAGCAAGTATGTCGACGGCAGGATACTGAAGGGCATCCTTTTGCATATCCGGTCGGTATTGAAAGGATATGATGCGGTGATCGTTTCCGATTATCGAAAGGGAATGGTGACCGCAGGTCTGGTCAAGGGGATCCTGCATAAGACGCGACCGGCAAATCTCTATGTCGCTATCGATCCGAAGGTGGGACATTTTGATTTTTATAAGGGGGTATCTCTCATCACGCCGAACCTTGCCGAGGCATCTCAGGGGTCTGGTGTGGAGATACGGGACGATGCCTCGCTTGTGAGGGCAGGGCGTGTGCTCATGAAAAAACTATCCCTTTCGGCCGTGCTCATCACTCGGGGGGAGCAGGGCATGAGCCTCTTTGAAAAGGACCGGATTACCCATATCCCGACGGTCGCACGGAAAGTATATGATGTTACCGGAGCAGGAGATACGGTCATCTCGGCCTTTACTCTTGCATATGCAGCCGGTGCGAGCCTAGAAGACGCCGCAGTAATAGCTAATCATGCTGCCGGCATTGTCGTCGCAGAAGTGGGTACTGCCGTAGCGT
Organism: Nitrospiraceae bacterium UBA6905; assembly: GCA_002451165.1. Taxonomy (GTDB): domain Bacteria; phylum Nitrospirota; class Thermodesulfovibrionia; order Thermodesulfovibrionales; family UBA6898; genus UBA6898. The sequence continues at coordinate 13,356 of DKBH01000067.1, forward strand.
CTCCAGAACAGCTGAATGAATCATTTTCATAACGGCGAAATGTACAGGAATCAAGGAGCAGTATGGACAGCACGGGGACCTGAGTACCCACGTCGGACAATGTACGGAGAGATATGACAACGGCAATTGCACTCTATTCAGGCGGACTTGACAGCACGCTGGCGATCCTCGCGGTCATGAAGCAGGGTATCCAGGTGAAAGCGGTTACGTTTCTGAACCACTTCGGCTGTGACATCACGGACAAGTCGTCCTGCTCGAAAGACCCCTTCGCAGCTGCAGTGAAGTTCGGATTCGAGGTGAAGCTCAGCCACCTTTCCGAAAAGTTCATCAATATCGTAAAAAATCCCAAGTTTGGCCATGGCAGGAACATGAATCCCTGCATGGACTGCAGGATCCTCATGATCCGGGAGGCCAAGGAGTTCATGGATATGACCGGCGCCGAATTCATCATCACCGGAGAGGTGATCGGCCAAAGGCCTATGAGCCAACGCAGGGATGCCCTTGATATCATCGACCGGGAGACTGGGCTGAGGGGATTTATTCTCAGGCCGCTGAGTGCCAAACTACTGCGGCCGACGATTCCGGAAATGAAAGGACTCGTGAACAGGGAGCTGCTCTTCGGGTTCGGCGGCCGTACTCGAAAGCCGCAGATGGCACTTGCGGCAGAGTTCGGCCTGACTGAATATCCTGCGCCTGCCAGCGGATGCCTTCTTACCGAGCCGAACTATTCCTATCGCCTCAGCGAACTGCTCTCGCATGAAAGCGATCCTTCTCTGGAAGATCTGAATCTGCTGCGCCTGGGCAGGCATTTCCGGCTTTCGAATACCTGCAAGGTCATTGTGGGAAGAGATGAAAGGGAGAACAACGCCCTGGAAGCTGCCCTTGGAACCCGCGGTTTCTTTCTGAGGGTAGCGAGCCATGCGAGTCCGGTCGCGGTAATACGGGGTGCCGTGGATGACCGGACGATCAGGATCGCGGCAGCGCTCTGTGCGCGATATTCTGATGCAAAACTTCTCCCTGAAGTTGCCGTAAAGGTCTGGTATGGCGATGCTGTTTCGACACTGACGGTGACTCCGGCCGACGAGGCCCTCATTGAACGACACAAGATCGCCCGGAAAGAGGCCGGCAGGACATTACTAAAGGCGTAACAATCAGGCCTCAGAGCCTGACCGGTACACCCCGCTCTTTCAGGAATTCCTTTGCTTCACGCACCGTATACTCCCTGAAGTGAAAGATCGAAGCAGCGAGTGCCGCATCCGCCTTGCCGGCAACGAGCCCGTCGTAAAGATGTTCGAGAGTCCCGGCACCTCCGGACGCGATGACCGGTATCGAGACCGTTTCGGAGATCGTGCGGGTGAGCTCGATATCGTAGCCGTCTTTCGTGCCGTCCTTGTCCATGGAGGTGAGCATGATTTCGCCGGCGCCAAGTTCCTCCATCTTCTTTGCCCACGCAACAGCATTGATCAGCTTCATCTGCCGGCCGCCATGCGTTGAAATGGCCCAGGTGAGTCCGTCCACAGGGAGTTCGAGCATAACGTCCCTGAGTGAAGCATCACTGAACCAGTCTTCTCCAGTGGCGTTCGCCATATTATCAGCAACCCGCTTCGCATCGACCGCAACGACAATACACTGGCTGCCGAATTTCTCCGCTGCCCGGCTGATAAAAAAAGGATCTTTCACTGCGGTGGTATTGATCGATACCTTGTCGCACCCGGAGTTCAGGAGGGCTCGGATGTCGTCGATGGACTTGATGCCGCCGCCGACGGTAAGGGGCATAAACACGTCGGTGGCGGTTCGTTCGACAACATCGAGGATGATCTTCCGCTTTTCATGGGAAGCAGTGATGTCGAGGAAGATCAGTTCGTCTGCTCCCTGCTCATCGTAGAACCGGGCATTTTCAACCGGATCTCCTGCATCGCGCAGATTGACAAAACTCACACCCTTGACAACGCGACCGTCTTTTACGTCAAGGCAGGGGATGATACGTTTTGCCAGCATCTCAGCAATAATACGGAGCAAGGCGAAGCAGCACAGAGTATACAGCGCAGAAGCCATCAGAGGGAATAAACGGCAGGAATAACGTCTCGAGCTTCTCGTTATGCCGCATCCGTCAGTCCGTTCCCGCTGTCATCTTCAGGGCTTCCTTGAGGTCAAGCGACCCTGCATAGATAGCTTTGCCCGTTATGGCGCCCCAGAGATCTTTTATTTCCATAAGGCGTTTTATGTCGTCTAGCGTTGCTATGCCTCCCGATGCAATGATCGGGATCTTCGTGCTCCTGACCATATCCTCCAGCGCTGGGATGTTCGGCCCTGAAAGCATGCCATCCCGAGCAATATCCGTATAGATGATGCCCGCTATGCCGACAGTCTCGACCCGTTTTGCGAGCTCTTTTGCTTCTATCGAGCTCACTTCTTCCCATCCCTTAACGGCAACTTTGCCGTCCTTCGCATCGATGCCGATGAAGATTCTGCCGGGAAACTTATTGCAGGCGTCCATGACGAACGAAGGGTCCTCAATGGCGGCAGTACCGATGATGACGCGATCAATATCAGCAGAGATGAGCCGGTCAACATCCATGATACTCCTGATGCCGCCACCCACCTCGATAGTCATCCTGACGCTCTTTCGGATTTCGATGATCCTGTTCAGGTTCTTCTGGCTGCCGGTGAATGCTCCGTCGAGGTCGATGACATGCAGCACCTTTGCCCCCATTGCCTCCCACTGTCGCGCTGTCCCTGCCGGGTCGCGGGAATAGACCGTTACGGCATCCTTCCTTCCCTGCTGGAGTCGTACGCAGACACCGTCCTTCAAATCTATTGCAGGAATGACCAGCATGTATTACTATACCAAAAACCTATTTCAAATTATAGGTGTTTAACGAGTAACAGCCCATGCACCACAGCTTTAAAATAAGAACAGCAACGGGCAGATGGCGGAAGAAAACGGCGGTTGTTGCATGGCCGATCTTTTTTGCCGTCATCTGTTTCCTCATGGGGTGCGGGATATTCTTTGCCGAAGCTGCGCGGGCTTTTTCGATCCCGGAACATCTGGTCTATGATTTGACCTGGACCGGCATCAAGGCTGGCACGGCAACGCTTCAGGTGGTGATCGACGGCGATGTGATGCGGGTGGAATCCACGGCAACTTCCGCCGACTGGATATCGGTCTTTTATCGTGTTGAAGATCGGGTCGAGACGGTGCTGGAGAAGGGCAAGTCGGACATCTTCCTGGCGCAGCCGAGAAATTACCGGCTCCGTGTCCGGGAAGGGAGACACCGGCGCGACAAAGAAATCATCTTTGACTACCCCAGGAAGAAAGCGGTCTTCATCAATCATCTCGATGCCGAGAAGAAGGAATACACGATCCATGAAAAAGTCTTTGACCCCCTTTCGGTTCTCTATTATGTCAGGACCTTGAAACTGGAGGTCGGCAAGCCGGTCTTTGTGGATATTTTCGACAGCAAAAAGCTCTGGAATGTCGAGGTTCAGGTGCTAAGGAAAGAACGGATCAGGTCGGTCATGGGCGATGTGAACACTATTGTTATAAAGCCGCTCCTGAAATCAGAAGGCATCTTCCACCGGAAGGGTGATGTGTATATCTGGCTGACAGACGATGAGAGGAGGATTCCGGTCAGGATGCAGTCGAAGGTCGCTGTCGGGTCCATCACTGCAACACTTGTCAGCGGCACCTATTGACCGCAGTATTACGTCTGCCCTGTCCATCGAAGACGGATGGCTCGCTTTAATAATATACTTGCAAACTTTCGCTATGACTCTTTTCACCCCGGATTACGATGGTCTGACGCTGCTTCGGCGCTGGCGTAAAGCTTTGTGCAGAGGCTCTGTAGCGGGTAATTAATATGCGAATCGTTTATACTACCAAATTATGCAGATATTTAAAAAAGTCCTCCTTCTTACGAGACCATACTGGCCGCGGGTCTTTTCTGGTATCCTTCTCAGCGCGCTGCTGTCCGGTATTACCGGGGCGATCGCATGGGTCGTCAAGCCTGCCGTTGATGAAATTCTGGGGAACAAGCGCTACGAACTTATCAAGTTCCTAGCGATTGGCATTGTCCTGCTTTTTGTGCTGAAAGGTCTGATCAGTTTCGGTCAGACATATCTTATGAAGTCTGCCGGCATGAAATTGGTACGGGACATGAGAAACCGTCTCTACCGTCATATTCTGTTTCTGCCGATAAGTTACTTCGGCAAAGAATCATCGGGCATCACCGTATCTCGGGTGATGTTTGATGTGGAGTCGCTCAGCGCCCTCATCTCAAACGTCATCAGGAATTTTGTTGTGGAAGTCCCGACGGTGCTGATCCTCCTCGGTGTTGCCCTCTACCGAAAATGGGACCTCACCATTATTACGCTGGTCCTGATGCCCTTTATAGCGCTGAGCACGAGAAAGTTCGGCAAGAGGATCAAGAAGACGCGCAAGGAAGCCCAGAGAAAGCTTTCGCATATCACCCAGCGGATCGGGGAAACCATCGTCGGCATTCGTATCATCAAGGTCTTTAACCGGGCGGCATCCATGGCCGAAAAATTCGAGAGAGAGGGACAGCGCTATTACCGTGAAACACTACGGGTCGTCAGGGCGAAGGAGTTCACCAGTCTGAGCATCGACGCCTTTACTGGTGTGGGATTTGCGCTCATCCTGCTGTACGGGGGACTTATGGTGGAAAAGTCCGTCATGACACCGGGAGATTTCTTCTCGGCGCTTACGGCGATCTATCTGCTTTTCGGTCCCGTGAAGAAGGTTGGTGATGCCTATACGACGCTGCAGGAGACCAGGGCTTCCATGGAGCGTATCGATACGCTCCTTAAATCTGAGCATGAGGAAAGGGGCCGTACGGTCATTAACGGGTTCAGGAAGTCCCTTGCCTTTGATCATGTGTCGTTTGCCTATCCGGGTACGGCTCAGATGGTGCTGAGTGACGTGTCGTTCTCGATACTGCCAGGAGAGGTCATTGCAATTGTCGGTAGGAGCGGCGTAGGCAAATCCACGCTGGTTGACCTGATCCCGAGATTCCATGTGGTCACCGGCGGGACTATTCGCCTGGATGGGGTCGATCTGAGCGAGGTGGACATCTTCTCTCTCCGAGAGCTGATCGGCATCGTCAGCCAGGATATTATTCTGTTCAATGACACGGTGCGGGAGAACATAGCCTTCGGTCGACCCGAGGCCTCCGAGGATGAGATCATCCGTGCCGCACAGCTCGCCTTTGCCGACGACTTCGTGCGGGAACTCGCTGACGGATATGATACTATGATCGGGGAGCGCGGCCTGAAGCTCTCGGGCGGACAGCGTCAGCGGATCGCCATTGCACGGGCGATCCTGAAGAACCCGCCGATCCTTATCCTTGATGAAGCGACGTCATCCCTTGATTCGGTATCGGAAGCGTTGGTCCAGCGGGCGCTCGAGACGTTGATGAAGGAGCGCACCACCATCGTTATTGCGCACCGTCTTTCGACGATCAGGAATGCCGATCGCATCGTCGTGCTCGAGCGGGGCAAGATCACCGATATGGGAAGTCATGAGGAGCTGATGACTCGGAGCAATACCTATATGCACCTGTATAATGCCTTCGCATCAGGGGCATAGTCGTTCGCATGCACCTGCAACGCCCTGCCATCCCCGTTCTCATGTATCATCATGTCAACCCTGTGGGAAGTTTTATCAATGTCACGCCCGAAGTATTTTCATTGCATATGAAGTATCTCAAAAACCGGGGATACACGACGGTGCACGCAGGCGAATTTGCTGGTATCCTGTCCGGCAGCATCGCCGCGCCGAAAAAGCCCGTCATGATTACCTTTGATGACGGCTGGCTCGATAACTGGGTCTTTGCCTATCCCATCCTGAAGCAATACGGTATGAAGGCAGCCATCTTTCTCGTCACAGCGCACGTTGCCCCACAGGGAACGCGGCTTCGGTCTGACCAAGGCCGTCTCGAAGCCCTCCCCACGCACCGGGAGGCTGCAGGCCTCGTTGAAAATGGCCGGGCCGATGAGGTGATGCTCTCCTGGGACGAGGTGGCGGCGATGAAGGATTCCGGTCTGTTCGAGTTCCATTCCCATACCCACACGCACCAGCGTTGGGACAAGCTGATGCCTGACCGGAGCCAGCGCAATGCTGCCCTAAAGAAAGACCTTCAGATAGCAAAGGAACTCCTCGAGGAAAAAGGATTGGGAGGCAGTTGCCTCTGTTGGCCGCAGGGGTTTTATGATGATGATTACCGTTCCCTAGCAGCTTCTTTGGGATACCGTATGTTGTTCACTACCGAAGCGGGTACCAACGACTCCAAGGATGTCTTGCCGCGTATTAAACGCATCGTCATCGGCAATATCAGTACTGCATCCCTTGCAAAAAAACTCGTTATCTACTCGCGGCCGTGGCTGAGCAGGGTGTACCTTACGTATTTTAAATAGCATGAGGATTCTTCACACAGAGTGGTCTGACGGCCTCGGCGGCCAGGAGAAACGGGTTCTGGCCGAGCTTGCGGGCCTCGCGGCGCGAGGGCACAAGATGTTTCTTGCATGCAGGCAGGAGGCGCGAATAAACCCGGAAGCGGTAAATTTGGGGATACCCGTGTTTACGCTTCCCATGAAACGTCCCTACGATGTGGCGAGCATCCTGCAGCTGCAAAGCATTCTAAAGAAAAACAGCATCGAGATTGTCAATACGCATAGTGGAGTAGACGCATGGATTGGGGGCATCGCGGCAAAGATTGCGAAAGTACCTGTCCTTATCAGGACAAGACATCTCAATATCCCCTTGAAGAGGAGTCTGCTCAACTTCGTTCATTATCTGCCCGACATATATATAACATGCGGGGAAAATATGAAAAACAGGCTGGTAAGAGAATGCGGTTTCCCCGAAAAGACTGTCGTGAGCATTCCAACGGGCATCCCCGAGCATTTCTTCGACGTGAAGAGGAATCCCGAGGCCAAGGTAGGGTTCGGCCTTGACGGGAGCGCCACAGTTATCACGAATGTCGGGATCCTGAGAAGCGTCAAGGGGCATGAAGTAACCTTAAGGGCGGTTCGCGCGGTGATGCACGCCATACCCGGAGTCATATTTCTGATAGTGGGAGACGGCCCGAGAATGAGTTACCTTAAAAAGATGGCTGCGGATCTGGGAATAGAGGCGTATGTTGTGTTCACCGGCTTTGTTCGGAACATCCCCGAGATATATTCCTTTACCGATGTGGCGATTTTGAGCTCATGGTCGGAGGGGCTCCCCCAAAGCCTCCTTCAGGCGATGGCAGCGGGTGTCCCGGTGGTGGCTTCGAACGTAGGGGGAGTGCCAGAAGTCGTGATCAATGGCAAGACAGGACTTACGTTCGATGCGGGGAATTCCGAGGCGCTTGCTGAAGCTATTGTGCGGATGGCGACCGTTACATCGCTCGCAACTGATTGTAAGAGAAATGCGCGGGATCTTATACGCAGTACACACTCTGCATCCCATATGCTTGACAGGATTGAGGAGCTCTACGCGAGGCTGTTGCATTGATGGGGCGCAAGGAGGGCATAGAGGAAATCGGATGCAAACCCACCAGGGCATTGCTCAGCGTGTTGCAGCGACTGCATAGGGTCCGCATACGCGCTTTACCACATTTCCTATTGGCGGGTCGAGATTGCACATGACGACTCGGAAGCTTGTCATTTTGCATACGGAGACGCTGAAGCGATGGGGCGGCCAGCAGAACCGGGTATTATCCGAAGCTATCGGGCTTGGTCAACGGGGGCATACCATGATCATAACCTGTCATAAGGGGAGCATCCTTGCCCAAAGAGCGCGCGATGCGGGGGTCAAGGTATACGAAGTCAACATGGTCAAACAGGCTTATGCAGCTACCGTTCCGCTGCTCGTCAATATCATCAGACGGGAGGGGGTGGATATTGTCTCGACGCACAGTTCAGTGGATAGCTGGGCAGGCGGCATTGCCGCGCTTCTGACGAAGCGCAAGCTCGTGCGGTTTAAGCATAACCTGAATGCAGTAAAGGGAGACTTGTTTGCACGGTTCATCTATTCGCTCCCTGATCGTTTCATAACTGTAAATAATGCTGCTGCGGACGTTTTGGGGGATGCCGGCCATATCGGAGCGGATAAAATTGAAAGAGTGTATGGTTCGATCGATGCTGAACGCTTCGATCCCGGCAGGATCAGCGAAGACCAGAAAACACAAATGAGAAGTTCGCTCGGAATTCCTTCACGCGCGCTGGTCGTCGGAAATACATCTGGCTTTACCTCGGTGAAGGGGCAGCGGTATCTCGTTGAGGCTGCGCAGAGGTTATTCAGCAGGCGTGAAGACGTTTTCCTGTTGCTTATCGGAAGGGTGGGACGGCACGAACCGTTACTTGATGCTATTCAATCGAGGTTCAAGCAGAGGATCATTCTCCCCGGCCTTCGCACGGATATCCCTGAGCTTCTGAGCGTGATGGATATATTTGTATTTCCCTCGGTTACGGAGGCCTTCGGCAATTCCATGATCGAAGCCATGGCGATGGCAAAGCCTGTCCTCGCGTCGGATATTTCAAGCTTCAGAGAATTTATGATCGACGGAGAAAATGGTGCATTTTTTCGGCGGGGAGACAGCAACAGTCTGTATGAGGCGCTCATGCGGCTCATTGCCGAGCCGGAGCTGCTCCAGAAGTTAGGTTCTTACGCGCGGAGAACGGTGCTGGAAAAGTTCTCCCCCAAGAGGATGATCGAAGAGACTGAGCGCGTCTATTATGCGCTTATGGCAACGAGGACCTGAGATGATCCGATATAGCGACAGAGATTTCAGAGGTGAGTTCAGAGATCTTTTTTTTGCAGAAAAGGTGCGGATGATGATAGCAGCTAGCCAGAAGCACCCTGAGATATGGTTTCCGATGAGAGGACGGGATGAACGCCTCTCCTCCCTTTTTGCCGCGATGGACCTGAAGCTTTTCCCGACAGTGCTTCCGACCACGGTCCTGAGGGGAGAAGGTGGACCGGGACGCTGGTATATAAAAATCTACCACGCCTTCGGCTGGTGGGACACGCTGCGGGAAAGATTCAGCCCGAAAGCGAAACGCACGTTCAATAAGACGTTGCACGTTCTCGGGCGCGGCCTGAGGACACCCGACCCACTGGGATGGTGCGTTCTGAGAGCGCTTGGGAAGTCCCTTCTCTTCACCGCAGAGGCGCCAGGCGAATCCCTCTATGATATGTTGATAAGAAACTACAGCGGACATCTTGCGGGAACGAGGCATTTGTTGATGCGGTGTGCCAGAGAAATCGCTTTGGCACACACCACAGGAGTGTATTTCAGGGACCTTCATCTCGGCCATGTATATGTCGCCGGTGATCTGGTAACGTTTATAGACCTTGACAGGATACGGTTGCAGAGCAGGGTGGATGAGCAAGAAATAGCCCGGGACCTTTCGTGTCTCAACAACCCTGACCTCCCGATAGGAACGAAGGAGAGAGTGTTATTTCTGAATACATATCTCAAGGAGAGGGGAGGGGCACGTGTCAATAGAGCGCGGCTCTGTTCTATCATGCGCATCAAGTCAGAAGAAAGATACAGGGCATGGAAGGGATCAGCCTAATCGCTCCCTGCTTCAACAGGGTCGAGATCACGATGCGGTTTGTTGCTTCCCTGCAGGGCGCCGAAGGGCTGCGAGAATGCATTCTGATCGATGACTGTTCTGCGGACAGTACGCCCGATTATCTCGCAACCCTCGCCGGGCCGTTTTCCTATTTCCGGAACGCCGAAAACCGTGGTCTTGCAGCATCGTTCAACAAGGGAGCGGAGCTTGCCCGAGGGGATGTGCTTGTTTTCATGCATAATGACGTCATCATCCATGATCCATCCTGGCCGAAGAAGATACGCGCATTCGTGATGGGCACGGAAATGGCGGGAGTTGTCGGGCTTTATGGCGCGAAGCGGATCCGTTCAGATGGAAGCCTAATGGGGCGGGGGATCATGCATGCGAAGGCAGGGAAAGGCACGCTTGTTTCAAACCGGGTCGAAGTTGCGGTCGTAGATGGACTTTTTATGGCACTGAAGCGGGAAGTGTTCGAGAAGATCGGAAGATTCGACGAGGGTTTTGTCATGCACTATTACGACAAAGATCTTTCTTTGAGATCGCTCCATGCCTGCTTTCATAACTATGTTGTAAACATTCCCTTTACCCACGAAGGAGCCGGAACACGCTCATCAGTAGCGCGCGAAACGGACGAGTCTCTTCGAGAGCGCATGCAAAGGCGCTTCATACAGACATGGCGCCATAGTCTCCCCGGTGATGTGCGGTCATGGAGCGAGCGGCTTGCAGATTGGACCAAGAAGTATGTTTAAAGTGACCGGTGGAAGAAGAGAGAAGCTTCTCGAGGCATATACGGGAGGGCATATCAGAAGCATACTTGCGGTGCGAACCCAGAAGATCGGCGACATGATGACATTTCTCCCGACGCTGAGCGCCCTGCACCGCCTCTTCCCCGAAGCAGCCATAACGCTGCTATGCCGCAGGGCAGGACTCGATGTGGCCCGGCGTATCCCCTACGTTGAGAGCGTCCTCGTCGATGACCTGAAGGGCGCTTCCCCCGGAACGGCGTATGACTTGCTGCTGACCTCATCGCAGGATGCAGCCTGGATCCGGCTGAAGCAGCACCTGAAGATCACGTTTGCCGTAGGCATACTCCCCGAATCCCTCAAAGGAGTATGTATGAAGCATCGGTGGCGCTACCACCGACAATATACGGTTGCCGATCGGTACAGCCCGGATGAGCATGAAGTTGCTCGTAACCTGAAGCTGGTCAGTGTCTTTGATAAAGTGGCGCCGCATGATGCAACACTTTGGATCACGCAGGAAGAGAACGCCTCAATAAAGTTTAAGCTTCACGAATTCAGAAGGCCGCTCATAGTTGTCTGCCCGAGCGGCAGCCGATCTTCGAGAAACTGGTCCACAAAAAACTTTGCAGCACTGTGCGAGCAGATCGAGAGGGACCTTGGAGGTACGGTTGTGCTTGCCGGCGCAGGAAACATGGCGGCGGTGCAGTCGGGTGATATTCTCACCCGCTGTTCCGAAGAGATTCTGTCGCTGGTGAACAAGACGACCTTTGGAGAATTCGCAGCCTTGATCGATCTTGCAGACCTTCTGATTAGCGTTGATTCAGGACCGGTACATGTTTCGTCGTACCTGAACCGGCCGTTGATTGCGTTATTCGGGCCGGGCGATTTTGCACGGTGGCGACCATGGCATGCTGACGCGACGCGGGTGAGGTCGCTGCGGGTTTCCTGCAGATGTGGATCGAGTGTGATAGACTGTCGCGAAAAAATTCACTGTCTCGACTTTCTTACCCCGGCAGATGTTCTGGCTGAGGTACCCCGCCTGCTACAAGAGAACTGAGGAGGTTCGGTATACTGATTCATGATGAGTAACGATCGCTTGAAGAAGCCGAAGAGCGTACTTCTTGTCACCGACTTCAGCAAACCCTGGAGCAGCGGATGGTACTATAAAACCGGCTTCGAAAAAAACGGCTACAAGGTTCTTCTCTTTGATCCCGCTGCTGTGCATGAGGCTGAGACCGCTGCGCTTGACCTGCTTCGTCATACGAGGGCTGACTTCATCCTGCATACCAAGGACGAGCTTCCCGCGACGGCATTTCAGGCCATGAGAACACTGGCTCCGGTCGTGCAGTGGTATCCTGATCCCGTAATCCCCGAATGGCTTCCACCATATGTAAGGAGTGCCGATATATTCTTGACCATGTCAGAAGGGCTGTTGGATGCCTTCAGGAAATTGAACCAGAACAGCTTCTGGCTTTCCCAGGGTTTTGAGCCGTCGTTTTTTGCGCTATCAGGTGTGACTGAAGAGGACCGCAGAGCCTTTAGCGCCGACGTCGCCTTTGTCGGCAACCTTGGGTCAAAGCCCCAGTATCTCGCGCGGAGAGACGCCCTCGCAAGGGTAATAGACACGGGATGTATGCTCAAATGGTGGGGTCCGGAGATACCCTGGAAAATCTCGAACATTCCGCTCATTTACGGAAGGATCGGCAAGGCCTATGGAGGCAGGTTCATCTGGGGCGAAGCATATGCCAAGGTGGCGAAGCTTTCGAAGATATTCCTTGCCTTTGACTCCAGGCCGGATATACGCAAGTCCATGAGCGCGCGCATGTATACTGCAGTGGGCTGTGGTGCGTTTTATCTCTGCAAACACGTCGACGGCATTGAAGAAGTACTTGTACCTGACAAGGAGATCGTCACCTTCCATACCGAGGACGAGATGATCGACAAGATACGGCGTTATCTCCGGGATGACGAAGCGCGAGAAAAGATTTCAGTGGCAGGGCAGGCAAGAGTTCTCAGGGACCATGTGTATGAGGTGAGGATACGCCAGATGTGCGACATGATCGAGAAATCGGTAATCTTTCCCTCATGATAAGGATCGGCATCGCAACGGCGATGGGCGACCATGCTCCGTCGTATCATCTCAGATTCAGGAGCGTGCTCAATGTGCTGCAGCGAGAAGGGAAGGTGCAGGTTCATGATGTAGTCAAAAAATCCTTTTTCGGGAGGGGTTCACGGCTTTGCGTCAAGGACGGAATAGACGTCGTTCTTATTGCCCGTATCCGGAACCTTGATCTCCTTAAGAGTATCTTCGACGTTGCTCAATCACGAGGAATCCCTATCATCAATGAGACGGATGACCATCTTCTGTACGACCGGAGGAGTGACACCCTGCGGGAGGATGCGGACGGCGTTGCAGAATATCTGAAGAGATCTGCCGGTATCATCGTGTCAACGGGGTATCTTGCGGATGAACTGCAAGCCCTGAACGACCGGGTGACCGTCTTCCCAAACCTCCTTGACCCCGAGATCTGGGATATGCGAAGACCTGTCCGTGCGGGCAGGTCTGTTCCCCTGAGGATCTGCTGCATTGGTACCGGGCTCATGAGCGAGAATATCTCTTTTATCGTGCCGGCCATGGAGCGATGTGCAGAGAAGTATGGCAGAGATGTTGTCTTCTGTCTCTGGGGCAACGCGAAGTACCTCAGTGCACGAATAAAAAAAATGAAAAATGTTACAATTTTCGATACAAAGATGCCCTACCGAGCATTTGCCCGAAAGCTTCAGCATCAAACATTTGATCTTGGTGTCGTGCCGCTGAGCGACCTGCGATTTAACCGCGCCAAGAGCAACATCAAGTACCTTGAATATGCAGCTTCCGGCATCCCCACTATCTTTTCGCGGGTGGAGGCTTATGCCGGACTTCACCACGGCGAGACCTGTCTCCTCGCCGAGAATGACCCTGATGCGTGGATTCAGGAGATCTGCAGCATGGTGGAAAATCGAGGATTGAGAACTGGGTGTGCGGAACGGGCGTATGAAGACGTCAGCAGCAGGTTCGTTCTGAACGATGCGTGGGCGCAGAACTATCTCTCGATCCTGGAGAATCTAATTGGCAGAACAGCATCAGCATAGCAGCAAGATCGCTCCATTGATCGAAACAGGGCTGAAATACGCCACCTACCTCTTCCTCTTCTATGTGCTTACCGGCATCAGGAAGGGCGGTGACCTGCGGCTTTATATCCCTTATATCACTGCGCTGTTTCTGTTGGCGCAACTTGCCGTGAACCGTGATTTCTCCTTCATGCGAACGGTCCCCTTTTATGCACTCGCCGCTTATGTCGGCATCAGCTACGCACTCGTTTTCTTTTCCTTTGCCCCAAAGATTTCCCTGATAGGCTTAAGCAGGGAAGTGCTGCCCGGCCTTTTCCTGTATGTTGCAGCTCATTTCCAGTCAGATGCGGAAGAAAAGGTGAAGGGCCTTCTTATGCTCTTTGTGGTTGCACTTCTCTCCGTGGTTGGCGGCGGCTATTTTACCTATGGCATGCGGCATAAGCAGGGGGTTACGAGTAAACAACTTTTTCCCGACATTGCGTTCCTCAAGTTCGACCTGTATTTTAATGTTTTTGCCATGAAGGTAAATTTTCTGCTGCCGTTTGCTGTTGCCTGTACTGCGATGCTGAGGACAAAAGCCGCACGGTATATTCTCTGGGCACTGATCGGGGCTTCTGCAGGAGCGGTGGTTCTGAGTCTTTCCCGCGGGGGCTGGATAAGCCTGCTAGCCCTATCCTTGTTCTTTTCTTTTTTTCTGAGCAGGGGGCGGTTGAAATTATCGCACGCTATCGCAGTAAGCAGCCTTTTCGTAGTCATATTCTGCGCAGTTGTCTGGCTTGTCTTTCCTACGGTTCGCCACAGGATGCTGAGTACCACATTGGAACAACTGAGGACGATCACCTACAGGACGGAGATATGGCAGAATTTTATCAGCGGTGTCAAGGAATCCCCTGTTTTCGGGTGGGGCTATGGCGATCGTATTATCTGGCATGAAGGCCCCGTCCTGAGCGGGAAACCCGGGGAAGATATGATACCTGATCGGTTGAAAATCGGAACGCATAACACATTCCTTTTTGTCTTGTTCCATCAGGGCATTGTCGGTCTTGTCTTTTATCTCCTCTTTATTGCTACGGGATTCGTCCGGCTGGTGAGGAGCCTGATGAAGAAGGCTGTCCCTGTGACGTCGCTTCTCGTCTTCAGTCTGCTTGCCGCATTCGTATGTGTATACCTCCTGCATTCCACAATCGAAACGCTTCCGTTTGCCTTTCCCTGCATCATCTTTGGTATGGTCAGTGGCATGCAACAAAAGATGGCGCGTTTACAGGCGGCTGAATGCCCGCGGTAAGCGTTGTCCTGCCTACATATAACCGGAGCCAGACCCTGGAGCGGGCTGCGCGCAGCGTCCTCGCCCAGAGCTTTTCTGACTTTGAACTGATCGTGGTGGACGACGGCTCCACCGACAATACGCCGGATCTGATACACGGGCTTGCGGACCGCGACAGCCGGGTGCGTGCTATCAGGCATCCCGTGAATCTCGGGCAGTCGCGAGCGCGCAACACCGGGATCGCCAGTGCTAAAGGCAGGTTCATTGCCTTCCAGGACTCGGATGACGAATGGCTGCCTGCAAAGCTCGGCAGACAGGTGGAGGTCCTAGAGGGGCTTCCCGATGACGTCGGCATGGTCTACTGCTTCGTTTATTATGTCGGCGCAGAGGGCATGAGCGTGCTCTACAAACGGCGTATCATGCCCGATGAGCCTCACCTTTACAAAATGGGGCTGCAGTATCTGTTCAGAGGTATCGGCATCCAGGCTTGTCTGTTCCGGCGGGAGGTCTTCGATGTCTGCGGCGGGTTTGACGAGCTGATGGATGCCCTGGAGGATATGGAACTGCTCATTCGGGTTGCCCGGAAATACCGCTTCTCCTGTATTGATGAACCGCTGCTTCTTTATCATCGATCCGCGAACAGCATTTCAAAGAACCATCTTCGGAACCTCCGGGCCGCCCAGTACATCCTTGAAAAATACCATGCGGACATACGCTCAGACAGAAGGATTCTTTCAGAGCATTATCGCAGGATCAGTCGGTTGATGAAGAAGGTTGGAAGGCGGTCAGACGCGCGAATACTCCAGGTCAGGGCGTGGCTTTCTGACCTTGCCGGTAGGTTTATATGAAGATAGCTCTGATACGCAAAAAATACACGTATCACGGCGGTGCAGAGAGTTTTTCGCAGGGGCTTATCGACCAGCTGCTTCTTCAGGGGCATGAGGTACATATTCACGCGATCTCATGGGAGGGCAGATCGCCTTCGCCGGGGATGTTTTTCCACAAGGTCCCTGCAGTGACATTCAATTCGCTGCTCCGGGACCTCATGTTTGCCTTTGCATCCCGGAACCAGGTCGCGGAAGGGCATTATGACATCATCCAGAGCCATGACAAGACGTTGTATCAGGATATTTACCGGGCAGGGGACGGGTGCCATATCGAGTGGCTTAGGCAGCGCTGGAAGCGGACCGGCATCTTGGGAAGGCTTTCCACGGTGTTCAATCCCTATCACTGGCTCATTCTCGGTCTGGAGCGCAGCATATTCAGGGGGGAGCGCTACCGGAAGATCATTGCGATCTCCGAACTGGTCAAGAGGAACATCATCGAACACTATCAGGTACCTGTAGACGATATTGTGGTCATCTATAATGGCGTGGACCTCCGGCGGTTTCATCCCGGAAATCGGGAGCGTTTCAGGAAGGAGGTGCGGCGCCAGTATGAGATTGCCGAGCAAGACAGGGTGTTCCTTTTTGTCGGCTCCGGCTTTGAGCGTAAGGGGGTCGGCTATCTCATTGAAGCAGCAGAGATGCTTGATGCACCGGTCACGCTGCTGATCGTCGGCAAGGGCTCGCAGAAGAAATTTCAGAATATGGTCGGGAAGCAGCGGGTCATCTTCTGCGGCCCGCAAAAAAATATCGAGCAGTATTATGCCGCTGCGGACGCCTTTGTCTTTCCCACGGTGTACGAACCCTTCGGCAATGTCCATCTTGAGGCGCTTGCGAGTGGTCTTCCGGTCATCACGACACGCAACAGCGGTGCTGCCGAGATCATCGAAGAAGGGAAGAGCGGTTTCGTAGTGCCGGAACCTGAGGACAGGAATGCCATTTCCGAGAGCATGAAGAGGCTTCTTGATGCTGGTATGCTTCAGGCGATGGCGCGGGAGGCGCGGCGCACGGCTGAGCGGTTCACCCTGGAGCGTTCGGTCTTTGAGATGCTGCGCCTGTATTCGGCTATAATGGAGGAGAAAACCGGTCGTCAGAGGAGCAGCACGTGATCCCCGTTTCCGTTGTCATAGTCACGAAAGACGAGCAAGAGAACATCGAAGACGCGCTCAGGAGCGCGGAAGGAGCCCAGGAAATTGTTGTTGTGGACTCCTTCAGCACGGACCGGACCGTCGATATCTGCAGGCGGTACACGGACCGGGTCTTCCAGCATGCATGGGAGGGATATGCACGCCAGAAACAACGGGGTGTTGACCATGCGCAGGGTCCTTGGGTACTCATTCTGGATGCTGATGAGCGCATTACGCCCGAGCTGAGGGATGAGATAGCCGGGGCAGTGCAGCGTGGCGATCATGACGGCTTTGCCATGCCGCGGAAAAACTATTTTCTCGGCAGATGGATACGGCACAGCGGGTGGTGGCCTGATAGTACGCTCAGGCTTTTCCGGAAGGACCGGGGAGGACTGGAAGAGCGCGAAGTCCATGAGAAGGTTATTGTCCGGGGCAGGGTGGGGCAGCTGAAGGCGCCGCTGGAACACTATACTTACGAAACCATCGCGGATTACCTCCGCAAGATGGATGTCTATTCTTCGCTCGCTGCAAAAGAGATAGGGAGACGGGGCCGGCCGGGGGCCTTTTCTCTGGTAGTAAAGCCGTTCATTACCTTCTTCAGGATGTACGTATTCAGAAGGGGATATCTTGACGGGATGCACGGATTGGTCCTCGCGCTTCTCTATAGCTACTATACATTTCTCAAATATGCCAGGGCATGGGAGCAGCATGAAAAAACAGGGAATCAGGTATAATATCAGCCGCTGAGCACAGGGAGGATATATGCATGTAGGAGTTATCGGCACTGGCTACGTCGGCCTCGTTACGGGTGCATGTTTTGCGGAGTTCGGCGTCGCCGTCACCTGCGTCGACAAGGACGAGAAGAAGATAAAGGCCCTGAAAAAAGGGGAAATCCCCTTTTACGAGCCCGGCCTCGATAATCTGGTTAAAAAGAATGTCAGGAACGGCAGGCTCAGGTTCTCGACGCGTATACAAGATGCCGTCGATTCGAGCCTGGTCATCTTCATCGCTGTCGGGACGCCGCCGCGCGGCGACGGTTCTGCGGATATGCAGTATGTTGAAGCCGTTGCCGAAGAGATTGCGCAGAACATCCGGGGATACAAGGTGATCGTAACCAAGAGCACGGTTCCGGTAGGGACCGGCGGCCGGCTCAGAAAGATAATTTCGAAACGGCTGAAGGAGCAGATAGATTTTGATATCGTATCCAATCCCGAATTCCTCAGGGAAGGCGCTGCCATCGAGGATTTCATGCGACCGAACCGGGTTGTTATCGGGGCGTCAAGCCAGCAGGCCATTGCGATCATGAAGGACCTTTATGGCCCGCTTTACCTCATCGAGACGCCCTTCGTGATCACAAACATCGAGACAGCGGAGCTGATCAAATATGCAGCCAACTCATTCCTTGCGGTGAAGATATCCTTCATCAATGAAATGGCGAACCTGTGCGATCGCGTGGGTGCCGACGTGCATATGGTCGCCAAGGGCATGGGGCTTGACCATCGCATCGGCGCCAAGTTTCTCCATCCTGGCCCCGGGTACGGAGGTTCATGCTTTCCCAAGGACACGCGGGCGCTCCTGACGATTGCGAAGAACCATGGCGCAGAGGTCGGCGTCGTCCGAGCGGCTGTCGAGGCGAACGAGCGGCAGAAACATATGGCTGTTGAGAAGATACGGAGGGGTATGGGTGAACTAAAGGCGAAGACCCTCGCCATCCTCGGCCTTTCGTTCAAACCCAATACCAACGACATGCGCGAGGCACCGTCTATTTACATTATCGAGCATCTGCTCAGGGCGAAGGCGAAGGTGAAGGCCTTTGATCCTATTGCCATGGACGATGCCAGGGCGATTTTCGGAAGCACCATCCGCTATGCGAAGACGCCCTATGACTGCATGAAGGGCGCTGACGCTGTGGTGATTGTGACGGAGTGGAACGAGTTCCGGAACCTCGAGCTCATGAAGGTCAAGGCCCTGCTGAAGACGCCCTACTTCTTCGATCTCCGGAATATCTATGAACCGGCGAAGATGAAAAAGCTCGGGTTCAAGTACTTCTGCATCGGCAGGAACTGAGGTTTGCTTTTGTTTCTTCTTTTTGGTATGTTCTAATCACCGATCACGCTGTTCTCATTAAGGTCGAAGCGGGCGATTAGCTCAGCGGGAGAGCACTCCCTTCACACGGGAGGGGTCACTGGTTCAATCCCAGTATCGCCCACCATACTTCATGCTTATATGGCAGGTGCAACTGGTCGAAGCGCATCACCGGACATAGTCTACCTTGGCTGCTGGATCGAGGCTAACAACACTCGATAACCCTATGAAAGATTCCTCCCTGAAATTCGTAGCTTTTCTGCATAGTAATGTGGTGAAGACTTCATTGGGAATGCGGAACCACACCACATATCCTGTTTGAGCGGCTCGCCGGCGTGATGATACATGGATTCTTTGAGCAATAACAATATGCTGCGTCGCGATTACCGAGACTATTTCCTTGTCAGCGTGATTATCATCTGGGGGCTCTTCTTTCTCAGCGGGTTCGTATCCATACCCCTCATACCGCCCGACGAGCCCAAGTATGCCTTTGCCGCAGCAAAAATGATCGAGACAGGTGATTTCATCACCCCCACATTCAACTGCCAGCCTCGTTTCGACAAGCCGCCACTCATATACTGGGCCATTGCTATTTCTTTTAAGCTATTCGGTGTTTCCGACTGGGCTGCTCGGGCCCCTTCGCTTCTAGCAACGCTTGGGGTCATGCTTCTTCTTTACCGTGCAGCTCAGCAGCGGTCGGACCACTGGACCGCCCTCCTCTCTGTTCTCGTCTTCGCCACTATCCCTCATATCTGGGTTATGGGCAGAGCGGTTGCGCCAGAAATGCTGCTGGTTTTTTTTGAAGTCGCCGCACTGTTCAGTTATTACCATGCCATTGAGAGAGAAAGAAAAGGATACCTGTATCTCGGTTTTGCGTGTCAAGCCTTTGCCTTTCTCACGAAAGGGCCGGTCGGCATCTTGATCCCCTGGGCTGTCATCTTCTTCTATTTCTCCTATAACAAGGGGATAATTCATACGGCAAAAAAAATGCTGCATCCCCTCGGCATTATCCTTCTCTTACTTATAGGGTTGCCGTGGTATATCATCATGATCAAAATTTATGGGTATCGGTATGTTGAAGAATTCTTCCTCTTTCATAACATCTATAGATTTACCGGACAGGCGAGACAGCATCCCTTTTCTTTTTATTATTACATCCCCATTGTCGTAGGCTCGCTCTATCTCTGGCTGCCATTCTTCCAAGAAGTATGGATACATCTTAAGAAGATATTCCGGGAAAAATCGGACGAGCTCTTCTTTGTCTTCTGGGCAGTATTTGTGGTGCTCTTTTTTAGCATATCGGCCAATAAGTTGCATAATTACATACTCATTGCCTATCCGCCGCTCGCGATCCTCATTGGCAGCGCCTTACGTCAGATGAGTGTTTTCAAGAAGACAGTGCGCAATAGCTACCGAGTCTTTGTGTTGGTAGAGATGTTGGCGCTTGCCTATGTCGCCTATTTCACGACAATGGCATCCAGACCCATCTTGCTGGGCGGATGTCTTGTCATGTTCGTCTCCCTACTGACCGCGGTGAAAGGAGATCTGCGGGAAAGAATCCTTTCTCTTACGGTAGTTAAGGGTTTAGCGATTCTTTTAGTGCTCAATCTGTTTATTGCAGCTCATGGATATCAAATTAGCCCTGTCTATGCATTTGTTCTTCACGAGGTGGGTTCAGAAAAAATCCCGGTCTATTTCTATAAAGACGTCAGCGAAGACATCGTCTTCTATGCCGACCGATGCATCAGCGAACTCCATTCGCCGGAAGAGGTGAGAGAAGTCATCCGGGAGCAGAAAGAAGTGGTGCTTATTATGAGAGGGAAGTATTTGGATGAACTCCAGCAATTCAAACCGGACGTGATCGTTCCTTTTCATGATATACGCGGCCGCGATAGGTACATCTTTGAGTTTGATCGTTCAACGCCCCAGAATGAAATGCCTCCCGGACCATCGTGAAAGCGGCGGTGAGGAAGTTTCTTGTGAGGACAGGCCGCCTTTATATTTTCTATAGTGCGCTCCAGTGCGCGTCGTCCCCAGTATTACGCGTTCAGGCGCGTGAGGTTAAGGATGTAAGATTAAGGGAACTTATGACAGGATGATTTCTCTTCCCTGCCGATGGGATTCCCGGGCAGCCTCCACGATTCGTAGCGCATCTGCTCCGTCATCGGCTGTAGTCTTCGGCGCACCGTACGCAGTCACGTGGACAGCAGCGGCAGGCGCAGCATCCTGCAACGTCAGACTGTCCATTGATGGCGGAGTGACGTGGTCAACCTTGGCACTTCGCTTGAATTATACAACCGCGAGTCGGGATGTTCCCAGTGCCATCAAAAAGAACATCACCAGTGCCGTTATCAAGGTCAGTGTTTATGACAGCAATAGCGTGAAGCTCGGTGCTAAGAAATAGGGCGTATTCATCTTTGATGTGCTGACCATTACGGCGCCGGCTGCTACCGAGATAGATATTCAGAATGCTCCGTATACCATTACATGGATAGTGAATGGCATGCCGGCCCCTCCGGCCGCTGCAATAGTCAATTACACCTTGAAAAACGGAACGACCTGGAAGACTGCGCAGGGTATTCAAATTTAGGGTCGTCCAGCTTCAGCCGGAACGTTCCTGCAGTGTCGCAAACTAAAACTAAGGCGAAGGCGAAGGTCATACTCAAGGCTGCTGATAGGAAAACAGCAGCAAAATCCGAAAGCGCCAAATTTACCGTTCAGTAATTACTCTTTCAAGCCACTCCTTCTGTTTAGGGCCGAGAACTTCCCGGCCTTTTTCTCATGTCAGCCGAATCGATCGTGTATGTATAATCCGGTAATCCCCTGTAGTTTCTATTCCCAATACTTGCGGAACAGGCGGCGTACTAATCGCCAAAGTCCAACGCCCCTCCTCGATTATTCCCTGCTCATCCTTTCAAAATCCCGCCAAATTTTCAGTTGCATCTCCTTTTTTCGCATTACTGCGAAAGGAATTTGCAGAGCTGCACGCATGCGAAAGGGGGAAATGCAATAAAAACAGTGAGATAGGGTTGGCACGGATCGTGTATTTAAGAGGGCAAGAACGAAACAAGGAGGACAGGACCATGAAAGACACCACCTACACAAAGAGTTTAACATACGTCGGAGCAGGAGCAGGGGTTGTACTGTTTGCGATATTCGGACTTCTG
>DKBH01000005.1 GCA_002451165.1 Nitrospiraceae bacterium UBA6905
GGGATCGAGCCGCTCTTTCCGCTGTGGCAGATCCCCACGGTCAAGCTGGCCGAGGAAATGCTCACCGCGGGTCTGGAAGCATACATCAGCAGCGTGGACCTCAAGAAGCTGCCGGTGAGCTTCGTGGGCCGCCGATGGTCGCGGGGCCTCCTGGAAGAACTTCCCGCTGGAGTTGACCCGTGTGGAGAGAACGGTGAGTTTCATACCATCGTTGTCGGCGGGCCGATGTTTGAGAAACGCATTGAGGTCGCCGTTGGGGAGATTGTGCAGCGAAATGGCTTTGCCTTTGCTGACATCATCCCTAAAAACTGACCAGCAGAGAACCATCGTATTCAGGCGACATGTGGCAGCGCAGGTGATCTGCCGCTCCATGAGGCCAATACCTCAGCTTCCAGACACCTGCCACTGGGATGCGTAAAGGGCGTTTCGAAGAAATCATACCGGAGGCAAAGAATACCTGCGCCATGCGCCAGAGCCATACGATTCGGAGATATCATTAGGCAGTCGTCTTCCAGCAGTGAAAAAGAAGGCTATGTGGTTGTGATATACTTGATAACAGCAGCGCAGCCTGCTGGGAGGCATTGCATTGAATAATTCCGTGTCAGAGGACATTACCGGACCGCTCGGAGAATACTTCAGAGACAAGGATGATATTCTTCTTGTGTTTATCTTCGGTTCTGCTGTCAGCAGCCGGTTCACGCGGCAAAGCGACCTCGACATCGCTGTCCTGTTCAGCAACAGGCCCGATGCTTCAGATGTCCTGAAGATTAGGAATGAGGCTGCAGGCGCAACAGACAGGGAAATTGACCTGGTTGTCCTGAATGANNAAGACCGTGAAGGAATATGATGATCTGAAGCATATACGAAAAGAGGCGGAAGAAAATATATTACGGGGAAGAACCTATGCCTGATAGGGATATCCTTCTTGCAAAAACAGGCAATATCCAGAGATGTCTCAGACGCATCAAGGAGACCACCGGCCTCAACCCCGAAAGTCTTAACGACATTGATAAACAGGACATTGTTGTCCTTAATCTCCAGCGGGCAATAGAATCCGCCATCGATATCGCAGCGCATGTAGCAGCCTCGGAAGGGTTAGGCCTTGCCTCCTCGATCAAGGACAATTTCAGATTTCTGAACGAAGCGGGCATAATTGATGAACTTCTCTTCAAGAAGATGGAAGCTATGGTCGGGTTCAGAAATATTGCCGTCCATGATTACCAGTCGATGAACCTGGAGATTCTGAAGTCAATATTGACCGGTCATCTCAGGGACGTGGAAGATTTTTATACTGCTGTCCTGAGGAAATTTGAAAAAAAATGACGCGGACGAAACGGCTTCCATACATGGTTCAGTCATGATGAAGATCGCGGTGATAGACGGCCAGGGAGGCGGCATCGGCAGCCTTGTGGTAAAGCGCCTGAAAGAAGAATTTGCTGATACGGTTGAAGTGATCGCACTCGGCACAAATGCCGCGGCAACAACCGCCATGATGAAGTCCCGCGCCAACAAGGGGGCGACCGGCGAGAACGCCATCGTCTGGAACGCCGACAAGGTGGACCTGCTTATCGGCCCGCTGAGCATAGCATTTCCGAACGCCATGCTGGGAGAAGTCACCGGCAAAATGGCGACAGCAGTCATCTCATCTCCTGCGCAGAAACTTCTCCTTCCCCTGAACCAGGAGGGGATCGAGATCGCGGGCAACACCAGGGACCCCCTGCCCCATCTGATAGAACACATCATTTCAAGGATAAAGGAGAGCGGTCATGTGTGAAGCAAATGCATACATCTATAAAGACGGCAAAGAGGAGCTGTATCTCGAAAACGTTGACGTCATGAGGCCCGAGGAAGGAAAGATCTTCATGAAAAACCTCTTCGGCGAACAGAAAATCTTTGAAGGGGAAATCCGGGAGGTCTCGCTCCTCCGCCACAAGATCATACTGGAGAAGAAGTAACCTCCCCACGAGAGAAACTCCTGATGATCCGGCAATGGCGATTGATCGATTCGGGGCCGTGCCGCGCAGCGTATAACATGGCCCTGGATGAGGCGATCGCGCTGTCCGTCAGAAGACAGCTCTCCCCGCCGACACTCCGGTTTTACGGGTGGAACAGAGCTTCGCTGAGCCTCGGAGCTTTTCAAAGATCAGCCGGTCTCAACCTCGCCTTCTGCAGAACGAAGGGCATCCCCGTGGTAAGAAGACCGACCGGGGGGCGGGCGATCCTTCACGGTGAAGAGCTCACCTACAGCTTTTCTGTCCGCACCGATCTTCCCCCTTTCGCGAAAGGACTTTTTGAAAGCTACCGCAGCATAAGCACCGCCTTCATCCGCGGACTCGGGAAGCTCGGCATCTGTGCTGAAGCAAAAAAACAGAAGGAACGCGGCAGGACCCTTACCGGAAGCCCGCTCTGTTTTCAGTCAAGCTCGTACGGAGAGATCCTTATCGAAAACCGGAAAATCGTCGGCTCTGCGCAGAAGCGCTGGCAGGAAGGACTGCTTCAGCAGGGGTCCATTCCCTACGCATATGATACGGAAACGATGCAACAGGTTTTCGGCATTGCAGAGTCAGCCAGGGTGCATGAAGGCATGACATCGCTCAGGAACGTCATGCCGGATATCGACGATACAGCGCTGAAGAGGGCCGTTGCTGCCGCGTTCGAGGAAGTCTTCGGTATCAGCCTTCCAACTTCTCATCCGTCTCCGGAGGAGTCCCGTCTTGCCGGGGAGCTTGAAGAGCAGAAGTACCTCCGGGAGTCGTGGAACCTGCGCCGGTAGCCTTCATTTCTGCAGCCGATCCGCCGGCAGCGGCCGCGGTATTCCTTATCTCCAGCTCATAGTAATACCCGAAGACCACGGCAAGCACCACAAGACCGAGGTACCCCTGCACCATATAGGACAGCAGCTGCAGGGGGAACGATATGATCATGCCGATGATGGGGATGAGATGAAAGGGGTAGCTGATGACCATAACAACAAAACTTCCGCTGACATACCCGGCGAATACCAGCACATAGAGCCAGAAGGCCTCCGGTCGATGCCGGAGAAACACGCAGGCTGCCCTGAATGCATCCCATGAGCTTTCGCGCCGGAAATAGAGCGCCGCGATGCCATAGACGGTGACCGCGAGAAAGACGAGGATGGCAGCAATGGCCAGCAGCGCCAGTACCAGGGAGAAGAAGATGCCGAGGAAAAGCGCCAGCGTTGAATCCTGACTTTTTGCGGCAGAAACCAGCGCTGCAATCCCCCCGCCGGAGAGGCCGAGCAGAAAGGCAATGACAAGGAATACCACGGTTGCCAGAAGGGAATACCACATGACCGGGAAGAAGAACTGCTTTGCCTCGGCAAAGAACTGTTTCATGCTGAACGGGAGCGACGGCTCAAGAATGCTTCTGCCGACCACGCCTGCAGAACCGCTGAATACATACAGCCCCAGGGTGGTGATCAGCAGGATATAGAAGAGGATAAAAACGACGACCACGAGCACCAGCCAGAGATATTTCATGATGAGGCCAGAAGGGCTCGCCAGCATGCCGAGCACGTCCTTCGCATTGCTGATGCCGGTAAGGTCAAGTCCGAATATGACGAAGGCTATGCCGAGGGGAATGCCGACGACAACAAAGAAGCTGATGCAGTTGACGACCATCAGCACGGCCTGCACGCCGACGAGCTGCAGTCGCTTGTTTATGGTATGGAACCCCGTCCTTATCGCCTCAGCAAAGGTCATCTCTTTCTCCCACACACGCGCTCACGTCAATGCCCTCGGTGCTGCGAGCGGCATCAGTACCTGTTCGGACACGGTTCTTCACGGCATGAAGCGTTACGCAGGCCTGATTGTGCGAATGCAGCGAGTTTCGCGACTGCAGCGTAACGAGCCGAGAATCGTCGAGGATGTCCGTAGCAAGCGAACGTCGACAATGCATCCTGCCGGTGAGCTATTATACATCTTCGACCGCCATCTCCTCAAAACAATCCTCCGGCAGTTCCCGGATAAACCGCGAAGGCCGCGCTATCCCCATGGTCTGCCAGTCATCAACGGCCACAGGATAGCAGAGGTAGAGGGATTCCCTTGTCCGGGTAACGCCGACGTAGAAAAGCCTGCGCTCTTCCTCCTCGTCATCGTTCTTGAGCGACTTCGCAGAAGGGAATTTGCCGTCATTCAGGCCGATCATGAAAACAACTCCCCATTCAAGCCCCTTCGCCTGATGAACGGTAGAGAGTATTACCCTGCCTTCTGGTGCGTCTGCTCCTTCCACAGCCTCGGAAAGGCCCTGGAGCGTCATTTCGCTCAGGAACGTCTCGAGCAGATCATACCGCTGGGCGAACTTCATCATCTGGGTCACATCCTCGATCCTCATTTCGGCGTTCGGATACGTTGCGTACAGGTACTCCTCATAGCCATGATGCATGACATGATCGATGGCCGCGGACGGCATGCCCAGATAGCGCTCCTGCTTCAGTATGCTGAGCATCTCCAGGAAGCGGTTGAATGCGGACACGGCCTTTTTCGGCACGATCGTATATGCGTCAAAAACCGCCTCCACAGGAGTCTCCCGGCCCTGGATGAAGTTCCATATCTTGCCTGCCGTGATATTGCCGATACCGGGGATCAGCTTCAGCACACGCTTCCAGCTTATCTCATCCTGCGGGTTGGCAATGATCTTCAGGAACGAGAGCACGTCCTTGATATGCGCCTGCTCGAAGAAGGTNNAGCTCCATGGACTGGAAATGGGAGCGGTACAGCACCGCGAGCTCGTCAAATGACCTGCCGTCGGCATTCAGATCGATGACCACGGACGAGACGAACTCTGCCTGCTCGAACACATCCTTCAGCGCAACAACGTTGGGCAGTTCCCCTGCTCCGGAAACCGCATGAAGGTCCTTGTGGAACTGCCTGCGATTGTGGGCAATGCTGCTGTTGGCAAGGTGCAGGACCTGCGGTGTGGACCGGTAGTTCGTGGTCAGCCGGTACATCGCGGTCCCGGCATGTTTTTCCGGGAACTTCAGGATATTTTCAAAGTCCGCTCCCCGGAACGAATAGATCGACTGCGCGTCATCCCCCACCACCATGAGGTTGCCGGCAGTACCGGTTGTCAGGTCAATGATCTCCGCCTGCAGTCTGTTCGTGTCCTGGTATTCGTCTACCAGGACATATCTGAATTTAATCGAATAGTATTCGCGGATCTTCGGCTGCTCATCAAAGAGCCGCTTCCATCCATGAAGCAGATCATCGAAGTCGAGGAGATTCAGCTGGACTTTCTTGGCATGGTAGAGCGCGGTGATCTTTATGATCTCCTCAACGACATGGGCAAAATGCGGGAACCGCCGGAGCACCACATCTTCCACCGTTACCGCGGTATTCCGTGACAGGCTGCTTATCTCCGCAAGCACGCCTCCCTTCGGCAGTATGGTCTCTTTTTTATATACATCCGCTATGCAGGCGTCGAAGAGTTCTTTGGCGTCCTCCCGGTCGAGGATCGAAAAGCCCTGCCGGTAGCCGATGAGGAGCGCATGCTGCCTGAGGAGCAGATTTGCGACATGATGGAACGTTCCGCCGAAGAGCCCCGCTATGTTCATGCCGATCAGGAGCTCCACCCTTCTCAGCATCTCCCGTGCCGCCTTGTTCGTAAACGTGAGCAGCAGGATGTTCTCCGCGGGGGTGCCTGCCTCGATCAGCCGGGCAACACGGTAGGTAACGACCCGGGTCTTCCCCGTGCCCGCGCCTGCAAGAACAAGGGCCGGGCCGGTGCCATGCATGACCGCGGCATGCTGTTCCGGATTGAGCTCCTTTTCATAATCAACGACAAAGGTGCGGGGCTCCCGGTGGAGAAAATACTTCTTCATGATTATCGGCTCCGTAAAAAGTCCGTTTGTTTCGTTGCGCTTCGAAACGCGTCACTGCGACGTACCTGCACGTACGCCTCGTTTCTCGCTTCTTGCGTGCCTTGCCTCCAGCACTTTTTACAAACCCGCCTCATTTTATCCTCACTTCCACCTTTTAGCGTTTCCCGTCATTCAAAGAAAAGCGGCTTTGAAGATTTGGCAATAATGCCCTGAACAGCAGCTCTTTTAAAAAGTTCTTCAACTGCTCGTATACCGTTTTCACCAATATCAAGAGAAAAATCGTTCACATAAAGTCCGATGTGCTGGTCGATGACGCTGTCTTCGATCTCCTGGGAGTGGCTCCTGATATACGCCTTTGTCTCCTGGCGGTTGCTGAACCCGTAGGCAACGCTTTCCCGTATCAGGGTATCCGCCTGCTGCACAAGGACTCTGCCGAGCGATCTTTGGGCAATGATGCACCCCAGCGGTATCGGGAGCCGGGTCTCCTGCTCCCACCATGCACCGAGATCAACCACCTGCGTGAGGCCCTCCCGCTGGTACGTGAAGCGGCTCTCATGGATGATCAGGCCTGCATCGGTCTCTCCCCGCTTCACCGCATCGATGATCCGGTGGAAGGGCATGATCCTCACCCGCTCTTTCAATGCGGGATCAAAGACCTGAAGGAGCAGAAACGCGGTGGTAAGCTCGCCGGGTATCGCGATCGTCCTGCCCCTGAGGTCTTTCATGTCATATGCATCCCGGGCAACCACGAGCGGGCCGCACCCCCTGCCGAGCGCACCGCCGGAGCGGAGAAGGCAATAGGCATCGCGCAGATGGGCAAATGCATGGAATGATACTTTGGTCACGTCAAGCCTGGTCTGCCGGGCCATCTGGTTCAGCGTCTCAACGTCATCCAGCACTTCGCGAAAGGTGAGCCCGCCCGTCTCGATCCTGCCATGCACCAGGGCATAGAAGATGAACGTGTCGTTCGGGCAGGGCGAATAGCCGAGGGTAATCGTTCTCAAGGGATCAGACCGCGCTGATGAGTTTCCGGGCCGCTGTCTGGCAGTTCTCTGCCGCGAGGCCGATGTTCCATCCCGACAGGTCACGGTCCCTGACCAGATTGCTGATGCCGCGCATTTCGACCAGTGGGATACCGTAGCGGGCGCAGACATGAGCAATGGCAGCGCCTTCCATGTTCTCGCAGATTGCGTGGAACCTCTTTTCGATCTCCCGGGCTCTTTTCGTGGTGCCGGTGCATGCCGAGACCGTCACAAAAGGGCCTGTCCGGAAAGCAAAGGATACTCCGTCCGCATCGATTGATCTCAGAGCCCTCCGGATGAGCTCCCGGTCAAGGGAAAATTCATTGAAGTATTTTTTCCGCCCCTTCTGCAGCAGCGGAAGTCCGATAGTGGTCAGGTCATGCAGTCCGTCGCTCAGCAAGACCCCTTCGTCACCGTAAATCTCTTTCTCGGCAATCGCGATATCGCCGATTGCCAGACCGGCTGAAGCATAGGCTCCGCCGACGCCGATATTCATGACAAGGTCCGGCTTATGCTCACGGATAAGTCGTGTCGCAGCGTGGGATGCGTTGACCTTCCCTATCCCCGAAACAACGACAACAACGGGTCTGCCGGAAAGATTTCCCTTATAATACAGGAGGTTTGCCTCTGTGGCCTTCCTCAGCCTCCTCGTAAGGATACTGCACTCCGCCGGCACGGCCACCATAATACCGATGCAAGATTTTTCCCTGATGGTCACCGCTCATCCTATGACAAACATGATATGCAGTATCATACCAGAAGCCTTGAAAAAAAAGGATTTCCTATGGTAATCTTCCTAACCCGATTGCCTGCATAGCAGGCATAATAATTCACACGCCGGCTACGTCCTCGCCTATGGTCCCGAAAGGGTGGGCAGGACAGGCGGAGGAAAAAACCAGAGGAGGAGTACCATGGTAGTTTCAATGAAGGAGTTGCTTGAGGCGGGAGTCCACTTCGGCCATCAGGTAAAGCGCTGGAACCCCAAGATGAAGAAGTATATCTTCGGGGAAAGAAACGGCATCTACATTATCGATCTGCAGAAGACCCTCAGGGGTCTTGAGGATGCCTACCATTTCATCAGGGATGCCGCAGCTGCCGGAAGCAATGTTCTGTTCGTCGGCACGAAGAAGCAGGCGCAGGACGCGGTCATGGAAGAGGCGATGCGTGCATCCGCCTACTGCGTGAACCAGAGATGGCTCGGCGGCATGCTCACCAACTTTTCAACGATCAAGAAAAGCATCGAGCGCCTGAAAAAGCTTGAGGCCATGAAGGAGGACGGCACCTTCGGCCTGCTCACCAAGAAAGAGGCTGCACAGCTCGAAAAAGAGCGTCAGAAGCTGGAGAAGAACCTTGCCGGCATCAAGGAGATGAAGGAACTGCCGGGGGTAATCTTCATCATCGACCCTAAAAAGGAAAGGATCGCCGTTGCCGAAGCAAAAAAGCTCTCGATCCCCCTTGTAGCGGTCGTGGATACGAACTGCGACCCGGACGAGATCGACCATGTCATCCCGGGCAATGACGACGCGATCCGCGCCATCAAGCTCATGGCCTCGAAGGTTGCTGACGCCGTGCTCGAGGGCAGGGCCGCCTTCACCAAGGACACGGTGCAGGCGGAGGAACAGGCAAAGATCGAAGAGAGCGCTGAGGCAGCTGCTGCGGAGGTAACAGAATGACAGAGATCTCGGCATCGGTCGTGAAAGACCTCAGGGAAAAGACCGGCGCAGGCATGATGGAGTGCAAGAAGGCCCTCACCGATGCAGGCGGCGATATTGAAAAGGCGATAGATATCCTCAGGCAGAAGGGGCTTGCATCGGCAGCGAAGAAATCGGCGCGCACCGCCTCGCAGGGACTGATCGGC
This sequence comes from Nitrospiraceae bacterium UBA6905, assembly GCA_002451165.1. Lineage (GTDB taxonomy): Bacteria > Nitrospirota > Thermodesulfovibrionia > Thermodesulfovibrionales > UBA6898 > UBA6898. The sequence goes on from DKBH01000005.1 coordinate 8,720, forward strand.
TCATACATCCATATGGACAAGATCGGTGTGATGATTGAGATCAATTGCGAGACCGACTTTGTGGCGCGCACGGACGATTTCCAGGGACTGGTAAAGGACGTTGCCATGCATATAGCCGCGGCAAACCCCGCATATCTTTCGCGGGAAGAGGTGCCGCAGGATGTCATTGCCCGGGAAAAGGAGATCTATAAGGCCCAGGTGACCGGCAAGCCGGCGCAGGTCGTTGACAAGATCGTGGAAGGCAAGCTCGAGAAATTTTATACCGACACCTGCCTCCTTGATCAGATATTCGTGAAGGATCCCGACGGCAAGAAGAAAATCAAGGACATCGTTACCGAGAAGGTTGCAAAGCTCGGAGAAAATATCGTGATACGGAGATTTGCACGGTTCCAGCTCGGCGAAACACAGCCGGCTGAGCCAAAGAGCTGCTGAGGAGGAACAGATGCCCCCCTTGTACAACCGTATACTGCTCAAGATAAGCGGCGAGGCGCTCATGGGCGACAAGGGCTACGGCATTGATGCCCATACGGTCGATTTTATGGCACGCGAGATCAAGGGTGTCCTATCCCTCGGCGTACAGATATCGGTGGTCATCGGCGGCGGCAATATATTCAGGGGCGTACAGGCAAGCCTGGAAGGAATGGAGCGGGCATCCGCCGACTACATGGGAATGCTCGCAACAGTCATCAACGCGCTTGCCCTGCAGAATGCCCTCGAAAAACACGGCATCCCGACACGGGTGCAGTCGGCTATAGAAATGGTGGAGCTCTGCGAACCCTACATCAGACGCAGGGCGATCCGCCACCTGGAAAAAGGGCGGGTCGTAATATTCGCCGCAGGAACCGGTAACCCCTATTTTACGACCGACACCGCTGCGGCGCTGCGGGCAATGGAAATCAATGCCGATGTCATCATGAAGGGCACCAAAGTCGACGGCGTCTATTCAGCAGATCCGGTAAAAGACCCGCGGGCAAAAAAGTTCACTGAACTGACGTATATCGATGTCCTCAAGAAGGGACTCGGCGTCATGGATTCCACTGCCATATCGCTCTGTATGGATAATGCCCTGCCTATCGTGGTCTTCAGCCTGAAGGGCAAGGGCAATATCAGGAAGGTCATCGCCGGAAAGCGTATAGGCACCATCGTAAGGGGGAACAATGATCCAGGCACTAAGAAAAAAGGCGCATGAGCGCATGCAGACCGCCATCGATGCCCTCAAGAAGAAGTTCGGGGCGGTAAGGACCGGCAGGGCTTCGCTATCACTCCTGGACGGTCTCGTTGTTGACTATTACGGAACCGCAACGCCGCTTCAGCAGGTCGCAAGCCTGAGCATTCCTGACAGCAGGCAGATCCTCATTCAGCCCTGGGAGCAGAAGATAATCCCGGAGATAGAAAAAACGATCATGAAGTCGGACCTCGGTCTCACGCCCATGAACGATGGGAAGCTCATCAGAATCAATATCCCGGCGCTCACGGAAGAACGGAGAAAACAGCTGGTGAAGGTGGTGAAAAAAGAGGCTGAGGAAGCGAAGGTTGCGGTCAGAAACATCCGGCGAGAAATAAATGAAGAACTGAAAAAACTTGAAAAGGAAGAACATATCAGCGAGGACCAGATCAAGAAGGAGCACGACGAGGTGCAGAAGACCACCGATTCATTTATCAAGAAGGTCGACGAACTGCTCGAACATAAAGAAAAAGAGATCATGGAGGTGTAGTATGAACAACAATTTTATGGTAAAGGTGGAAGATGCAAAGCTCCCGGACATCCAGAAGGCTCTTCAGCAGGCGGGGATCAAGGTGCGGAGCATTATAGAGGTTTTCAAGGAAGAAGTTAAAAAGGAAGAGACACAGTAATGGCCATGGCTAAGAAAAGGATTCCGGTGAAACCGTTGAGAAAGTCTTCCGCAGTGAAGAAAGCGTCGCGGCCTGCGGCGAAGAAAATACCCGTTGCTAAAGCAACAACAAGAAAGGCAGCCAAAATTGCGTCGCGGTCTGGCCAACCGAAACATGCCGGGCAAATGAAGATAGCTGCAGGGAAACCTGCTGCGTCGAAGAAGACTGCCCCAGCGGCAAGGGGGAAAAAGCCCGTAGTATCTCAGAAGACCGTGACAGCAGCAGGAGCAAGAAAGTCAGGAGTGCAGAAAAAGACTGCAGCTAGGAAGCCCCTGCAAGCAAGAACTCCTGCAAGCAAGAAGGCAACCGTACTCCCTGCCGCTTTAGGGAAACGAAGTGTCATCCCGGTCAAAAAGGCCGTAAAGAAACCGGTGAAAAGGGACGTACTGCAGAAGCGGACGGCAGGACCAAAGGAAGGGGCTGTCGCTCCTGGCCAGATAACCGATCGTCTCCGGTACTTAAAGGGCATGCTGATCTCGAAGCGCGAAAACATCCTGAGAGAGGCCAAAGAAGAGATCGCCAAGTATATGAGCGGCGACAACCGTCAGCTGGTCGACACGGCCATTGACGAGGGTGACTGGGCGGTCGTTGATATTTCAGAGGACCTGAGTCTGCGCAGACTCGATGCGCACCGGCAGCTTCTTCTTGATATCGACGAGTGTCTGAGAAAGATACAGGAAGGCACCTATGGCATCTGCGAGGATTGCGGCGAGGAGATCAGCCAAAAGCGACTCAATGTCATACCTACCGCGACCCTCTGTATCGACTGCAAGGAAAACAAGGAAAAGATGCAGGCCTTTGAACAGGTAACCGTGATCTGATGCGGCAGCAGCTTATTCGACCTTGCTGCCGTACACCTCGGACAGTATCTTGTCCGCCCCCTTGGAAAGCAACTTCTCGGCAAGCCGCTTCCCGATAGCCTCGCCATCCGCGGGATTTCCTTCATCCTGCTCCCGTACGATCCTGTCCCCCGAGACGCTTCCTACCAGGCCGTCCATGATAAGCCTGCCGCCGGTTATGACAGCGTGAGCAGCAATCGGGACCTGACAGCCGCCCTGAAGCCGCTTCAGCAGAGCCCGTTCTGCCCTGACGCAGCGGGCGGTTTCGGCATGATTCAGCGGAGCAATCAGATCATTGATAAATGTGTCCTTTATCCTGCATTCGATGCCGATAGCCCCCTGTCCGATTGCCGGAAGACTGGTCTCGGGTCCGATGACTGCCGTTATCCGCTGTTCCCAGCCAAGCCGTTTGACACCTGCAGCTGCGAGGATCATGGCGTCGAATTGCCCTTCGTCGAGTTTCCGGAAGCGCGTTTCGAGGTTTCCCCTGAGCTGCTTGATCTTGAGGTCGGGACGGATGCTCAGGAGCTGGCAAGCCCTTCTCAGGCTGCTCGTACCGACCGTTGCACCAGGCGGCAGTTCCCGGATGCTCTTCGCCGCCGTTGCTGCACTTCGGGCGATGAACGCATCTCGCGGGTCCTCCCGCTCGCAGATAACCGCAAGGTGAAGCTCCGCCGGAAACTCCGTGGGTACATCCTTCATGCTGTGCACGGCGAGGTCCGCCTCGTTCCGCAGCAGCGCCTCTTCGATCTCCTTGACGAAGAGTCCTTTGCCGCCTACCTTGGCAAGCGGCACATCGAGAATCTTGTCCCCTGTTGTCTTGATCTTGTTCAGTGCTATCTCGAGTCCGGGGTTCATCCGCTGAAGCTCCGCCTTGACCCATTCAGCCTGCCAGAGGGCCAGTTTTGATCCCCGCGTACCGATAACCACCTTACTCTTTTTCATGCTCTTCTCCGTTCAGGTCATAAAGTCTCTTGATCAGCGCTATCAGTACGTCTTTGTCCTCGGCATCATTCTTCAGGGCTACCGTAGGCGCATGGATGAGCTTGTTGATGATCGCACCTGCCATCCCTTCGATTGCCTTGCGCTCCTTCTCGCCGAGGGAAGGGAACCGATTGAAGAACCGTTCAAGCTCTTCCCTCCTGACGGCCTCTGCCCGTTCGCGCAGCGCGATCACCGTGGGGACCGAATTGAGGGTCAGCATCCACCTACGGAATGTCTCGATCTCTTCCTCAACAATCGCCTCCGCCTTTGCCGCCTCTTTCTGCCGCTCGGAGATGTTCGAGTCAACAACACCCTGAAGATCGTCCACATCGTACAGGTAGACATTTTCCATATCGTTTATCGCCGGATCGACATTCCGCGGAACGGAGATATCAATAATAAATACCGGCTTCTGTTTCCGCTCCTTCATGACCCGCTGCATATGATCCCTGTGAAGAACGAAGGTCGAGGCTCCCGTAGAGCAGATGACGATGTCCGTATGCACCAGCTCTGCAGGGAACTCCTCGAACCTGATCGCCCGTCCGTTAAACTCGCGCGAGAGCTCACAGCCGCGTTCGTAGGTCCTGTTGGCCACGATAATGTCCTGAACGCCATTGTTCATCATATGTTTTGCCGCCAGTTCCGCCATCTCGCCGGCGCCGAGGAGCATGAACGCTTTCCCCGCCAGGTCGGTGAATATCTTTTTCGCCAGTTCGACCGCAGCAAAGCTGATCGAGACGGCATTTTCAGCAATCCGCGTCTCCGTCCTCACCCGTTTGGCAACAGAGATGGCCTTTTTGAGCAGCCGGTTCAGAAGAACACCGGTAGCCTTCTTTTCCAGGGCGAAATCAAAGGCATCCTTCAGTTGTCCGAGGATCTGGGGTTCACCAACGACCATGGAGTCGAGGCTTGATGCAACGCGGAAGATATGTTTGACAGCGGCCATATCCCTGTGCAGATAGAGCGACGTATCGAGGGAATCGCGCTTGACATCAAAAAACATGACGAAGAAATCCTTCATGTCCGCATAGGCTTTTTCCACATCCTGCACCTGAAGATAGATCTCGACGCGGTTGCACGTAGACACAATGACCGTCTCCCGGATTCCCGGGATCTCTTTTAGCTTCTGGAGCCCCTCTTCCAGCTTTGGTCCGCTGAAGGCAAGCTTCTCCCTGAGCTCGACATCCGCTGTCTTATGGTTCAGGCCGACAACAGCTATCTTCATTTGAACGAATGGTACCCCTTGAGCAACAGGTTCACACCGAAAAAGGTGAAGAGGACAGCACAGAAGCCGATGATCGAAAGGATCGCGGCCCGCTTCCCCCGCCATCCCTGAGTCAGCCGAACATGCAGGACGAGTGCGTAAATGAACCAGGTGATCAGCGACCAGACCTCCTTGGGATCCCAGCGCCAGAAGGTGCCAAGGCTGCTTTGGGCCCAGAGGGCCCCGGTTATGATCGCCAGCGAGAGAAAGGGAAATCCAATGGTAATAAGACGATAATTCATCTCATCAAGGATCTGGAGACTCGGCAGCTTTTTGAAGAGATCTCCGAGATGTTTGGACTTCACATAATGCTCCTGGATTAGGTACATGATGCCGACACCGAAGGCCATGGCAAAGGCAGCGTCCCCGATGAATGCGAAGGCGGTATGAATGAAAAGCCATGAACTCTGGAGAAGCGGGCTCAAATTTTCGATCCTTCGCGGCAGGATAGAAGAAGTGAGCATGAGGATAAAAACCACCGGCATGATGAACGACCCCAGAAGACCGATTCGATACCGGTATTCAAGGAAGAAAAAGAGCAGCACAATGCACCAAGAGAAAAAAGAAGTCGCTTCATGGAGGTTGGCCGTCGGCATATGTCCCGATAAGACATACCGGGACGCAATATTGGCGGTATGGAGGACGAACCCCGCGATTACAAGGCTGAACATGATCCGTGAGGTGGTCTTAGATCCTTTGAACAGCTCCAGGATACAGACGATCGTTGCGGCAAAGTAACAGGTAAGCGCCAGTTCGAACAGTATCGTTTCCATCAGAAACACCCGAGTTGGCAGCTCTTGATCCTGATGCCCAGCTCATCAGCGGCTTTCCCTACATCCTGATAGGAAAGCTGCAGATCTTCTGCGATTTTTCTGGCGATTGCACAGGAAAGCTTTCCCTCAACCGCCTTTTCCAGCATCTCTCGTCTCAGCTCGTCTTTCATGCATCAACCTCGCCAGGGCAGCAACAAGCCCCTTCGCTCTGTAATCTGAAAGGCCTCCCGGAAACCGCTGCTTGGCCTGAAGGTCTGCGCGGAGCCGAACGTCGTCATCAGCACATATGATATCAGCCCTGGCTGCGAGCCTGTCGATATGAGGCTTCCAGTGCAATCTTTCCTTACCGAATATAAATATTACTATATCGGGGTTTAAAAACTCAATTGCGCTGTTCCCTTCGACGATGATGACATCTAGACGGGAAAGCCGTTTCACTGCTGCAGAAAGTGCATCCGACAGACCGGGCAACCCCGACCTTAGCCATACAACTTCTGTTGCTCCTGCGGCAAGAAGCCTGCAGGTATCCTTTCCTTTTTCCCTAAGGATGCTCCGGTCGGATATGATCTCCGGGGCAGACGCGGTACGGGTATATTTTATAGCTCCCCATCTCAGGCTCTGGTGAGTACTGTCGGGGAAGGGGTCAAAAACAAAAGAACGGAGGATATATGCCGCGAGCGTGGTCTTGCCTGCTCCGCTGTGCGATGCGCCGATTCCGATGAGCAGCGGCCTGTTCATTCCATGCATGGGGTCGCGGCATGAATCAGGACAGAAGGCGACCTCCCCCCTCAACCTGCTGCGGCTTCTTCTTTTCTGGCCTCGGCCTTGTGCCCGCATTCTTTGTTCATGCAGATGCGGGTGACATTGCCTGTCTTATCCCATTTTTCAGCAAGAAAGGGCGCACCGCATCTCGGGCAGGGTTCCGGAACAGGTTTGTACCAGGAGACGAACGTGCATTTGGGATAATTACTGCATCCCCAGAACTTCCCCCGCTTCGATCTGCGTTCAACAATGTCCCCCCCATCAAGAGGACATTTCATCCCTGTTGCGACCGGCTTGGTTGTCTTGCATGCCGGGTACTGCGAACAAGCGATGAACTTGCCGAACCTGCCCGACCTGACGACCATAGGAGCGCCGCATACGGGGCATTTCTCGTCCGTTGTTTCCGGCTCCCGTGGCTGTCCTTCCCCCTCCAGCGGCTTGGTTGTCTTGCATTCCGGGAAACCGGTGCAGGCCATGAACCGTCCATGCCTGCCCCACCTGATCACCATAGGCTTGCCGCAGTTCTCACAGGTCTCCTCCGTGGGAATATCTTCGGGCTTGACCTTGCCCTTCAAAGCGGATGCCTCGGCAATTTTTTCATGAAACGGCTGATAGAAGTCTCTTACGATCTTCACCCATTTCTTCTTGCCGTCTTCGATGCGATCGAGGTCCTCTTCCATGTTCGCAGTGAAACTGATATCCATCAGATCGCGGAAACGTTCTACAAGAAAATCGTTCACAACCGTGCCGAGTTCGGTGGGTGAGAATTTACCCTCGGTTTTCTGCACATATTTCCGGTCCTGTATGGTCGAAAGAATAGCTGCATAGGTGCTCGGTCTACCGATCCCCTTTTCCTCGAGCGCTTTGACAAGAGATGCCTCCGTATACCGCGGTGGAGGCTGCGTGAAATGCTGCTTCGGCTGAAGGTCTCGGAGCGTGAGTTCCTCCCCTTCCTTCAGCTGGGGCAGGATCGCCTCTCCCTCATCGATCGCTTCGTCGGTACTTTCCGTATACAAGGCCATGAATCCCGGGAACTTCACCACACTCCCTGACGCGCGGAACACCGTCTCCCCCCGGCACTGCGCCGTATCGCAGGAGATCTCGAAGGTCGTCTGCTCGAGCTCGGCAGGCGCCATTTGGCTGGCAACAAATCGGTTCCATATGAGGCGGTAGAGAGCAAGCTGATCCTTGTGGAGATACTGTTTTATCGCATCAGGGCTGTTGCTCATATAGGTCGGGCGAACCGCTTCGTGGGCATCCTGCGCGGATGCTTTGCTCTTAAATACCGGAGGCTTTTCCGGTACAAACGCCTTTCCGTACGTTGTCCCGATGTATTCTCGGGCAGCCTGCTGCGCTTCGGCAGCCACCCGGAGCGAGTCGGTCCTCATGTACGTGATAAGTCCTACCGCCCCTTCCTCCCCCAGTTCGATACCTTCGTAAAGCTGCTGCGCTACCGCCATGGTCTTCTTTGCCGTGAACCTCAGCTTCCGCGATGCCTCCTGTTGGAGCGTACTCGTCGTGAACGGGGGTGCCGGATTACGTTTTTTCTTTTTTCGATCAATTCGTGAGAGAATAAACCTGCTTCCCCTGATATCAGCGACAGCAGCCTCTGCGCCTTCGGTATTTCGTATATCCACCTTGTCATTGCGGTATTTTGCCAGCTTGGACCAGAAGGCCGGCTTGTTCGATCCTTCAAACTCCGCGTTTATTGACCAGTATTCTTCCTGTTTGAATGCCTCTATTTCACGTTCGCGGTCAACGATAAGTCTGACGGCAACGGACTGTACCCTACCGGCACTCAGTCCGCGGCGCACCTTCCGCCAGAGAAGGGGGCTGAGCTCATATCCGACGAGCCTGTCGAGAACTCTCCGCGCCTGCTGCGCGTCAACTTTCTTGATGTCGATCGATCCCGGATGCCTGATCGCCTCCTGCACCGCGCTCTTGGTTATCTCGTTGAACGTAATGCGGTAGACCTCTTTCGTCTTGTTCTTGATCTCCTCTGCAATGTGCCAGGCAATCGCCTCCCCCTCCCGGTCAGGGTCGGGAGCAAGGTAGATGGTATCAGCATCTTTAGCCGCCTTCTTCAGCTCCCTGATCACCGTCTCCTTGCCCGGAATTACCATATAGCGGGGTGAAAAATCTTTTTCTACATCTATGCCCATTTCCTTTACGGGCAGGTCTTTTACATGTCCGACACTCGCCCTGACCGTAAAATCCTTGCCCAGGATCTTGCTGATCGTCTTGGCCTTTGCCGGCGATTCTACAATAACAAGCGATTTCATGCATTCCTCCGAGTATAGACCGATGGGGAGCAGCACCCTAATTCCATACTATCCGTCTGCCGTTGCCGAAGATAAAAGAAAAGATGTCCTCTTTCTCATAGGCACTGTCCCGTATCAGTATATAAACAAGAAGTGATTTCAAAATGTCAAGTTCGATCTCGTCGAGCTGTTCCGATACTTCGATATCCTCAAGCTCCTCCCAGATCTCGGTCAGATCCTCCTCCTCATAGTCAACACCTTCCAGCAAACGCTCCGAATCGATCTCGATGTCGTCGCGGTTAGTGGATATCATCCTCAGGATTCGGAGTAATTTCCGCGTCAGCGTTTCCGTATCACGCAAGATAGAACCTCTTACCATCTGATTGTCGAATTACCCCCTTTAACTCCAGGGAGAGGAGTATATCAAGAATTCGGTGAACTGGCAACCCGCTCTCGCGGGCCAGTACATCGATATGCTTCGCCTCACCGCTCAGAACGGTGCACAACTGCTGCTCATCGGCAGTAAGTTCTTGCTGCTGCTTTATCTCGTTCCTGATGAATCCCTTCAGAACTGGTGCGAGTTCTTCGATAATATCCTCGGTCTTCAGCACCATCTTTGCTCCCTGCCGTATCAGCAGGTTCACACCCGCCGAGGTCTTTGCCGTAATGTTGCCGGGAACAGCAAAGACCTCTCTGTTCTGCTCAAGCGCCAGAGCCGCCGTAATGAGCGATCCGCTCCCCGTGGCAGCCTCCACCACCAGGACCCCGAGAGAAAGTCCGCTGATAAGCCTGTTCCTGCGCGGAAAATTTTCACGGTTCGGCGGCGTGCCCGGGCTGAACTCGCTCATCACACAACCCGAGGCGGCTATCTTTTCCATGAGTCCTCTGTTCTCAGAAGGATAGCATACGTCGATGCCTGAGCCGAGAACGGCGATGGTTCTGCCCCCTGATGCCAGGGCACTCCGGTGTGCGAAGGAGTCAATGCCGCGTGCCAAGCCGCTGATGACCGTAAACCCGGAGACTGCAAGCTCTCCCGAGATCTTCTGTGCCACCGCTTCACCGTAGGCGGAATATGTCCGCGATCCGACGACAGCGATACCGAAACGGTCATCAGGCTGATACGATCCCCGCATGTAGATGACCATAGGGGCATCGGGGAGTTCCTGCAATACGCGGGGATATTCGGGGGCACCATAACAGACAATGGCGACTCCCTGCTGTTCCAAGCGCTTGACCTGTTTATCAACGTCATCCCACGCCGAGAAGTTCATAATATTCTCGGCACGGGTGTCGGTCATCCCCTGCAGGGCAAGCAGCCCCTGCCTGTCCAGCCTGAAGATATTTTCAGGGCTTTTCGCATGGGAGATCAGCTGCTTCGCCGTTACCGGCCCGATTTCCGGAACAAGGGTAAGGCCGATCCAGTACCTGACGTCAGACACTACGTGCCCCTAAGTGACCTGTTCGCCTTTAACCTCAGGGCATTCAGCTTAATGAAGCCCTCAGCATCTTTCTGGTTGTATACGTTTTCTGCCTCGAATGTTGCCAGTTTGACATTGTAGAGCGACCGCGGCGCTTTTCTGCCGGCAACGATGCAGTTTCCTTTGTATAGTTTAAGCCGCGCCGTGCCGGTCACGGCACGCTGGATGCTGTCGATCATGCCCTGCAACGCAATCCGTTCCGGGGCGAACCAGTATCCATAATAGACCAGCTCTGCATAGCGCGGCATGAGCGAGTCCAGAAGATGCATTACTTCTCGATCAAGGGTCAGCGACTGTACTGCCCGCCGCGCCGCATGGAGCACCGTTCCTCCCGGCGTCTCATATACCCCCCGTGACTTGATGCCGACATAACGGTTCTCCACGATATCTGCCCAACCAATGCCATGCCGTCCGGCAATCCTATTCAGTTTCTCGAGAAGGTTCGCCGGGGATAGTTTCCCCCCGTTGATGCTCACCGGGTCCCCCTGCTCAAAGCCGATTTCGACATATTCCGGCTTCTGCGGTGTTTTCTCAAGCGGAACGGTCAGGGTATGCATGTCGGCAGGCGGCTCTGCCCAGGGGTCCTCAAGAATGCCGCCTTCATAGCTGATGTGAAACAGGTTCCTGTCCGTGCTGTAGGGCTTTGCCTTGGTCGCAGTCACCGGAATCCTATGCTGCGCGGCATATGCGATAAGTGATTCGCGCGAATTGAATGCCCACTCCCGCCAGGGCGCGATGATCGTAATGTCGGGTTTGAGCGCATAGCAAGTGAGTTCAAAGCGGATCTGGTCATTTCCTTTGCCGGTTGCGCCGTGTGCCACGGCATCGGCCTTTTCCCTGACTGCGATCTCGATCTGCTTCTTTGCGATCAGGGGCCGCGCTATGGATGTGCCGAGGAGATAGGCTCCTTCGTAAACTGCGTTGCCACGGAGCATGGGAAAAACATATTCTTTGACAAATTCCTCCCGTGCGTCTTCGACATAGACACGGGATGCCCCGGTCCTGATTGCCTTCTGTTTGACGGTCTTCAACTCTTCTTTCTGGCCGAGGTCTGCGCAGAATGCTATCACCTCTGCACGATAGGTCTCTTTAAGCCATGCGATGGCAACAGAGGTATCAAGACCTCCTGAATATGCAAGCACGATCTTCTTAACCATGGGAACGCCTCCGCGATGCTTGATAATAGTTGCGATATCCGCAGTGCAGGGTCATGCGTAACGACCAGCGTAAATTAAGGATTAACCATAGCATAAAAGACCATGAATTGCAAAAGGCGTTGTTCGCATCAGATGCTGGAGGCACGCGGAATAGTTCTATCGAGAAACTTTGGAACTCGCTATAATCTGAATTGCAACTCAATCTCAATATCAGTTATAATAAAAATCCATGGAAAGCAAAATATTTCAGGAATTTCTCTCACGGCGCGGCCTGAAACTGACCAAGGAACGCATGTCCGTACTGCGTCAGATCTTCTCTATTCATGGCCACTTCGATCCCGAGCACCTGTATCTGAGCATAAGAGACTCGGACATGAAGGCTTCACGTGCGTCGGTCTACCGAACATTGAACCTTCTGGTCGAAAGTGGGCTGGTAGAGCGTATTACCCGTTCCGACAAGGGAAATGTCTATGAACATACCTATGGCCACCGTCATCACGATCACATGATCTGCACTGCCTGCGGAGAAGTAATTGAGTTTTTTTCGGAACATCTCGAGGATCTCCAGAAGATGATTTGTGAGCAGCATCAGTTCGCCGGGACAACACACACTCTCGAAATCAGGGGAAATTGCAAGGCATGCCAAAAAAGAAAAAAATAAGGGACGAGCGTCACACCTACAGCCGTATCGTCCTTACCGGAAACCCGAACGTGGGAAAAAGTGTGATCTTCGGCCTGCTGACCGGGAAATACGTGACCGTCTCCAATTATCCCGGTACCACCGTGGAAGTATCATCGGGCAATCTGACCCTTGACGGTCGGAGAATCCTGCTTATCGACTCGCCGGGAGTAAACAGTTTCACCCCCATGAGCGAGGATGAGCGGGTGACGCGGGACATTCTTCTCTCTGAACGATCCGAGAACATCGTGCTCGTGGCAGATGCGAAGAACCTGAGGCGGGCGGCGATGCTGCTCCTGCAGATTGCGGAGATGGACCTGCCCTGCATCCTCGTGCTGAACATGGAAGATGAGGCGAAGGCGCGGGGCATCGATATTGATTACGGGCGGCTGGAGGAAATGCTCAGCATCAGCATCATCGGGACCATAGCACCCCAGCGGAAAGGCATAGCAAAACTGAAGGAACACCTGCTGCAGACGCGAAAACCGGCTGCCACCTTACGGTATGGGGATATCATGGAGGAATATATCGCCCGGATCGCGCTGCTGCTTCCGGAAACACCTATCGCGCGGCGGGCAATGGCACTCATGATCCTTGCAGGCGACGAAAGCCTTAAAGCTTGGTTCGCAGCTAACCTGACACCGAAGACGATTACCATGATCGAGGACCTCAGGGACGAAGCCCAGACGAAGCTCAAGGAGCCCCTTTCGGGTCTCATCTCCCGGGCGCGGATTGATACCGCGGACAGGATAGTCCATGCAGTCCAGCAGCGCTATGAGCCCGACGCCAGCCATATTGCGCGCTGGCTCGGCAGGTGGACTATGCATCCGTTTTGGGGAATATTTTTTCTCGTTGCAGCGCTTGCCGTTTTCTATGCCTTTGTGGGAAAGTTCGGCGCCGGCACGCTCGTTGACTTTTTCCAGAGTGTGATTTTTGAGACCTATCTGAATCCGGCGGTGGAGAAGAGCATCAGAGCGGCAGTTCCATCGGCCTTCATCCAGGATCTCTTTGTTGGGCAGTACGGCCTTGTCACCATGGCTCTGACCTATGCTGTTGCTATTATCTTGCCGATCACGGCGACCTTTTTTATTGCCTTTGGTTTTCTCGAAGACAGCGGCTATCTACCACGCATCGCCGTACTTACCAACAGCACTTTTGCGAAAATCGGCCTAAACGGCAAGGCCGTCCTCCCCATGGTGCTCGGACTGGGATGCGGCACCATGGCGACCATGACGACGCGTATCCTGGAATCAAAACGAGAACGGCTTATTGCCACGTTCCTCATCGCCCTTGCCATACCCTGTTCCGCACAGCTTGGCGTTATACTCGGCATGTTGGGACCATATTCCGTCAAGGTAGCGATCTGGTGGATCGGGACGGTCCTGGGAGTTCTGCTCCTTGCCGGCACGATCTCTGCGAAGATAGTTCCGGGCAGCAAAGGGGATTTCTTTCTGGAGATTCCCCCCATGCGCATGCCGCGCATAAAAAATATCCTCCTGAAGACACTGAGCAGGATTGAGTGGTACCTGAAAGAAGCAGTGCCGCTCTTTGTCCTGGGAACCCTTGTGCTCTTTATTCTTGATAAGACTCATCTTCTGCAGTGGCTGGAAGAGGCTGCATCGCCCCTCATCGTGAGGTTTCTGGGCCTGCCGCGAGAGGCAACGGCGGCGTTTATCATGGGTTTTCTCCGGAGAGACTACGGCGCCGCAGGTCTTTTTGAGCTCTCCAAGCAGGGACTTCTGGATGAGAACCAGATCATTGTGAGTATTGTGACCCTGACCCTTTTTGTCCCCTGCCTCGCAAGTTTCTTCATGATCATCAAGGAGCGGGGTATGCGGATATCGCTCCTGATGTTCGGCATCATTACGATCTTTGCCCTCCTGGTCGGCGGGGGCATTAATATCGTATTGTCGCTGTTTCCCTGAGCCGCTCTTTTGACAGGCCTTTCTGCAGGCGGGTATAATCGTACTTGACCTTGAAAACGCGACTCATCATTATTCTTGTTCTCTCTTCCGTTCTTCTCGGCGGCATAGCAGGAGGATATCTTGCACTCATGCGGGGAATACCGTCTATCGATGAACTCAAGCACTACCATGCAGTCCCGGGAACAAAGATTTTTGCTGATGACGATGTTCTCATCGGAGAACTGAAGGCTGAAAAGGGCATCTTTCTTCCCATCAAGAACATTCCAAAGCATATGACGCAGGCGCTCATTGCTGTGGAGGACTCTCGATTCTTTAAGCATAAAGGGATAGACTATATTGCCATTGCCCGCGCCATGGTAAAGGATATCATCCATGTGAGCCTAAAAGAGGGGGGGAGCACTCTGACACAGCAGCTCGCTAAAGTGGTATTTCTGACCTCTGAAAAAACGCTCACCCGGAAAGTGAAAGAAGCGGCTCTGGCAATTCGAATCGAAAAGACCCTCACCAAGCAGGAGATCCTCGAACTCTATCTGAACAAGGTCTATTTCGGCCATGGTGCCTACGGCGTTGAGATGGCTGCGCGAACATATTTCGGGAAATCCGCACGGCAACTGTCCCTTGCCGAGGCATCCCTCATCGCCGGACTCGTCAAGGCTCCCGGAACCTATTCACCCTTTAATGATCTTGCCCGTGCAAAGGATCGGCAGCAGATTGTCCTGAGCCGTATGGAAGAGGAAGGGTATATCACCGATACGGAACGGGAGGCTGCGTATGCACAGCCCCTGTATTTTTCAAGCCTGAAGCGGGGGGCCGAGGCGAACGGCTACTTCCTGGAATATATCAGAAAATATGCCGAGGACACCTACGGTGAGGAGCTGGTGTATAAGGCGGGGCTGAAGATCTATACGACCCTGAACCGGTCCATGCAATTGTCGGCTGTCAATGCCATACAGAACGGATTGCGGGAAGTGGACAAACGGCGGGGCTGGCGCGGCGCCGCTGAGAACAAGAAGGATATCGACATAGAGAAGGAGTTAAAGACCCGGGAGATAGCAACTACGGTCGTGAATAATCCGGGAGATATATATACCGGTCTGGTGCTCCAGGTAACCGCAGAAGAAGCTACGGTCAAGACACGGGGGATGATCGGAAAGCTGTCGGTTAAGGATGCCCTTTGGGCATCAAAGGTGCTGAACAAATCGGGTAGCGTCAAGGCACTGAAGAACTTTAACCTTACCAAAATCCTTCATCCCGGTGATGTCATCAGGGTCAGCATCAAGAGCATCCAGAACCGAAAGGTGACCCTGGCTCTTGAGCAAGAACCTGAGCTGGAAGGGGCGCTTGTTGCCCTTGAACCCTATTCCGGTTTTGTCCGCGCTATGGTCGGTGGCTATGATTTTTCACGGAGCGACTATAACCGCACCATCATGGCAAAGCGCCAGCCGGGTTCTGCCTTTAAACCTATCATCTATGCGTCTGCCCTTGATCACGGATTCACGCCTGCCAGCATTATCGTTGATGAGCCGGTCACCTATCCCGGCGGGCCCAAGGGTGAATGGCAACCCGAAAACTATGATCACGTCTATTATGGACCGACGCGTCTCCGGGAGGCGCTCACCTATTCTCGCAACGTTGTTACCGTACGGCTTGTTGATACGATGGGCATCGACAGCCTGCTGAGCTTTGCACGAACTGTTGGGGTGACTGCAGATATGCCCCGGAACCTGAGCATCGCCCTCGGGTCCTTCAGCATCACGCCGATCGAGTTGGCATCTATTTACAATGTCTTTGCCAGCAGTGGCATGAAATCACGGCCGATCGCCATAAAATATGTTACGGACAACAAAGGCAGGATCCTTGAAACGAATGAGCCTGAGCCTGCGCAGGTGATCAGCCCTCAGACGGCCTTTCTCATCACCTCCATGATGGAGGATGTTGTGCAGTATGGTACCGGGTGGCGGGCAAAGGCTCTCGGCAGACCGGTTGCCGCAAAGACCGGCACGACCAACGATTATAAGGATGCCTGGTTCGTCGGCTATACCACCAACCTTGTCGCCGCTGTCTGGGTCGGTTTTGACAATGCCCGGACGCTTGGCTCGCAGGAGACGGGCGGGATGGCAGCTGCCCCTATCTGGACATCCTTCATGAGCGGCGCCGTCACAGGTGATCCTGAAGAATTTTCTCCGCCAGAAGGGGTCGTCAGCATGACCATCGACCCCAAGACCGGGCTCCTTTCCCATGACGCTGCCGCTGTCAGGGAGTATTTCAAGGAAAGTACGCAGCCCAAGCAATATACCCCTGTTCCTACTATCTGGGAGATCAGGGATCCTTCTAAATTTAACTTTGATTGAGGGGGAACCCTGAAGACATGGCAGGCCTTTCTGATCGTTGCATCATGCTGCATGGCTGCATCCGTTGCCGCTGCAGACTATGCAGCGGGGCTATCTTTTTATAAGAAACAGCAATATGCGGAATGCATCCGGGAACTGCGGGAATACACCGATAAAAACCCCGACCCCCGAGCTTACTACTTGATGGCATATGCAAGCTATAAGCTCAGGGATTTTTCGGGGGCACGCGAGTATTTCGACAAGACATACACTCTTGATCCCGAGTTCGGCGCATCTTCTCTGGTGTTCAACAAATAGGAGAGCAGGCAGAAACGCTATTTTTTCGGAACGCCCTTCTTTGAGATATAGACGATACAGTCCTCACAGATACGTCCGGAGGCAGTGTTGCATATCATTCTGTTAAGTTCCCAGCAGGGCTTCGTCTTATCGATATAGGCAGAGCACTTCCCTTTGCGTTCCGAAGGACAGTTCGTGATTTCCCAGCAGGGAGCGTAATCCAGCAGCTTCTTGATGCCCTCGATGCTGATTTTCTTGTTATGGATGAGATCCCGCAGACAGCGGAGCCACTTGATATCATTTTCTGAATAGAACCGGTTCTTGTTCCTCCGGGCTGGCTTAATAAGCCCATGCTTCTCATACAGTCGGAGCGTCTGGTCGGTCGTTCCAATCAGCTCCGCAACTATACCGATAGGATAGAGAGGCAAGTTCTGTTTCTCTTCTTCACTGAGATCTTTCTTCATCTTTTCTTTTGCCATGATATTGTTTCTGCAGCACGCACGGGAGCTTTTCTGGTAATCACAATTATTAATACACTTTTAAAATGGAAAATGCAAGTTTTTTGCATTTATTGTCATTTCTTATAGACCTATAACAGGGCGGCAAAACCTTGACTTCGCGTAATTTCCTTAGGTAATATTACCCTAATTTTCTCCAAAGGAGACCGTATGCACGAAGAAAAACTCTTGATGGATCTTTTCATAAATCCTCACGCAGTACCCCATTACGTATCCTATGCCTTTCTTGCATCTCTCCTCCTGATAGCGACAGCACTGATGGTGAGGAGATCCCTTCAGCTCGTGCCGACCGGCCTTCAGAACTTTATGGAAACCGTCGTTGAAGCGATCCTGAACCTCTGCGAGGAGAACATCGGGCATCACTGGGCCAAGCATTTTTTCCCCTTTATCGGAACCATTGCCCTGTATATTGTGGTCTGCAACTTCATGGGGCTTATCCCCGGCTTCTTTTCGCCGACGAGCAATATCAACAACAATGTTGCCCTTGCGATACCGGTCTTTTTGGCGACGCATATCTACGGTATCAGGGTCCACGGATTCGGCTATTTGAAGCACTTTCTCGGCCCGATCCGGTCGATTGCGGCATTACCGCTCATGATCCTGATCTTCGTGATAGAACTGATTGGCCAGCTGGTTAGGCCTGTCACACTTTCAGTCAGGCTTTTCGGCAATATGGTCGCAAAGCATATCATCCTGCTAGTACTTGCATCTCTCTCGCCCTGGATCATTCCAACGGCGATTCTCGCGCTCGGAACACTGGTGAGTATCATCCAGGCATTCGTCTTTACGCTGCTCGCCACCTTGTATCTCGCTGGTGCCGTTGAAGAGGCACATTAATGAAAGTTCTGAAGAAAGGAGGGAAGAACCAGATGAAAAAGATTCTTTCTCTCGCACTGCTGGCATGTGTCGTTGTCTGTCTGCTTGCTCCGGTCATGGTCTTCGCTGAGGAGGCTGCTGCCAAGGCAGAAGGCGGATCAGGAGGCAGCATGGCTGCGCTTGCAGCCGGCATCGCTATCGGCGTTGCCGCATTCGGTACCGGTATCGGTCAGGGCCTCGGCCTGAAAGGTGCTACCGAGGGCATTGCAAGGAACCCGGGTGCTTCGGGCAAGATCACGACGACCCTGATTATCGGTCTCGCCATGATCGAGTCCCTTGCAATCTATGCTCTGCTGGTATCACTCGGTATCCTCATCAACCAGAAGATGTTCTTCTAAGAATATCTGCAAAAGTCAAAAAGGGTCGTGGATATCACGGCCCTTTTTGTTGCTCGGGCACCTCCACAGCAGTGCGTTTCCCGGGAGCTGCGTGCAACTTCTCGTACATGCGTGCATTTTCTATGGCAATGCCGCACTGTTCAGCAAGGGCCACGCTGAAATCGATCTCGTCCTGACTGAAGGTTCTGTGGATGTCGGTAAGAAGCCGGAGTACGCCGATAACCCTGCCGTGCGCAATAATCGGAAGCGTCAAAACACTCTTGATCCCTTCCTCCCCTGCCTCTTTCTTGTAGGCTATCCGATCGTCCGTCATCACATCATAGATCGCAACAGGCTTTTCGTTCAGGGCCTCCCTGATATTTTCTTCGGTGTCCACCGGCCCCCTGCTCAGATACCGTTCAGTCAACCCATGCGCTGCAACAAGCTCCAGCTTCTTGCCCGAATTATCAAGCAGACGGATCGTTGCTGCCTTGAGCCTCATGACGGCAGGGATCATCCTGACGATCATGTTCAAAACCTCATGGACATTGAGGGTCGAGCTGATCGTTTTGGTAACCGCCTGGAAAATATCGAGATATTCCCGTTCCCGCGAGACAACTCGTTCGAAGTGCCGGGCATTCATGATAGCAATCGCGGCCTGCTCGGCAAGAGCGGCAAGGAATTTCAGATCTTCATCCGAATAAGCAACCGGCTCGGCAGTATACATCCTGAGCAGCCCGATTACTTCGTCCTTGACTCTGAGCGGAATGGACAGGATGCTCCGGATACCCTCTTTTTCAGCCTCCTTGCGGTATTTTGCCGACTTGTCCTCGGTAATGTCATAGATAGAGACCGGTTTTCCCGCAAGGGCATCATCCACAGAACGATCATACTCAACAGGACCCTTGTTCACATAGCTTTCGCTCAGGCCGTGATAGGCAGCGATCTCGAGCTGGTTCTTCTCCTTGTTCAGGAGGCGCACCAGGCTTGCTTTCATGTTCATGACCTTGACGACATTCGTCACGATAAGGTTCAGCACCTCTTCCAGGGAAAGGCTGGTACTGATGGCTTTGCAGACGTTCTGATAGCTTTCGAGATAGATCCGCTTGGAGAATATCTTTTCGGCACAGACAGGGCACATGGAATGCGTAAAATCACCGAACCCCTGTTCCCCGAGGTACGCTTCCAGCTGCTCCCACGTATCGTCATCGTGGCGTATCTTCTTGCACCAGCCGCATATGGGGATGAGTCGGTCCAGCTTCTCCGTCCTGAGCTGAAACGGCCTGAGCCCCTTGAAACGGGAGGTCTCCCGAAAGGAAAGGACAACCCCCTCGTAATTTCCGTCAATGAAAAATGGTGATATGTGCGCTTCCACAAGGATCTTCCCGCCCGCTGAAGCGACAAAAAGATTTCTCTGTCCTGGTTTCCGCAAATTCATGCCGGATGCTATCTGGTCACAAAAGGCATTCCCTTCCTCATCCTCGAACTGTGGGAACCGCTCAGCTCCGCTCCCGGACATTACAGCATCGGCAGGGATGCCGGTAATGGCAGCAGCACCGCGATTCCAGTACCGAATGCTTCCGTTCCGCGCAATAAGACAGACACCGTCAGCGATATGTTCCAGTATACGGTGATAGAGCTTCAATTTCCTGTCGAACATGGTGCCACGCCGCTTCCTTATTTTTTCTCCAAAGATATCAAAAAAGCATTATAATTATACATCAGTCCTGCAGTTCTACTGGAAAGAAATGTTACTGATCACTGATTTGCGCAAAATTACCGGGCAGTTCACTAAGAGTGTCCTGACTCTGGGGAACTTTGACGGCATCCACCTGGGTCACCAGGAACTGGTGCGCATGGTAATCAGACGGGCTCGTGAGATCGGCGGCCAAAGCATGGTCGTGACCTTCCGGCCCCACCCCCTCAAGATTCTGGCACCGGAAAAATGTCCACCCCTTATCAGCATCTATGAGGAGAAGATACGGATTTTCGAAAAGCTCGGCATCGACGTGCTCGTCAAGATACCGTTTAGTCTGCAATTTGCGGAGATGACGCCCCGAGATTTCGTCAAAGGCGTGCTATGTGATATGCTCGGGGCGAAAGATATCTTTGTCGGCTATAACTACCGCTTCGGCAAGGGCCGCGAAGGGACCACACAGACGCTGAAACAGATGGGCAAGGAGTTCGGGTTCAATGTTCATGAGGTCGAACAGATATCCCTAAAAGGAGAGGTCATCAGCAGCACAAAGATCCGGCAGCTCCTGCGCGCCGGTGAGGTTGAGCACGCAGCACGGCTCCTGGGCAGACCCTATGCAATCACAGGCATCGTCGTCAAGGGTGACAGCAGGGGTAAGGCCCTGGGATTTCCGACAGCCAATATCGCGTCGAGGCACAGCATTATTCCTGCGAACGGCGTATATGCCGTCAAGCTTCTAGCACGGGAGCGGTGCTATGACGGCATCGTCAACATCGGCACCCGGCCCACCTTTGACGCGGGGTCGCTCGCCATCGAGGTCCATGTCTTCAGTTTCAACGAAGACCTTTACGGCGAAGAGATTACGCTCTTTTTCCTGCGGAAGATACGGGAAGAGAAGAAGTTCATTACTGCTGAAGCCCTTAGGGAGCAGATAACCCGGGATATCGGGACCGCAAAGGAAATCCTTTCCGCAAGCCCGGAATGCATTGACCTGGGGATCTGAAATCGGTTAGTAAGCGTACAGGACCGACATCCGGGAAAACTCACGCGGATTTGTTGTATTCTCGGCAAGAATTTCGGTACGGTACAGATAGGGAGCAGCCGGCGGACTCACCACTCCCGAGGTGCTCGACACCACCCCCTGTCCCCCTAATTCCCCGGGCGCAGCAATGCCGCCGACGTCCGAATTGCCCTGGACTGTATCGACAATCTTCACATTGACGCGATACTGGTTCGGCGCAATCCCGAATAGAATCGGGCCAATATCTGGAGTAGTTCTCGGGTCAGGATCGACCTGGAGCCCGGCAACTCCGCCATTGTCGTCGCAGGATGCAGCACCCGAGTCCATCCAGTCAGCCGTGAAATTGCAGAGTTTGTCGCACCGGCAGGTCCTCGTGTTCCCTGCATTTCCGTCCGTGTTATCATTTGGATTCAACGGATCTCCGCAGTTGCATCCGCTTGCATAGGGCGCACCCATAATGTTCAGCACGCCCCGGTTCTCAAAGTAATCGGTCAAGATTTCAGCAGTGCCGACGCTCGCATCTTCTGCTGAGCGGTAGAATCGCATCGCGCCCGACATGGTCGTGCCCTGCGTAACGAGATAGAGCAGCGCCGAGACAATGGCAAGTCCGATGAGAGAGAGCATCAGGACCATCACGAGGGCAACGCCTCTTTCGTTCATGGGATGATGTACATGATTGTAACGCATCGCTACCTCAAGTTATAGGGTTTTATGAACAGGGTGTATATCTTCCACCGGTAATTAGACCGGGGGTCTCCTGCGGGTATCGTAAAAGTTATGACGTTGCCAAAATCAGGATCATTCGCCGTAATCGGAGACGGCGACGTATAGAACGTATCGCGCTGACCTTCCTGGGCAAGGATATAGACGCGGATATCCTTAAGTTGATCGCGTATGTTCTCTGCAGTCAGTCCTGCCCCCGGGTCGTCGACAACCGAGTCAACAGCCCCATCATTGTTCGTGTCCATTCCAAAGCGTACCTGCATTGCTGCAACGCAATCCAGCAGAGGGAGTTCTCTCAAACTGCCATCCGCATGATTGACAAGTGCCTTATAGAGCACACCCGTATTGGGCGCACACCGCGCCGGCATTGTTGCAGGCGTCCGTATATAGTAATCAGCCCTATTAAACGGCATGCGCGGTGCAACACCAGGGCTTATGCCATAGATCAGATAGGACTCAAAGCTGTTCTCCACAGGCTGAAATGCAGATGCAAACGTTCCGGCACTCGCATCGAACGTTGTGAAAAAGGCTGCGCCCGACGTTAGCAGCACCCGCTGCGTTCCCCCTACAATGGGATTTAACACAATCACCTGGTCGCCATTTTCAAGATTTTCATCGGGGATGGCTGCGCCGTCTGCATTGTTCCAGGGCTGTATAATATTGGGCAGGGCTCCCCGGTTCGAAACATAGGCCCACTTGGTGGCAGCGGCGCTGAGCCCGAGGTTCGTTGCCTTGATCACCAGCACATCCGACTGGGCATCAGGCGTCACAGCAGCATTATTGAAGCCGATATTATTGCCGACGCGCACTGCCCGCGGCGGATTAGCCGTGCCGTCGTTAAACTGGGTATCATCATAGGCTGTCTTAACGTCGTTTACAGCCTCCCCTGTATAATTTATCCCATTTAAATTATAAGGGAGTCCATAGCCCGCCTGCTCAATATCCGACCGCAGCATCTGGAGCCCGACTATACCCTCTATGTTCGTCTCCGCGATCTTGGACTGCTGCTTGAACTGATTGAGAAGGCTGGAGAATATGTTCGCCGCAGCAGTGATCGTGAGCAGAAACACCACCATCGTGACCATAAGCTCGACCAGGGTGAACCCTCTTTCTGACCTTGTCATGAGCGTCTCCTTACGGTGGATATGGAGTGGATGAAGTTTTCGCCCTGCCATGCCCAGGTCGTTGTCAAGGTCACCTGCTTATGGTTTGCGTCAATGTCCGCGATCATCCTCCGGACAGTAAAGCCGACCGTTGTCGCTCGCACCTGCCTGTTGTCAACAGGGTAATTCGTGCCAGGCGTGGCTGTAAGTTCTGCATGGTCAAATGCAACAGACCGCAGTCGGTTCATGCGGTCAGCGGTGAGCCGCACCGCCTCATCCCGAAGAACGTTTCGCATATTGCCCTGTATCGCCACAATTGAGACCTGCATAAGCCCCATGAAGACGATCAGGAGCACCACCAGGGCGATCATCACCTCGACGAGAGTGACGCCCCGTCTATTTCGCAACGCAATTAGCAGCATTACAGGGGCCTCCTGAAAAGATTTGAGTCGCCAACTTGCCCATATTCACCCTCGTCTCCGCAATCACGACACAGTCATAATCTGGGTCGGTCTCACTATTAAGGGCGGCAAAGCAGACTGTCCCCGGAGTCATGATGCCGCGCTTGTTGATGACCATGGTGCCTCCCGCGTTCCAGGTTATGGCGTGCTCAACCGTCTTCGGATAGGTCGGAAGTATAGCATCTCCCGCACCAGGATCAGCGGCAGCGTTGTTGTTCGTGTCCTCGATCAGACGATAGGTCGTCGCCGTCGGAAAATCCATAAAATAATTCTGGCCCCGGGTGATTGCCATGGAGCGGACATTGAGCAGGTCAGCGTAGATATCCTTTGTCTCTTTCTCGATCTTGTATGCTCCCATCCATCCGACATAGTTGAAGCCGAGGGCGATGATCAAGATGGTGATGACCGAGACCACCACCATCAACTCAACCAGCGTAACGCCTCTGTCTCTCATCATGGCCACCATATTACTGTTTCTTTATATGCAATATCTTGTTTATAGGCTTGGGCGGCACTATGAGCGACAGTGCCCCTGCGGGCGGCAGACCCTGAATCATGCCGCTCCGCCGCTGATCTTTCTCCGTAAAGGCTGTGGCAAGTTCGACTTCTTCGATGGCGCCCGTAGAAACCTGCACGATCGCTGTACCGCGCAAAGTTCCCGTACCAACCAGCGTGCCGCCGGTGTCGTAGCGAACTGCCCATATGTGCGACGCACCGCCATATTCGCAGATGTCCGCTGTCGGGCTGGACGAAGTAAAAAAGACCGCACCGTTGACCGTGGCAAGCGGGTCGGTCACAATCCGCTCTGAGCGAAAGACTGCTGCAGGATTTGAGCAGGCGATAGCAGCCCCGCTGAGATCAACGCACTGATCAAGGAGGATGTACCATCCGTCAGGGTCTGTCGAACCTGCTGCAGTGGCGGCATTGCCGAGGGCAGCGGATGAGACCGCTAGCGTACAGGACGTGTCGATGTTGGCAGGATTGCTCCCGGTAAGGGGGAAGCAGGGTTCTTTTATCCCGTAGAGGCGCCTCGCTGCTGTCGGGTCACCGTCATCAATGAGGTCGTTGATTTTGTAGAAATACCTCCCGGCCCCGAAAAAGAGCCGCAATTCCTTATTTCTCAGATTCTGCAATTTGCTCACGCCCGCAGTTACCGGGCCGATGCCGCTGATCACCGTAGAGACAGTCCATTGGTTCGGATCAAGACTCTGCCTGGTCACAAGCCGCTTCACGCCTCCGACATTCCATCCGTCCAGAATATCGTACAGCGTTGCTGATGTTGGAACAGGGTCCTTCCAGGGGGAATCGATTGTGGCGATCTTCGCCGCACCATCATATGCAATGATCAGTTTCGTCT
Organism: Nitrospiraceae bacterium UBA6905; assembly: GCA_002451165.1. Classification (GTDB taxonomy): domain Bacteria; phylum Nitrospirota; class Thermodesulfovibrionia; order Thermodesulfovibrionales; family UBA6898; genus UBA6898. Next base: position 33,434 of record DKBH01000005.1, read on the forward strand.
CATGGTTATTATCATTCCGGTGGACGAATTTCCCCTTGTAAAAATCATTGGTGGACGAGGCGGTAGAAGGGTCAAGCGTGATCGTAGAGGCGGTGCCGCCCTGCGCAGTTCCTCCGCCCCCCAGGGCAGATCTCTCGGTGTAGCCGAAGTACATAGCGTCATCAGAATAGTTCATGTCGAAATCGATGGACGAATTTATGAGATTCCCGACAAAGGCAGCATATCCTCCTGCATCAATGGTCCGCAGGGGTGTGCCGGTCTTGAGATCAAGGACCTCGAGCTTTGCCGTGGTCCTGCTCAGGTGCTCCTTGATGCCGGTGAACTGATGGGTTGTCGGACTTACGTAGCCGGTCGGCCCTGACCCGAGGACGACGTACCAGCGGCCGTTGGAGAACGTATCCTTCAGGCAGGTCTCCCCGGCAGGACAATCAGCATCAAGAGTGCAGGACGTCGTGGTGGTCGTAGAACAGTATTTGTTATTGATCCTCATGATCCCGGGACCTGCTGTGGAGAGCCCGAGCTCCGGATCGGCATATTCCCAAAGCAGCGTCGGATTCGCCGGGTCGGTCACATCCATCGCAAAGTACGAGGAATATCCGTAATTGCTGACCGGTGTCTTGATGCAATCGGTGCAGGCTGTAGAGACGTTTTCGCAGGCGCCGCCCAGCCGCATGCTGCCGATGAGGACCGTGCGCCAGCTGTCTTTCGACCTCCTGCATTTCCAGTAATCCGAATAGACCGTAGAGTTGCAGCTGCTGTCGGGCTGATCGGCCGTGCCGTCGTCGTTCAGGTCAGGATCGATGGCAATGCTTGCATCGAAGAGGTAGGGGGTGGCATCGATATAATAGAGATGGCAGTAATCCCTGTCCGCGAAATATTTCAGGTACGGCAGTGCATGTTTCGGGATGAAGGCCCAGATTTCCTTGCCGACATCCGGATCAGCCAGGCAGGACTCGCCTGACGGGCAATCTGTATTGTCGCGGCATGCCTTGGTCGTGGTGACCGAACAGCTCTTCCCCAGGGATGCCTTTGCATTTGCGTCCCTGTACAGCCCGAGTTTGCCGAGTCTGAAAGCATGGAGCATGCCGTCGTTGGCGCCGCTGAAGACCGTGCCCCGGTTCGTATACACCGTCGAGTTTATGTAATCCCTATAAGTCGTGTCCCGGTAGGATTTATCATACAGGTTCAGCGGTATCCATGATGAGATCTTTGGCGTCGAATTGACTATATCGGCCAGCTTCCATGTCTCTGTGGTGCCGCTCACGGTCACCGTACGGCTTCTCACAGGAGCGCCGTCTATGGCGTCACTGCTATTGACCACACTGTCTCCGTTCAGATCATCGACCCCCCTGATGTACTGAATGAGGTTCGCGGTCTCGGCCACGTTAAGGAAGGGCGCAATAGCCGCATTTGTCGTAATAAAATTGTCGAGCGTGGCATCGTCATTCGTGTTCGTATAGATCTGCCGGTCACTTGCGGCCCGCACATGGAGTTTCCGCCCCGCTTCCCAGAGGTAGCTCACGCTGTCCATGGGCACATTAGCTACCGTCGGCGTCACGGCATCTCTGGTGCCATTGCCGTCTGCATCAGCAAAGAGATTCGCAGTGGTCTCATTCGTGGTCTTCGAAAAAGTGAAATCAATGATATAATCGCTGCCCAGCTTCAGCACGTTGTCGCTGTCCGTGTCTTCCCGGATGCTGCTCAGCCCGAGGGTCGGGTCGAGATAGTACCACATATTCTGCAGCACGCCGGTCCAGGTCACGTCGACCGTTCCGAATTTGCGCTTCGGATAGAACAGCGCCTGGATGAGGTTCGCACCGGAGCCCTCGCCGGAGGCGAGCACCGACGCAGCAGTACCGGAGGCGGTCTTTGCCGAGATCTTAATAAGCGCATCGCGGAGGTCTCTCTGAAGGTCAGCAGGATTCCTGGGATTGTAAAGTGTGGTGCCGCCGTTGACTGCGGTATTATTCATGAGCGTCTTCGGGTTGCACTCGTTGGTCAGGCCGGTGTCAGGCCCTGTGTACACCACATAGGTCGTGATCTGTTCGCTGGCCGTAGCCGGTATAGCCGTAGATGCGGTGCCGGTCGAAAACGTCTTGATGTTCCTGTTCTTTGCGAGCCAGGCAAGGTCATCGACGTTCCTGCTTCCCGCATACGGGGGGCAGGTGGCGGTCTGGCCGGTCTGGCCGTCGCCGTCATTATAGAGCGACACAAGGTTTCCCACGGCTGTCCGCTGGTCTGCAGTCGACTGGCCGTCCGATATCAGGAGGATATTGTTGTCCTGACATCTGAACTGAGAGGGGTTCTTGTTGCCCGCAAAGTCGCTGCTGTTGATCCTGAGGTCTGTCCTGCTGGTGCCCGGGACCGAGGGGTCGCCATAGGCATCGGTGCGGGCATAGTAGCCGATGGCATTGTAATACGCCTCTGCAAAGGGGGTCCAGTTCTTCCCCTTGAGGTCGTCAATGGCCCGTACGAGACCGGAAGCGGACGTGTGGTCCCCTGCGGGATCGCCGATATAGCTTATGATCTTGGCGCCGTCAAAATTGCTTGTCCCTGCTGTCGTCGCATTGCACGACGCAAATGAAGGGCTTGGGCAGTCCAGGTTCGTAGCGCAGGTCATATTGGCATCAGTTGAGCAGATCTTGGGGCATGGCACCGGCGTAATGCAGAGGCCGCCCCCGGTGCAGCTGGCATCGCTGGTGCAGGTGGTCAAAAAGTCGTTGGAACAGACCTTCCGGTCGCACTCGCTCGGAGTGCCGTTAAAATCAAAGCTCATCGCCCCCAGACGTATGAGGCCGGAAAACTGCTGTACCAGGCCTGAAGGCTGCGTCGGCGATGCCGAGAGATCCTTGATCTTTACCGTGAGCGTTCCGAAGGGCTGCCCCAACTGTGATTCAATTCCAATGTCGCTGATGATCGCCGGCAGGTTGTCGAACTGAGACGTGTCCGACGGAAGGTCCGTCGGATCGGCGACCGGCGGCACCGTAATGTCGCCGCAGAACTTCTTGTGCTGTGTAAGAATGCAGGCATCGCCGCAGTCGCTGCCAATGCAGCCGGTCCAGGTACCTCCCGGGGACGGGCCCACATAGCAGATACCCGTATAGGCAATGCTGCAGAGATACGCAGGGATACCAGGCCTGACCGCTGCCGGTCCGTTAATGCAACTGCCGCCCGGACAGTCAGCAGCACTGGTGCAGAGCCTTCCGTCATTGGTCCCGCCGTTGCAGGTGAAGAGTTCGTCATAGATATCCGTACATTGGTTGATTACCGTGTTCTTCTCATCAATGCCCAGCGCTGTACCCTTTTTTAATGCCCAGCATGCCTGGATTGTCTGGTTGAAAGTGGCCTGCATCTTCGACGAGGTCGTGGCGCCAGGGGTGATACACGGTCCTTCGTCGTTGTCACAGTCTGCATCTTTCTTGCAGGCTGTCGCAGCAGCAACCTTTTCAGGGTCGCCTGCCGTGCATATTTTCGAGGTGCATACTCCCGTCCCCGCAATAATACAATCACTATTTCTGGTGCAGGATTTTGCCACGTTTTGCTGACAATAAGCTGACGCAACACTTGTTGCGGAAAGACAGTCGTCCACCGCTTTCTTGATGTCGGCGTTGCTCGATGCAGGATCCTGATAGGCATTGATCGCAGCCTGACAGAGTCCCTGATTGTAATCGCCGAAATAGAGCTTGAGATAGGTCTGTCCGCCCGGTGACGGCGCAGCCGGGTTCTCGGGCTGACGCGGCCCCTCGACGCCCATAGTAATACCCAGGGAGGTATTCGTGCCACCTTCGATATAATCGGCCCTGAGCGCTTCCTTTATGAACTTGCGCCCGATACATCCCCTTGTTTCCGACTGAAGTATGTGGTTCACAGGCTCATATTTGCCGCCGGTCAATATCTGCTTCTCAACATCAAACTTCGAACTCGTGAGCCAGTTCAGATAATTTCCCTTTGCCACAAACTGCGTAAGGGTGATGGGAGGACCGGAAAGGATATCTATAAATAACTGGCCGGCAATGCCCCTGCAGGAAGATGAGGCACAGCTCGGCACTGTCGCGATCTCATAAAAATAATTGTTACTCAAGTCATACTCGTATACCTTGGCACTGTCGAAATAGCCTGCATACGTCGTCGCACTGGCATAGGTCTGGTCGTAGCAGTAAGTCCCTTGGCGCGTGGATGACCCATTGTCCACATAAGCCAAATCATACATGCTGGCGGAATTATCGAGGAGCAATAAGAGGTTCGGCATGACACCGCCAACAATGAACGGAGGGGTCATGCAATAGTCGGTCATGGTTGCCGATTCGACATCCGCAACAGGCAGCATCATCAGACAGAAAACAAAGAAAAGCAGTCCGGCAATGGTGAGAAGTAATTTCGGAGACAACATGGCATACTCCCTTCCCGTTCTTCGTGCATTATCATCTATGGATTTCACGTTTGTAGCCTTAGCAAAATCGAGACCAATGATCATTACTGACAAGAGACGGGCTAACTGCCTGCTTTTAAAATAAAATATATTTCTTATCACTTGTGCCAGAACTATGGGACAGGATACATTGGGTAAGAAATTACATACTATAGGAAAGTCATTACATACTTATTGATGCGGCAACATGCGGCGCCAGGGAGCGCGGAGCATTCAGAAGACCTCTCGCGACATTTGGACCGTACGGTGATCAGCGTTTCAAGATGCTCTCTTCTTCTGCATTCAGCTTTCTTACAGCTTCGTTAAAGCCTTCTATTCTTACTCCAAGGGCAGCAATGCGTTTCTTTATCTCATCGATCTGCTCCTGATTCTTCATAACGCCCGCGTTCTTAACATCCGCATACAGCTGTTCGCGTTCAGTAACCAAACTTTCGCGTTCAGCCCGCATGGCAGCCTTCTTCTCATTAATCATATCAAGCTGTTTTGCCTGTTCAGGTGTGAGACCTGTCATGAGTCTGCTCTCTCCGGTCTGTGCAGATAGTTCCTTCTTCTCGTCCTCAGGACTCGCAGAGGCCTTCTTCTCTTCAGCAGCTGCATCTGACTCTGGTGCAGTCTCCTCACCCGGGCTTATTCTCTGTGTGCTCAATTCCCTGATATCAGCGATATCACGCCGCGGGATCTCCAGGGTACCACCCTGCAGATCACAGAGCATCTTCCCTGTCACCTCTCTGCAAAAGTCTGCAATGAACGATCGTCCGTTCTTCAGGGTCACCTTTACTGCTGCGGGAGACCATGAGGGGACCATGATCAGGAAGGCAACAGCAAGGATCAGTGCAAGCGCAGTCCTCATGGCGTTTCTCCTTTCTTGGGAGGATTGGTCACAAGCTCTATGAGCGTCTTAGCGTCTTTCAACCCCCTGACGAGAAGGCCGTCCGGAAGCACCATGGTCGGCGTCCCGGTTATGCCAAGATCCTTTGCAACCTTGATGTTCTCCTCTATCTCCGCTTTATTGTTGCAGTCAGGCTTCGGTATATCCTTTTTCGCAAAGTTGTCCTCCAGCCACTGGAGCGAACTCTTGCAGAGAATGCTCTGGGATTTCCAGAACGCATCGGGGTGAAAGGTCAGCGGCATGAGCTTCAGAAAGAAGGCGATGTCTTTCCGTTCGGCTACGACCTTCTTCATCTCCTCGTGCGCCTTTGCGCAGAAGGGGCAATCCGGGTCAGTGAAGACCGCCACCTTGTATCGCGCATCCTTTTCCCCGAGCACCAAAGCCGGCGCAAGAGGGATCTTTGTGACATCCACATACTGGGCCGGCAGTTCGCCTAATTGTTCGAACGATTCCTGCGTCTTATTCAGTCCTGCATCAACGTCAAAAATAGGGCCCGATACGACATGACGCTTGGAAAAACCGACATACATGATGCCCCGTTGCCCTTTCTCCTCTACCACGACCTCCCAGAGCCCCCTCACAGGACTCATTTTGATATCGGAGGCTTTTGCTCCAGGCGCGCCGAGCTTGTCGAGGATCTTCTGCGCTTCTGCGGCGCTGAGGGTGTGGCATTTCGTACAGTCCTCTTCGCATCCGCCAAAGGCCCAGACCCTTAAGGGAATGAGCAGGAGGGTACATATTCCGATGATAAGTGAACGCTTCATAGGGTCACGTCTCCTTCAATAAAGATACTGGCTACATTATATATCACAGTGCGGTCAATTTCGCAAAGGCTGATCCCTAGCGGCGTATCCTGAGCACGCCCTCCATCTGGCTGATCTTATGCATGAGCAGCTTGAGCTGGCTGAGGTCCTTTACCTCGATGATAAGCGTGATATGACCCTTTTTGTCCTGCGTCGACGTTGCTTCGAGATGGGCGATATTGATGTTGAACGAAGAAACGAGCGCGCTGAGGTTCGCCAGGATGCCAGGTTTATCAATGGTCTCGACGAACATTTTGGTGCTGGCGGTCTGATCTGGAGCAGGCTGCCACTCCACATCGACCAGCCGCGCATCCCCAGAGGCCAGCCGGTCAAGGTTCGAACAATCCTTTCGGTGGATAGTCACGCCTTTGCCGATGGTAACAAAACCGACGAGATCATCTCCCGGGATGGGAAAACAGCACTTGCCGGTGTGATACAGGATATTGTCGACGCCCTTGATGCTTATGCCTTTATGCTCCCTTGCCGATTTCCGTATTTTGACCGTCTCTTCCTCGGCTGCCTCCTTCTCCGGTTTGAGTCTGTTGATCACTTGATGCGGCGTGATCTTGCCGAATCCTACAGAGACAAAGAGTTCCTCGAGCGTACCGACGCCGAGCGCCTTGGCAACGGCAAGGATTTCATCGGACTTCATGAGCGTATTGCTCATGCCATGCTTCCTGAATTCATTCTCGAGAAGCTTGATGCCGAGCTCCACGGACCGTGCATTCTCCTCTGCCTTGATCCACTGTTTTATCCTTGATTTCGCACGCTGGGTAACAACGAACTTAAGCCAATCCCTGCTCGGTCCATGTGAGGAAGACGTGATGATCTCCACCGTATCGCCGTTACGCAATTTGTAGCGGAGGGGGACGATCTTGCCGTTGATCCGCGCGCCAACGCACCGATGGCCGATCTGCGTGTGGATGCCGTAAGCAAAATCCACCGGCGTGGAGCCGAGCGGCATCTCCTTGACCTCACCTTTCGGCGTAAAAACATAGACGACCTCGGGGACCACCTCGCCTTTGACCGCCTCAAGAAAATCGACGGCGTTCGGAACTTCTTTCTGCACCTGCACCAGATCGCGGAGCCAGGAGATATACTTGCTGCTCCGGTCATCGATCGCGCCCTTCTCCTTGTATTTCCAGTGAGAAGCGATTCCTTCTTCGGCAAGGCGGTGCATCTCTTCTGTACGGATCTGGAACTCGACCCGCTCGCCTTTGGGGCCGATGACGGTCGTATGCAGCGACTGGTACATATTGGATTTGGGAACGCCGATATAATCCTTGAATCTTCCCGGTATGGGTGTCCAGAGGGAGTGGATAACACCGAGAATTGCATAACAGTTCGCCTTGTTGTCCGTTATGATCCTTATGCCGATGACGTCATGAATCTGGTCAAAGGTGATCCGCTGTTTCTGCATTTTCTGGTAGATGCCGTAGAAATGCTTGACCCTGCCCGTTACCCTGCCCGGAAGCCCTTCCTCCCGCAGCTTCTTCTCAACCAATTCCCTGACCTCGGTAATATAGCCTTCCTGCTCCTCGCGGCGCTTGGCGACTTTCCGTTCCAGTTCCTCATAAAGCTGCGGCATGAGATATTTGAAGCTCAGATCCTCCAGTTCCGTCTTGAGCCATCCGATGCCCAGCCGGTTTGCGATCGGCGCATAGATCTCCAGTGTTTCAGCGGCGATGCGCTGCTGTTTGTTCTCGGGCAGGAATCCGAGAGTCCGCATGTTATGGAGCCGGTCAGCGAATTTTATCAGCATGACCCGGATGTCCTCGGACATGGCGAGGAGCATCTTGCGGAAGTTCTCAGCCTGTGCCTCCTGCTTCGTACGGAATTCCACCTTCGCGAGCTTGGTAAGCCCCTTCACGATAAAGGCGATCTCCTTGCCGAAGATAGTTCTGATGTCCTCTTGTGAGACTTCTGCATCTTCTACGGTGTCATGAAGCAGTCCCGATGCGATGGAAAGCGTATCCATTCTCATATCAGCGAGGATATAGGCAACGGCGAGGGGGTGGTGGATATACGGAGATCCTTCGCTCCTCTTCTGGCTGCAATGTGCTTCGCGGGAAAAATGATATGCACGCTGCATTGAGATGAGGTCTGCATCAGGGCTGTACGAACGGACCTTATCGAGCAGGCCGGTAAGCGAAAGGGAAGGGATTTTCGGCATACTTTATTATACTGTGAAAACGTGAGCGCTGAACAGTAAGCGCTGAAAAACGCAGGGAAACGTGCTGCACCTTCTCTTCGATCATTTCACGACCTATGCCGAGGGGCGGAGTCCCTTGAGCACCAGCTGGAGATATCTGTTGCCATTCCACTCATTATATGCCGGCGAAAAAGCTGCGTCATAGGGTACGGTCGGGACAAGATCATCGATCAGACAGCCCATATCAAAACCTATTGCGTTCAGGGAGAGCGGACCATGCTTCATTTTCAATTTCAGATGTCTGCTCCCCACCACCTTCGGTCCGATCACTTCGAGGTTTTTCGCTCCGAGGAGCGGCTCCGGGTTGCCGTGTCCGAAAGGTTCGAGCATTTCCAGCTCCTTCATGAGAGCGGTAGTCACGTCGGCAAGCGTTACGGCGGCGTGGATCTCGATCGGAAGTTCCCTGTCCGCATCGGCGGTGTCACGCCGGAAAATATCCGTCATCCGCCGCTCAAAGGCAGGCAGGTCTGCGGTCCGGAGCTTCAAACCGGCAGCCTGCTTGTGCCCGCCAAACGACAGGAGAAGGTCCCTGCACTGTTCAAGCCCCCTGCAGATATCGAATGCGGGTATGCTGCGCGCAGATCCTTTGGCAATCCCGCCCTCTATCGCGAATATGAACGCAGGACGATGATACGCCTCGACCATCTTCGCGGCTACGATGCCGAGCACGCCTTGATGCCATGCCTCCTGTGCGAGCATGATAACGCCATCAGCATCAGATCGCTGCATCTGCTCGATGGCACCCTGATACACGTTTTCTTCGATACGCTGCCGTTCCCCGTTCAGCTGTTCGAGCCATGCGGCCAGCTCGTCTGCTTCATTCTCCTCTTCTGCAAGAAGAAGACGCACCACGTCATGCGCCGCGGCGATCCTTCCCGCCGCGTTTATCCGCGGCACCAGGGTATAGGACAAGAGCCCTGCCTTCATCCTCCTGCCATCAAGCCCGGCAGTCTGCTTCAGTGCCTGCAGCCCGCGGCGGTTCCCGCTTTGGATATAGGGCAGCGCATCTCGTACCATGATTCTGTTGTCGCCCACGAGGGGTACAACGTCCGCTACCGTGCCTAGCGCAGCAAGATCGAGCAGGGGGAAAAGGTCATCAGGCGAGAACCCGAGGTCCTTGTCTGCAGCCATGGCCTGTGCAAGCTTGAAGGCAAGTCCTGCGCCGCAGAGGACCGTAAGGTGTGAAAGGTGAGGTGACAGTTTGGGGTTGATCACGGCAACAGCCTTCGGGACCATGAAATCCTGCGGAGCTTCTTCCCTCTGCCCCTTGCCCCCGTCCCCTTGCCCGTTAATGACCGGTTCATGATGATCCGTAATGATCACATCGATGCCCCGCTCTCGTGCACGCTCCACGGCCTCGAAGGAGCTGATGCCGCAATCAACGGTGAGGATGAGCCGAGCGCCCTCCTTTTCTGCTGCCGCAACGCCCGCTGCATGGAACCCGTATCCGTGGAGCATACGGTGCGGGATAAAGTATCGGACATCCAGACCGGCCTTCCTGAGTGCACTTACCGCGATTGACGTCGCCGTGAGGCCGTCAGCGTCATAATCGCCGTGTACGAGAACCTTCTCCCCCCGCTGCTGTGCAACATGTATCCGTTTGATCGCTTCTGTCATGCCCGGCAGCTCAAAGGGGTCTGAGAGCCCCGTACGGCTCGGATACAGAAAATCTCGGACAGCGTCAGCTGTCCGGATGCCGCGGTTGATCAGGATCTGGGCGAAGACCCTGGATATGGACGCAGTTCGTGACAGATATGCGAGATATTCTGTGTTGGTCCTGTTTACAAGCCAGCGCGGGTACATGAACGCAACGTCAGGAGGCGACACCCCGTATCCGTGATGGGAGGGTACATTTGCAGAATCCGGCAGCGCGCAGCAACCCCGGACACTATTTTTTCCTCAGGGGTCTGTTGCCTCCCCAGAGAAGTACAATCGGACTCGCAACAAAGACCGATGAGTAGGTGCCGACCACAACGCCGAGGATCATGGCAAGGGCAAAGTCATGAATGACCTCGCCGCCAAAAAAGAAGAGCGCGATCGATGTGAGCAGGACGGTAAGAGACGTAACTATGGTCCGGGAAAGCACCTCATTAATGCTCAGGTTCATCACGCTCTCTACCGAGTCCTTGAGCCTGCTGCGCAGATTCTCCCTGATCCTGTCAAAGACAACGACCGTGTCCGTGAGGGAATATCCTGCAATGGTCAGGAGCGCCGTAACGAGGATAAGGTTGATCTCCTTGCCGAGCAGGAAGAAAACACAGAGCACGGCGAGGACATCATGAAAGGTTGCAACCGTGGCCCCTACGGCAAAGTTGAGCTTGAACCGGATGGCGATATAAATAAGGATGCCGATCGTCGCCACGACAATGGCCATGCCGGCGTCTGCGCGCAGCTTCCCGCCTACCTTGGGGCCGATCTCCGTAGTCGAGTCAACAACGAACCGGTTGTCGGGGAGTTTCTGGCTGATCGCCGCTGTTATCTGCTCTGATATTTTGCCGAGCTGGATCTCGATGTTCTTTGCCCTGATCAGGATCTTATTTGAACCGGTAAGCTCCTGCAGGTCAAAGTCCTTCACACCTCCGTCCTCAAGCGCCTTCCGGATATCATGGACCTTGACCGGCTTTTCGAACTTGAGCTGGACCGCTGTCCCGCCGGCAAAGTCAATGCCGAGATTAGCCTTGCCCGTCGCGATCTGGACGATCGCAAAGATGCCGACAAGCGAAATAATACCCGAGATAACAAAGGCTATGTTCCGTTTGCCGAGAAAGTCTATTTTTGTGTTCTTGATAATCTCTATCATGGCGCCTCCTAAATGCTCAGCTTCTTGACTTCGCGACGGGAGTTGATGAGGTCAAAGACCGATTTCGTCCCGATGAGCGCTGTATACAGGTTGATCATAACACCGAGACTCAGCGTGACGGCGAAGCCCTTGATCGGCCCGGTGCCGAACTGAAACAGCACGGCTGCCGTAATCAAGGTGGTAACATGCGAATCAAAGATGGTCCAGAACGCCTTTTTGTAACCGGAATCTACCGCTGAGCGCGGTGTTTTTCCCGCCCGCAGTTCGTCGCGCATTCGTTCGAACATGAGCACATTCGAGTCGACGGCCATACCGATCGCCAGAATGACACCGGCGATACCGGGAAGCGTCAGGGTTGCATTCAAGGACGCCATAGCCCCGAAGAGCAGTATGATGTTCAGCAGCAGGGCGAAGTCGGCAATGATACCGGACAGCCGGTAATAGAGGATCATGAAGAGAGCGACCGCTATCGTGCCGGCAATGCCGGCTATCTTTCCCGCCTCGATGGAGTCGCTGCCGAGCGACGGGCCGACGGTAACGTTCTGGAGCATCTTGAGCGGTGCCGGAAGTGCGCCGGCCTTCAGCACGATGCTCAGGTCCTTCGCCTCCTCCATGCTGAAACTGCCGGTGATCTGGGCATTGCCGCCGGAAATCCGCTCCTGGATCACCGGTGCGGAATAGACCGTATTATCAAGGATGATCGCCATCCGTTTCTTCACATTCGCCGCCGTGATCTCCTCAAATCTCTTCGCCCCTTCGGGATTGAACGCAATCGAGACATGGGGCGTGCTGAACTGCGTGTCAAGCGTTACTTTGGCCTCGCTCAGGAGCGCGCCGGTCAGCGCTGTTTCCTTCTTCAGAAGAATGGGGAACTTGACAACGGCACCCGTCTCCCTGTTCACCTTTTTCTCGAACAATATCTGGTCGCCTTCCGGTATCTTTCCGGAGAATTGCTCAAGGATTTTTTCCTCGTCTCCGGGCGCTATGGAAGACGGCAGCTGAGCGGCAACAGGTGATTCGTCGTCAACGATCTTAAACTCAAGCAGGGCGGTCTTGCCGATCAGATCGATCGCCCGCCTGGGGTCTTTCACCCCCGGAAGCTGCACCACAATCTCGTTAGTGCCCTGCCGGTGTATCGTCGGCTCTGCAACACCGAACTGGTCGATCCTGTTCCGGATGGTCTCGAGCGCCTGATCGGCCGCGTTGTCCTTAATGAAGCTCTTTTCCTTGTCATTCATCCGCAGGACGATCATTTGCCCTGTCGTCGATATGTCCAGATTGCTATAGCCTTCCTTCAGCGCGGTAAGGACATCCTGCCCTGCAGAAGTCACCTCGATATCCAGGCCGTTCTTCTTCACCTCTGTCTGCAGTTTCTTCTTCTGGAGCATCTCCCTGATCGTGAAGGCATAGCGCTCAACGGTCGACTCGACCGCCTTGTCCGCTTCTACTTCGAAGACCAGATGCAGTCCTCCCTGCAGATCAAGACCGAGCACAATACCCCTGCTGGGCATGTTCTTCTGCCACCACTCCGGCATGCTCTTGAACAGCGGAGTATTGGGGAGAAAGAAAACGATAGCTAACGCAACAGCCACCCCAATAAACAGGAATCTCCAGAAAATACTCTTCTTCATGAAACCTCCACAATCAGACCGATAATTTCAAAAAAAACAATTTAGTTCAGGCGCTGCATGAACTGCAGGCCGGGCTGCTATTCTTCCTCTTCCGTCCTTACGGCGGCGATGTATGCTTTGCCGTACTTTACCTTGACGTTCTCGGAGATCTTCAGGACGACAGTATTGGTCTTCACTTCCTCAACGACGCCGTATTCACCACCGGATGTGATCACCTTATCCCCTTTTTTTAAATTCTCCAGCATGGCCTTGTGCTCTTTCGCCCGTTTCTGCTGGGGTCTGATAAGCATGAAATAGAAGATCACGAAGATAAGGATGAGGGGGAGAAACCCGATCAGACCGCCTCCCGCTCCCTGGCCAGCCTGCGGATTCGGGCCCATAGCATATGCCAATCCTGTCAGCATGATACACCTCCGTACAAAAATTAATCTGTTACTATACCTTCTTCAGGACCAAATTATCAAGCAGACAACCGGCGCAATATCCGCTTCGGTCCATGGTCACCGCAGACGTTAACGCCACGAAAATATCCCCCGTCCGGTCCGCTGAGCTTGACATTCCCAAAAATATCCAGGTATACTTTTCGCTCAGGTAAAACCGTATGGGCACATATACAACATTTCATCCGCACACGAAAAAAAAGAAGAAGACACACGGCTTTCTCGTGAGAATGAGCACTGTCGGCGGCCGTAACGTAATCAGGAGAAGAAGAAAAAAAGGACGGAAACGACTGGCTGTTTGAAGAGGCTCTTTCTTCAATCCCTGACTCGAAAGAGCGAATTCAAGACCGTATTTGAGCAGGGCCGGAAATTTCCATCGCAGCACCTTATCCTTTACGTACTGCCAAACCGCCTCGGTCACAGCAGGCTCGGTCTTGTCGTAGGCAAAAGAGTCGGCAATGCGGTCGTCCGGAACAGGGTAAAACGCCGCCTCAGGGAAATCTTCCGGAAGCTCTTCGCAGAGCATGCGCTGTGCCATGATATTGTTGTGGTTGCCAGAAGCACGGCCCCTGAGGCTGAGGTTTTGGCCTTGGACAAGAGCATACGCCGGATCATAGCCGGACTGAACCATGAAGAAACTGTTACTCGCAACCATTCAGCTCTATAAATACACCCTGTCGCCGCTGCTGCCTTCAAGCTGCAGGTTCACACCAAGCTGTTCGGAGTACGCACGGGAAGCGATCTGCAAATATGGCGCCCTGAAGGGATCCGTCCTTGCCGCTCGCAGGATTCTGAAATGCAACCCCTTCCATGAGGGCGGGTTTGACCCGGTAAAATAACCTATGGATAAGAGAACGGTCATAGCTGTCGTACTTTCCTTTCTCGTTATTGTGGGATATCAGTTCCTCTTTTCCACCCGGCAACCGCACAGCCCGGAACAGAAACCGGTGCCGCAGAAAACCATTGATACAGCACCTCCGGCTGCGCCGGCGAGACCTGTCGCGGAGACCGTCGCGGCAGAGGAACGGGAGATTACGGTCGAAAACAGCCTTTATAGGGCGGTCTTCACCTCACGGGGCGGCACGATCAAGTTATGGATGATCAAGCAATATAAAGATAAGAACGGCCAGGATGTCGTACTGCTTAAGAAGCCCGGAATAGTTCGCCCGATAGGCATAGGCGGAGACAGCTCCTTTGATCTTGCAAATGTGAATTTTTCGGTGACGGGGGCAAACCTTGCGTTAGACTCTACCCAGAGGCAGGGATCGCTGGTTTTTGAATATGCGAAGGATGGGAAGTCCGTACGCAGGACCTACACGTTTTTTGCTGACACCTATAAGGTAGATCTTGTTGATGAGGTCTCAGGTCTCGGTGAGTACTGGATAACCCTCGGCAGTGACCTGGGAATCTTTGAAAAAGACCCTTCGGTGCACGTCGGGCCCATACTGCTGAGCGGCAATGATCTTACAGAGCTGAAGGCATCCGATCTGAAGGAGCCGAAATCCTTCCGCGAGAACGTGAAATGGATCGCACAGGAGGATAAATATTTCTTCTCGGCGCTGGTGCCGGGATCACCCGTTGAAGAAGCTCGGGCGCTCCTCGTGCAGGATTCGCCAATCATTGCGTTTAAGGCAAAAGAGGGCAGGCAGGTATTCCATCTGTATGCCGGACCGAAGGAGCATGACCGGCTTGCGGCTCTGCAGCTCGGGCTAGAGCATATCATAGACTACGGCTTCTTCTCGATCATTGCCCGCCCTCTCTTCTGGGTGCTCAAATTCTTCAATAACTTCCTCGGTAACTATGGCTGGTCGATCATCATGATCACGATTGCGACTAGAATACCCTTTATTCCACTCATCAGTAAGAGCCAGAAATCGATGAAAAAGCTCCAGGAAATCCAGCCCAAGATGAACGAGATCAAGGAAAAGTACAAGAAAGACGCCCAGAAGATGCAGAAGGAGATGATGGAGCTCTATAAGAAGCATAAGGTGAGTCCTCTCGGAGGGTGCCTGCCGATGCTGCTGCAAATTCCGGTATTCTTCGCCCTCTACAAGGTGCTGCTCATTTCGATAGAGCTGCGGGGCGCTCCATTCATGCTCTGGATCACCGACCTCTCGGCTCCCGACACGCTGTTCGGCCACATTCCTGCTTCACTGCCCCTCATCGGAGGATTCGCCCTGGGGCCGCTCCCCATCCTCATGGGACTGACCATGCTGATACAGCAGAAAATGACCCCCTCCAGCATGGATCCGAAGCAGGCAAGGATGATGCTGATGATGCCGGTCATCTTCACCTTCATGTTCTTGAACTTTGCGTCAGGCCTGGTACTTTACTGGCTCGTGAGCAACATTCTGGGAATCATCCAGCAGATATTCGTCAACAGAAACCTCGCAAAAGAACAGGCAGGGTAACTCGCCGTTCATAGTTCCCCGTTCTTGGTCTGCAGACTTGCTCCCTCTTTTATATAATGAGATTATGGGTTCAGCGTTATGGGTAAACAACATCGTCCTATGAACCTTGGCGACGATACCATTGCAGCCATCTCAACGCCAATCGGCCCAGGGGGGATCGGCATCGTACGAATGTCCGGGCCGGCAGCCACGACCATAGCAGACAGCATGTTCCGCGCCCGAAATGGGACATTGGCTTCGGCGTTGCCGTCGCACCGGATGGTCTACGGCAGGATCA
Source organism: Nitrospiraceae bacterium UBA6905 (assembly GCA_002451165.1). Taxonomy (GTDB): domain Bacteria; phylum Nitrospirota; class Thermodesulfovibrionia; order Thermodesulfovibrionales; family UBA6898; genus UBA6898. The sequence goes on from DKBH01000005.1 coordinate 49,326, forward strand.
CAGATCCGGCCGATGGAAAGACGGTGGATGAAGCTCTGGTAACGTTTATGAGGGCGCCGAACACCTATACACGGGAGGACGTCGTCGAGATAAGCTGTCATGGCGGTATGCTAGCGGTCAGGAACGTACTGGAACTCGTGATCCGACAAGGCGCGCGGCTTGCAGAGCCGGGTGAGTTCACCAAAAGGGCATTTCTGAACGGAAGGCTGAATCTCGATCAGGCAGAGGCGGTTCTTGATATCATCAATGCGAAGACCGAAGAGGGATTGAGAATCGCCGCCGAACAGCTGCGGGGAGACCTGACGAAGAAGCTTTCGGAGATCCGCGCACGGTTGATAGAGATCAGCGCGTTAGTCGAGGCGTATATTGATTTTCCCGAAGAAGAGATAGAACATGCTTCGAAAGAAGATATTCTGGACCGTCTTACCGCGACCATCGCACAGATCAAGAAGCTCGCGGAAACCTTTCATGATGCCCGTTTCTTTCGGGAAGGGCTATCCGTCGCGATCGTCGGCAGACCGAATGTCGGCAAATCATCACTGCTGAATGTCCTGCTGCAGAAAGACCGTGCCATCGTAACTGCCCTCCCCGGTACAACGCGCGATCTGATCGAGGATTACCTGAACATCAACGGTCTGCCGGTAAGGATCACCGACACGGCGGGTATCAGGAACTCGCACGAGCTCATTGAACAGGAAGGCATCAGAAGAAGCCTGCAGGCAATAGAAGATGCAGACTTCGTTGTAGCCCTCTTCGATGGCAGCGAACCACTCGGACATGAGGACCATGACCTTATGACGATACTCAGTGGTAAGCGTGCTGTTGCGGTCATCAGCAAGGCAGACCTCCCGCAGAAGATCTCGTTAGATCCGATTACGGCGGGAGGATTGCCGCACCTGCATCTTTCTGTTGTCAGCGGTCAGGGCGTCGAGGAGCTCAAACGCCACATCTTCGCGTCGCATCTCGGCGGATGGGAAGGAGAACGCCATGGCGTCGTTGTAACGAACATGCGCCATAAGTCAGCCCTTGACCGGGCAGCAGTCTCATTGGAACATGCCGTCGCCCTCCTGTCACGGGGTGAGCCCCTCGAACTCATGGTGATCGAAATGCGGAGCGCTCTCGACAGAATCGGAGAGATCACCGGCGCCGTAACGAGTGATGATATTCTTAATGTCATATTCAGCAGCTTCTGTATCGGCAAGTAAAGATGCTATCATGGTAACAACACCACGCGCTCAGGAGGCATACATGGAATGCATACCAGAAAAGAACAGGACGCGCTGCACCTGTACCTATGAACCCTGCTCCCGAAAATATCAATGCTGCGAATGCCTGCATTACCACCGCAAGAATGATGAACTGCCGGCATGCTTTTTCACTGCGGAATTTGAGCGCACCTATGACCGGTCGGTCGCCAATTTTATAAGGATGAAAAACAGGAAGGCCTGAGGAGAAATGCTACGATGACAGCCCAGGCTTCCCGCATCGTATATGTCATCGGTCATCGAAACCCGGATACCGACTCGGTCTGCTCGGCCATCGCCTACGCCCACTTCAAGAATGTGACGGACAAGCGCTTTTTCTATGTGCCGGTCCGCGCAGGCAAGGTAAACGAGGAGACGCGGTTCATTCTTGATCGCTTCGGTGTTCCGCTCCCGAACGAGATGGAGAGCATCGCAGCCACCGTTGCGGACCTTGAGATGAAAAAACCGATCTCTATAAACCTGCGGGATTCCATTCAGGCGCTTGCGCTTCTCATGCGTGACTCCGGCGTGCGTTCACTCCCGGTGGTTGATGATGCAGGGAAAGTGGTCGGCATCGTCGGCCTAAAAGATATCGCAAAGCACTACATGGACAGTGTGGGATTTTCCGATCTGACGGACATGCCGATACACCTCGACATCCTCATAAAGACCCTCGATGGCCGGATGGTCAGCAATACCAAGCGGACGGAATATCTTTCGGGAAGGGTCATCACGGGAGCGATGCAGAAGGGTACAATTCTGAACCGGATACGGCCGGGGGACATCGTGATCACCGGCGACCAGCAGGACATCCAGCTCGATGTCGTGCGCATGGGATGCTCGGCGCTCATCGTAACGGATTCCCTGCCGATAGGCACAGATGTGATAGCTGCTGCTCAGGAGCGCGGCACGGTGATCATCTCTTCTCCCCATGCAGCCTTTGCAACGGTCCAGCTCATGACCATGTCAGAGCCGGTCGGCGTGATCATGTGCCGCACGCTCACGGCCGTCGGCCTGTATACATCGATAGCCGAACTGAGGAATCGCATTCTTGAGTCCGAGTACCGCTCTGCGGTGGTGGCTGACAGCGACCAGCGGCTCATCGGTTTTGTCACGCGAACGGATATTTTGAAGCCCGTGCGCAAGCGTGCGATTCTCGTCGACCACAACGAGATCTCTCAGGCCGTGGACAACATCGAAGAGGCGGAAATTCTTGAGATCATCGACCACCACCGCGTGGGCGATATTTCAACGGTTGCGCCTATCTACGTTTACAACGACCCGGTAGGGAGCACCTGTACGGTCATTTCCGGTATCATGCTCCTGCACCAGGTCGAAATCCCCAGGGAGATCGCCGGCATATTGCTCTCGGGCATCCTGTCTGATACGCTGCTCCTTTCACTTTCGACCACGACGGAGCGTGACCGTCAAATTGCACAGCGCCTTGCCGAGATCGCCGGCGTGGACTGGAAAGCATACGGAAAGGAGCTACTTCACGCGAGCATCAACCTGGAGCACAAGACGCCAGGCGAACTCATTGCTGCGGACTTCAAGGAATTTCAGATCGGGGGGCGGAAACTCGGCATAAGCCAGATGATGGTGCTCGACTGCAAGGAAATCGACCTTCGGGAAGGAGACCTGCTGGCAGAACTTGAACGGCTTCGCCTGGCAAACGGCTACGATCTTACGGCGTTGCTCGTGACAAACCCCGTCAGCTCCTCCCATGAACGAGTTCTCTTGAAAGGGGAGACATGGATCGTCGAGAAGGCCTTCAAGGTGAAGGTCGAGGATGATACCTGTATTCTTCCGCGCGTCATGTCACGTAAGCGGGACTTTATCCCTGCACTCGGCCAGGCGCTCAGCATGGGAAGATAAAGAAGGATTAAGAAACCTGCGCGGGCAGGAGAAGTACTAAGCACCGTAGTCCACGGTGAACAGAATTTTGTATACTACTATTCCGCGTATATATCACACTGTGCCGGTGTGGTGGAACTGGCAGACGCGCCGGACTCAAAATCCGGTTGGGGCAACCCAGTGGGGGTTCGATTCCCCCCACCGGCACCATACTTTTCAATGGGTTATGCCTTGTCCGAACCACGAGCGATAATCCTCGGAACCCTTGATATTGCGTCCTCGAATCGAGTCCGATTTCTGCCTCCTCCAGCATGAACTCCTTGCTATTCGTCACTGCCTTTGCGGCCGTACTGCTCGTCGCTGACATGCTCCATCCAGTCTGCGGCCTTGCCATCGAGTTTCTCCTGTGTGGCTATATGCGTCATGGAGGTCGTAGGTGATGCCCCGTGCCAGTGCTTCACCCCTGCTGGAATCCAGACCACATCACCAGGCTTGATCTCCTCTGTCGGTCTATCCCAGCTCTGCACCAGACCGGCTCCCGCCTTTACGATCAGGGTTTGCCCTAGGGGGTGAGAGTGCCAGGCCGTGAGTGCTCCGGGCTCGAAGGTGACATACGCACCGAAGGCGCGCGCTGGAGCGGGCGGATCGAACAAAGGATCAATCCTTACCGTACCGGTAAACCAGTCAGCAGGGCCTTTGGCTGAGGCCTGTGTTCCGTTTTCTTGACTTCAATTTTCATAGTATCCTCCATATTATGAGCTTGCTTCAGCTCTTCTGCTCTGAGATTACCACTCAGGCACATAATGGCAACCACAATAAATGCTATGAGCTTCAATGTGTCGCATCCCTATACCTTTGATCCCATCTCATATGCCTGGGTCATGGCCTTGCTGCCCTTGATCTCACCCATGTTCCAGGCGCCAGTTCCGTAGATGACTCCCTTTTCCTTGGCACCGGTCAGGCATGAGGTAAATCCCCTGAATCCCTCGATTGTCCGTTCCATCGCCTTCTTGTTCGTGTCAGCGGCAGCTGCTATAAAGTACATCTCCTTATCGCTGATCTCTGCATATCGCGGACACGTCCTGTCGATGAGAGTCTTCATCTGCCCGTTCATGGTGTAAAAATACACAGGGGTCGCCATGACTATCACGTCGGCAGCGATCATTTTATCCAGTATCTCCGCCATGTCGTCTTTCTGGACACACCTTTTTGTCTTGAAGCAGGTGCCGCATCCGGTACAATAGTTGATCTTCAAGTCCTTCAGAAATATCTTCTCTGCTTGATGGCCAACCCCTTTTGCTCCTATCAGAAACTGATCGCACAGCAGGTCGGAGTTGCCGCCTTTGCGCGGGCTTGCGGACAGTATCAGTATCTTTTTGTTCATTTGGAAATCTCCTTTTATATCCCCGTCCTTTTCGGAAGGGCTTCGGGGTAGCGGTCTCCCTGAATCGTAATTTTCGAAGCAATGTTCTCGATCTCGCGTAGATCAGCGGCGGTCAGTTCGACATTGACCGCACCGATGTTTTCTTCCAGACGCGAAAGCTTCGTGGTTCCCGGGTTCGGCACTATGTTGACGTGGCACCCTGTCAGTATTCTTGGCTTACACGGATGCTGGCAACATTATTTTGATGATGTTCTCGATCAACATGCTGCTTAATGAGGAGGACCCTATCCGCAGGGAGCCTTGGGATTGCTGGGCGCGGGATTTATGACTTCCATTGATAGGACAAGCCCACCTCGCAGTTCGGGTGGGCTTGTCCTGAATCATCCATTGCGGTGGAGCCACCTCGTTTGTTTACTGCGCGAGCCCTATCTGTTTCATGAACTCACCGTTGTCCCAGAACAGGTACTCCTCAAACATGATGCCGTCCTTATTCCAATGGCCTATCGTAGCCATCGGGATTCGGTAGGCCTTTCCGGTCGGCGGGATGGCCTTCCCGTCGGGAAGAGCCATCGGCTTTGTGAACGTACCCTCAATCCAGCCGGTCACCGCAGTCCACTCGCCGTCCGCAGTGCCGAACCGGACCGGGTGCTCCAGGATGCGGTTGTCGGGCGCAAATGTGAACATGACCTTCAGGTCCTCAATGTGCTTCTCGATGCCTTTTGTCGTATGGCCGTCGGGCCAGTGCACGACCACGTCCTTGGTGTGGCTCTTATGGAGGTCCTGCCACTGTTGATCGGTGTACACGCGGAAGTCGAGGTCGTCGAAGTTCGCGAGGTTCCTCTCAAGTTCGGCGGGTACTCCTTTGACCTTCGGTGCGGGTTCGCCTACCTTTGTTCCGGGCCACTTGTTCTCGCTGGCGACCGCGCCGGGCGTAGCGCTGAGCAGCGCGCCAATGAGGCTCATGCCGAGTGCAAACGTAATGATATGTATCCTTTTCATGTTAGCTCCTTTCTTGATTTCTTCCCTTTATAGAAATTATATCTTTCTTTCTGCCGCTCCGCCTTGCTTACGGCTTCAGCAGTGTCTTGATCGCTCGCCGCTCGTCCATGGCTCGGTAGCCTTCCGCGACCTGGTCTAAAGGCAGGGTCTGATCGAATACCTTACCGGGGGCGATCTTTCCATTCCAGACAAGCTTGATCAAATCAGGCAGATAGCGCCGCACCGGCGCAGGACCGCCGTGGAGATGAACGTGAGCGAAGAAAAGCTGCTGGCCGTTGAGCTCGACGCCATGGGGTACGCCGACATAACCGATATAGCCGCCGGGACGGGTGGAACGGATCGCCTGCATCATCGACTCCTGGGTACCGACGCACTCCAGCACCGAATCGACGCCTATCCCATTCGTCAGTTCCTTGATGCGTGCCACACCCGCATCGCCGCGTTCGGTCACAATATCCGTTGCCCCGTACTCGCGCGCGAGCTTCGTTCGTGACTCGTGGCGGCTCATCGCAATGATCCTTTCAGCACCCATCTGTTTTGCTGAGAGCACGCCGAGCAGGCCGACGGCTCCGTCACCCACGACAACGGCTGTCTTGCCCGGTTTTACTTCAGCGGCGTCGGCAGCGAACCAGCCTGTGCCCATGACATCGGAGAGCGCCAGCAGGCTCGGGATGAGAGCATCCGAGGGAATATCGGGCGTAGCAACCAGCGTGCCATCTGCAAGCGGGACACGCAGATAGGGCGCTTGTGCACCGGGGATCAATTCACGGTTTTGGCAGGACGACTGATAGCCTAGCTGACAATGGGGACAAGTATTGTCAGATACAAAGAAGGAACCGAGCACGAACTGGCCCGGCTTGACCGATTTGACGTCGCTGCCGACCTCCTCAACAATGCCGCAGTACTCGTGCCCCATGGGCGTGGGCTGGGTGATCGGGTTAAAGCCGCGGTAGGGCCACAGATCCGACCCGCACACACAGGTCGCCGAGACCTTGATGATCGCATCAGTCGGCTTGAGAATTTTCGGGTCTTCGCGCTCCTCGAAACGCACATCGCGCGGACCGTAGAGAACCGTACCTTTCATGCTTTATCTCCTTGCATTGTGTTTGAGTTACATCGTGTATCCCGGTTTCTTGTAGAGTTTCCCCGGACCGTTCTGGATATCCTGTTTGTAGACTTTTTCCGCCCAATCCTGAGAGGTGATTTCTTCGATGGAAACGGAAACCGATTCCTCGCCGTAATTGAGAACGGTCATCACGTCTTTGGTAATCTTCTCGGCGAGCCGGGCCTTCTGCTCTTCTGACTTACCGGGCCAAAGCTTTACGATAACATGAGGCATGATTTCCCCCTTACCTTATTTCCCTAAATATTGTTCATCAGTGACCTTTTCCTTCCAGACAACGTTCTTGCCGTCAAGGTCCCCGGTAATGACCAGATGGGTCATGGCTGAGTCGGGAGTGGCCCCGTGCCAGTGATCGATGTCGGGCGGGCACCAGACAGCGTCACCGGTTTTGATCGTAACGATCTTTCCATCCCGCGTTCCGGTCAGGCCGACACCGGCGGTCACGATCATATGTTGTCCGGCCGGATGAAGATGCCAGGCCGTTCTGGCGCCGGGCTGGAATGTGACATAGGCCCCTCCAAAGTGGGCAGTATCGTTGGCCGGGAATAACATCTTGACCTGAACATCACCGGTAAACCATTCTTCGGGACCTTTGAAGGACTTCTGCGATTCGACAGGATATATTGTCTGCATATCCGATTCTCCTTTCTTCGCATTATCAGAATTGCCGTAAACAACGGCTGCGAAAAGCATTGAAATGCCTACCATCAAGATTAGTGTCTTCATCTTTTTTACTCCTTTGAGTACAGCGACCACTTTATGCTTCTGTCGGTGCGCTGGTTAGAATGTCGCCGCATCGATCACATATCGGTAGCGGGCCTCTTTGTTCACGACCTTTTCCCAGGCCTCGTTGATCTGCTCGGCCTTGATGATCTGGATTTGCGGCAGGACATTGTTGTCAGCGCAATACGTCACCACTTCCTGTGTTTCAGGCATACCTCCGATCAAGGACGCATTGAAGTTAACACGTGAAATGGACAGACCGATGTTGCTCAGTGTCAACTCGAATCCCTCCGGCATCCCAACCTGTGTGAAAAAGCCGTATGGCTTGACCACCGAGGCATAGGCAGCCACATCGAACTGCACGGGAATCGTGGAGATCATGTAGTCCAGTTTCCCTTTGTAGGGCGCAAGCTTCGCCGGACTGTCCATCACTATAGCCTCCTTGGCGCCGAAGGCAAGGATGTCCTTGACCTTGTCAGGTGAAGTGGTAAAACCGTAGACCTCCGCACCCTTGGACACGGCAAGCTTGATGGCCATATGGCCGAGACCGCCGATTCCTGCGACACCTACCTTGAAGCCTTTTTTCAGATCAACTTTCATTAAAGGCGAGTAAGTGGTGATTCCGGCGCAAAGCAGCGGTGCGGCTTCCTGAAAGCTTATGTTGTCCGGTATGTGAACTGCAAAGTGGTCACGCACAACGATATTGGTCGAGTAGCCGCCTTGCGATATCCCTGTGGGAGAACTTTTTTCCGGATAACCGTAAGTGAATACGGTTTCTGGACAGTACTGTTCTTCACCGTTCTTGCAGCTTTCGTGCTCAAGGTTGCTGTCCACCATGCAGCCAACACCTGCCCTGTCTCCGACCTTGAACTTTGTCACGTTCCTGCCAACAGCAGTCACGATGCCGACAATCTCGTGACCCGGCACCTGCGGATATTGCTGCTTACCCCAATGGCCTTTCATCTGGTGAATGTCTGAATGGCAGATGCTGGCGTATTTGATCTCGATCAGGATATCGTTGTCACCCACGGGACGGCGTTCAAACTCCCAGGGAGACAACTTCCCTGAAGTATCCGTTGCTGCATATCCTTTTGACTTGATGTTCGTGCTCATAACTGGTCCTTTCGACTGATTGGCTTTTGCTAAAAGCTGGGCCGGACTGATCAGCATGAGGCCCACGCCAGCAGCTGCGGTCTGTTGTATGAATGCCCTTCTTGATACCTTCTTATCATTGTCGCTCATTTTCTATCCCCTTTATTTCCGATCTCATTAACCCCTTCATGATCCCGGGTTTTTCTCTTCTCGATGATTTAATGATACTCCTGATATCAGCAGGTTAGGTAGACCATTTCTGCCTATTTATTGCCTGATAGTACGAATCAGGCAGTTTTGAGTTGAAAATGCAGGCAAGCGCCTGATAATATCAAGATGAGGAGACGCGAACATGGACCATATGGACGGCCCGAGAGATACATTGAGAAAAAGCATCGCCAAGATTGCTTTAAATGAGGACCGTACTGAATGCGGTATCGAGGGTCTGCACCTTTACAGAAAGAACAAGCCCACCGAGCCCCATAGCGGCATATATCCTCCATGCATATGCCTGGCGGTACAGGGTGCAAAGCGTGCGGTACTTGAAAACATTGAATACGTATACGATATCCAGCACTACCTGATAACCCCTGTAAACCTGCCGACTATCGTACAAGTCGTAGAGGCCAGCCCGGAGGTGCCATATCTGGGGTTTGTGCTGGACCTTGATCTGCGGGTTCTTTCAGAGTTGCTGCTTGATAGCGACCTGCCTCAAGCCCAGGCGCAGAAGTCCGGGCATGCAATGGCCACGGGAAAAGTCACCCATGAACTCATCAATGCCTTTCAGCGGCTCATTGACTTGATGGATAAACCCAAGGACATACCCATTCTGGCTCCGATGATAAAAAGGGAGATATTCTACCGCATGCTCACGGGAGAGCATTGCGCCCACCTTCGCCATATGGCAACAGCAGGAAGCCAGGGCAACAGGATAGCGCGCGCCATCGACTGGCTGAGGGATAATTTCGCCGAACCACTGCGCATTGATGATCTGGCAGCCAGGGTCAATATGAGCACATCAACATTCCATCACCACTTTAAGACGCTTACTGCCATGAGCCCGCTTCAGTACCAGAAGTGGCTGCGCCTTAATGAAGCCAGAAGATTGATGTTGAATGAGGAGCGCGACGCAACAACCGCCGCACTTGAGGTTGGCTACGAAAGCCCATCCCAGTTCAGCCGCGAATACAGCCGTTTATTTGGGAACTCTCCATTGCGTGATGTAAAGCTCCTCAGGCAAACGGTCAGTGTATAGGGCTGTAGCGGACAAATCTAAATAAAGTGTGATTAAGAGATGCTGGCCTATTTGAGCAGGTATCGCATTGACTGCTCATTCGCCCTTGTTAGTGCTTGTTTTATAGGGAGGGCGGAGAGTTCAATTTCCGCTGCTTTCTTTTCTCGAATAATCTCCCAATTTTGTGCCCATTTTGTGCCCGTCGAATGAATATTCCATCTGATTTCAGCTGACTCCAGCTGACATGACAAAAAAGAGATACCCCCCTGAAAGCTATGAACTATCATGCACTTTCAAGGGGTTATTGAGTTATACAGAGAAATGATTATTTGTACTCAAAATCCGGTTGGGGCAACCTAGTGGGAGTTCGATTCTCCCCACCGGCACCATTTCCCCCCGCTGCTTGATTCGTAATAAATAACGCGGTAATATGGAGCAAGAGGAGAACATGGAGCCACTGCAGAAAACAGCATTCCTTGAGGTCTTCCCGATATTCTCGAAGTCAGCGGACGAACTTGTCGTAGAGTTGCTTTCCGTTTCCTTGCATCAGCAATTCCCGGCAAATGCGAGAGTATACACCGAGGGTGATGCCTGCAATGGGATAGCCTTTCTGCTATCCGGAGAAATTAGGGTCTTTAAATCGGGTGAGGCCGGCAGAGAAATTACTCTTTATGAAATAGGGAGAGGAGAGACCTGCATCCTGAATGCTTCCTGTATCCTTTCAAGCCTTACCTATCCTGCAAACGCCGTCTCGACAGAGTCCGGTACTATGCTGTATATCACGTCCCGTGATTTCAGGCGACTGGTCGCATCATACGAAGACATGCGGAACTTCGTATTCAATATCTTGAGCCAGCGCCTTGTGGAGGTTATGGCGCTCGTGGAAGAGATCGCTTTCGGACGCATGGACAGGCGCTTGCTGGACTATTTGGTCGAAAAAGCCGACCACAACCGTCTCATGGCAACCCACCAGAGAATAGCCGATGATCTCGGAACATCCCGTGAGGTCGTCAGTAGACTGCTGAAAGATTTCGAGAGAAAAGGTAGAATTTCTCTTTCGCGTCATCTGATAGAACTGAGGACGGTCTGATCCGTACAGTTTCTGTGGTTTTCCCTCTGCCCGGAAAAATGGTAAAGTAGTGATACCATGTCCCGCAAGATCCTTGTCGTCGACGACGAACTCCTAATCCTGAACGCAGTCGAAAAAGCACTGACAAAAGAAGGATACCGTGTCACCGGGGTCCAGAACCGGCAGGAGCTCGAGGCTGCGCTGCAGAGCGCCCCCTATGATCTCCTGATAACCGATCTGCACATGGAAGAGGCCTCTGCAGAGGATATCATCAGCAGGGTGAAGCAGAAATCTCCTGCGATCAGAGTACTTCTTATGAGCGGTACTGCCTCCAGGACCGATACTGACAATTTCATCGAGAAGCCTTTTAAGCTTGCTGAATTGAGAGAAAAAGTCAGGGCCTTTCTGCATGAGCCTTCCTGAAATCGACGCTGCTCTCTTTTTTTTCATAAACCGGGATCTGCAGAATGCGCTCTTTGACAGACTCATGCCCTTTGTTACATCTCATACCTTGCTGGTCTTCCTTCCGTTTGTCCTGCTCCTGATTCTGAGGGTAAAAAAGGATGCGATACCTGTTCTCCTTGTAGCGCTCTTTGCCATCACGATAGCGGACGCAAGCAGCCATGCGCTGAAAGAGGTGTTCCTGCGGCCGCGACCGTGCAGCACCTTCAGCAATGTCCATCTCCTAGTGGGCTGCGGAAGGTCCTATGCCATGCCCTCGAACCATGCGGCTAATGCCTTCGCCTTTGCCATGACTATATGGATGATGATGAAAAAAAAGGCATATGCTGTGTTTGCTGCTTTAGCCGCAGCGATAGGTCTGTCCCGGGTATCCGTGGGCGTTCATTATCCCGCTGACGTGCTTGTCGGGGCTCTTATCGGCACTGCTATTGCGCATACCGCGGTGCTGATCTACCAGCGGGCTGTGCAGATAGTCGAACACCGATGGTATGGACAGGGTCTCGTCCTTATCCTCCTTCTGCTCAGTTTTTTTCGCATTACATACATAATGACCGGCCCGTTCGACCTTTCTCCGGATGAGGCACATTATTGGGAATGGTCCCGCCGTCTTGACTGGAGCTACTATTCAAAGGGCCCTATGATCGCCTGCCTCATCCGTGTCGGAACCGGCATTTTCGGCAATAGTGTACTGGGGGTAAGGGTATTCGCCCCGATTCTTTCAGCTTTCAGCAGTCTTATGCTCTTTCGACTCGGCAAAGAACTCTATAGTGAAAAAACGGGGTTTGCCGCGGCCCTGCTCCTCCAGATCGTGCCACTCTTTTCGGTCTTTGGCATAGTTCTGACTATTGACGCCCCCTTTATCTTCTTTTGGATACTGTCCCTCACGCTGTTTCATCATATCATCTGGAAGGAAGGGCAGGCATCTCGGGTGCCGTGGTCGCTCCTCGGGATAGCCGTCGGCCTCGGGCTGCTTACAAAATATACCATGGCATTCTTTCCTCTTTCCGCATTTCTCTTTCTGCTCGTTCGGAAGCACTGCCGGAAGTATTTGAAGACAGCCGGGCCGTATTTCGGTCTCATCGTCAGCATGCTGGTCTTCAGTCCGGTACTGTTCTGGAACGCTGCCAACGGATGGGTTACACTGAAGCATACGGCGGGACAGGCGCATATCGGGGATGGGTTGGTCCTTTCTTTCAGGACATTCGGTGAGTTTCTCGGGTCCCAGGCGGGTGTTCTTACCCCTGTCCTCTTCGTTATGCTCTTCACGGCCCTCTTCAAGCTCAGGGATTCACGGGAAGGTTCATTTCTCATCTGGTTTTCGACACCGGTCATCGCGTTCTTCCTGCTGAAGAGCCTCCAGGGGAAAGTTCAGGCGAATTGGGCGATGACAGGGTATATCACAGCCCTTATTGCCTTTTCAGCGGCCTACATTGGGCGATGGAAAGATCTTCGAACACCGGCCCGGCTGACTGCAGCGGGTGCCCTTCTCCTTGCCTTGATGGCATCGCTCATTGTACATTTCCCTTCAGCTTTCAGACTCCCTGACAATGTTGATCCCTCTCGGCGTTTTGTCGGCTGGCGGGAACTCGGCAGAGAAGCAAGCCTGTCTTACCAGAAGCTGTCGGCGCAGGGGCCTGCCTTTGTATTTTCCGACAGCTACCAGGTCTCCAGTGAGTTGGCATTTTATATGGAGGGAAATCCGATCACCTACTGCGCAAATACCGGCCGGCGCATGAACCAATATGACCTCTGGCCGGGATTCGATCGTCTCATCGGGCAGAACGCCCTCTTTGTCAGAACTAAGGAAAAAGGTCTTCCTGAAGAGGTGCGCAGTGCCTTCGCCTCCTGCGACCGTGAGGTGATGACCGTCAAGACGAGGAACCGGAAGATCATGAAATTTACCTTATTCACGTGTTATGATTTTCGTGGCTTCAAATCTCAGCCGATAGAGAGTTTTTAATGACTGTATCCGTTGTAATACCGCTCTATAATGAAGAAGAAAACGTCCGGGAGCTGCATGCCCGCCTCAAGGCGGTGCTTGATACTATCGGGACGGAGTATGAGGTTCTCTTCATCGATGACGGCAGTACAGACAGCACGCTAGCGCTTCTCCAGGACATCCAGGCTCAAGACAGCAGGACCATCGTACTGAGCCTGAGAAGGAACTTCGGCCAGACAGCGGCGTTTGCCGCTGGGTTTGACTATTCTCGCGGTGACATCATCGTCACGATGGACGGGGATCTGCAGAACGACCCGAACGACATCCCGAAGATCATCGCGATGATGAAGGACAACGACCTGGTAAGCGGCTGGAGAAAAAAGCGCAAGGATCCCTTTCTTTCGCGGCGGCTTCCGTCCATCATGGCGAACTGGCTCATCAGCAAGGTGACGGGGGTGAATCTGCATGACTACGGATGCTCCCTCAAGGCATACAAGCGCGACGTGATCAAGAACCTCAAGCTCTACGGCGAGATGCACCGCTTCATACCTGCCGTCGCCAGTTGGTACGGTGTGCGGATCGCAGAGGTGGAGACCACACATCACCCGAGACTGCGGGGAAAGTCAAAGTACGGGATATCGCGGACCGTCAAAGTTGTGCTCGATCTTATCACGGTAAAGTTTCTCCAGAGCTTCTCCACCAAACCCCTCCAGTTCTTCGGTCCCATCGGCATAGTCAGCGGTATGATGGGATTGGTTATCTCCCTGTATCTGGCCATGGGCAAGCTGCTCCTGGGCCGGGAGATCGGTGGCAGGCCGCTCCTTCTGCTCGGTGCGCTCCTGATCATTGTCGGCATCCAGTTCATTGGCATGGGGCTTCTCGGCGAAATGATGGTGCGCGTATACCATGAAACGCAGAAAAAACCTATCTACGTCATAAAGAAAGTCATTGGTCCGGGCTAGCAACAAAATCTATATCTTTGTCCTCAAGCTGGCTGTCAGCGGCGCCTCGTTATTTCTTATCTTCAGGAAGGCGGACATAGAACATGTGGCATATATCCTGAAGAATATCGGCCTTTCGTCTTTCCTGGCCGTTGCCGCCGTCTATATTGCATCCCAGCTCGTTTCTGCCGTGCGATGGAGAACGCTTCTGATGGACCGATTTCCCTTCGGGAAACTCTTCGCCCTCTATATGATCGGCGCGTTCTTCAGCACCTTCCTGCCGGGGCTGATCGGCGGCGATGCTCTACGGGCCTATTACCTCAATAAGGATGCCCGAAAGATGAGCGCTACCCTTGCCTCGGTGTTCATGGACCGCTATGTCGGTTTCGTAAGCCTTATGGCGATAGGCATTGCCGCCTTTCCGTTCAGCTTAAGATCTTTTGCCGGTTCTCCCTACACCTGGCTTATGCCGGTCATTTTTGTCTCCTTCGTCGTCGCGAGCATCTTGTTCTTTACGCTGCAACTCGGAAAGCGGTTCAGATTCATGACAGAAATCTATGAATATTTTTCTCTCCTTAGGGATCGGAAGACAACCCTGGCGTCGGCGATCGGCCTGTCCGTGATCATACAGCTCATGAACTTTTTGATGGTCATCATACTGGCATGGCGCATGAATCTGCCGGTGTCACTGCTGCAGCTCGCTGTCTTCCTTCCGATCGTTATCACCATATCGTCGCTTCCCATCTCCATCTCCGGAATCGGCGTGAGGGAGGGGGCCTTTGTCATTCTGCTCGGTCTGATCAATATCGGACCTGAAGCTGCGACGTCCCTTTCCCTTTCCTGGTTCTTTTCCATTGTTATCGGGAGCCTGCCCGGCCTTGCGTTCTATGTCTTTCATGACCGGGAGCGGAAGAGCATATCATCATGAGTATGCATGAAGATTATCGACATCTCGAAGACAGCGACAGACGCTTTCTGTGGCATCCCTTTACCCAGATGAAGGAGTGGGAACAAGAAGCCCCCGTCATCATCGCAGGTGGCCGCGATTGTTTCATCAGGGATATCCGCGGGAAATGGTATCTGGACGGCGTTTCTTCGCTCTGGGTAAACATCTTCGGCCATAGAAGAGAAGAGATAGACGAAGCAATAAAACGGCAGGTCGACCGGATCAGCCACAGTACGCTGCTCGGCCTGAGCAATGTCCCGGCGATCCGATTGGCGGAAAAGCTTATTGCGTTGGCAAACAGCGGATATGGAGAAGAGCATAGTGCAGGAGAGAAAGATCGGGGCCGCACCCTCAGCCGCGTCTTCTACTCGGACAACGGGTCAACGGCCGTTGAAGTAGCCATCAAGATGGCTTTCCAGTACTGGCAGCATCTCGGTGATCAGGACCGAACGGCATTTCTGTCGCTGCATCTTGCCTATCACGGCGATACGCTCGGCGCAGTCAGCGTAGGGGGCATTGACATATTTCATAAGGCATTCGCACCGCTCCTATTCCGGACATTCAAGGCTCCGGCTCCCTACTGCTACCGCTGTGAGTTGCAAAAGACATACCCGGCTTGCAATCTTGCCTGTGCAGAGCGGATGGGGGAAATCCTCCGGGAACATCACCGTGAGATTGCTGCAGTGATTCTCGAGCCCCTGGTGCAGGCGGCGGGCGGCATGATCGTTGCACCTCCGGGCTATCTCAAGAGGATACGCGCGCTCTGCAGGGAATGCAATGTCCTCTGCATAGCCGATGAGGTGGCAACGGGCTTCGGCCGTACCGGGAGAATGTTCGCCTGCCATCATGAAGATGTGGTTCCCGACATCATGTGCCTCTCCAAGGGTATTACCGGCGGATATATGCCGCTTGCAGCGACCCTCGCAACCGAAGAAATCTACCGTGCGTTTCTCGGAGACTTCAGGGATCTTAAAACCTTCTTCCATGGGCATTCCTATACCGGCAATCCTCTGGCCTGTGCAGCAGCCCTTGCATGTCTCGAAATCTTCGAAAAAGAAGAGACCGTCGGTGGTCTGGCGCCGAAGATCGCCCTGCTCGAGGATTGGCTGAGGGAAATGGCTGCTCTGCCGCATGTCGGGGATGTCAGGAATAAAGGACTCATGGCAGGGCTTGAGCTGGTCATGGACAAATCAACAAGAGAAGCCTATCCCTGGGAAGATAAAATGGGATGGAAGGTGGCGCACCTTGCAAGGGACAACGGCGTAATAATCCGCCCTCTTGGCAACGTGGTCGTAATCATGCCGCCCCTCTGCATCAGCATCGAAAACCTCCGCCAGATGCTTCACGTCCTGAGACATGCCGTGATTTCAGCGGTATCATGAGCAGGAAATCGGCCATCCTCCTAGCCCTGCTTATCATGGTACCGGTCATCGTCTATTTCCTCTGGCCTACCGACGAGAGCAGGATCAGGAAACTCTTCCGGCAAGGTGCAAAGGCAATCGAACAGGAAAAGATCGATGGCGTCATGGCAGCCGTATCGTTTAACTATACCGATGACTACGGTCTCACCTATCTGTACATCAAGGAAGGCATGATGCGCATTTTCCAGCGCATGGACGGCATCACGGTGGAATATGAGATCACCCTCCTGGAGATCAAGGATGACACTGCTTCTGCTGAGCTCGATATTAGGGTCATTGCACGTGCAGGCAATGATGTGGGGTATGCCGTAGGAGATGCTGCGCGACCGGTGCATATGACGTTCATCCTTGAAAAACAACGGACAACCTGGCTTGTTACCAGGACGGAAGGCCTGCCGCTGAACTTCTGAAGAGGTATCGCATTCCGAATGGGGCGGTATTCACACGCTACTATTCCCAGTAATCAGTAATGCGCCAGCACGGTAGGCCATTTCCGGGTGCCTTCTGAATTCTTTTTTCGATCACGGCATGTATCTGCATGCCGAAAAAACCCATGCCGACTCTGAATACCTTTAACCGGAGCACGTGAACAGTGCATAACGCAAGTCGGCGATGGCCTTCCCTTTTTTCTTTTCGACCTGCT
Source organism: Nitrospiraceae bacterium UBA6905 (assembly GCA_002451165.1). Taxonomy (GTDB): domain Bacteria; phylum Nitrospirota; class Thermodesulfovibrionia; order Thermodesulfovibrionales; family UBA6898; genus UBA6898. Next base: position 66,400 of record DKBH01000005.1, read on the forward strand.
CAAATCTATTGGAACAGCTTCTTCAGGGCCGAGCCGCCAAGGTCAAAAACGCTCTTGCCGATGGACTCGATCGGCATGCCAAGAGACTTTGCCAGGGCGAGGGATAATTTCTGCACGAGGCTTTTGGTAATGCTGAATTTCGGATTGTCGAGGTCGCCCTGAATGGTAAAGTCAAGGACGATCTGATCATCATTGTCCTTGAGCAGTTTTGTCACCGCCAGGAGCGGCATACCGAGAAATTTTCCTCCGGACTTCCGGAACTTCAGATCCTTAATGGTGATTGTACCTTCTGAATGGATCCTCCTCTTCAGTACCGTGATGTCGGCGTTTAGAGAGAGAAGGCCCTGCGTCACCTCTACATCTCCCTTTTTCTCGTAATAGGGGCGCAGCTGGGTTATGTCGAGATCCCTGATGGAAAGCTTCGATTTTGCATCCTTTGTTTTCAGGTCTATCGAACCGCGAGACGTCAGCCTTCCCTTTCGGTCCTTGCCGGGGATAGAGGCATCCACTGCATATGCTGACGCCCTGCTGTCCGGCGGCACGGAAAAATTTTTCAGCTCCGCATTGATAGCCCGCATCTTGATGAGCACCGGCGCCGAGGACGCCTTTCTGTCAAGATAATCGAGCGATCCCTCTTCGATCCGGAATTTCTGTATGAGAAGAGGCGCAACATCCTTATCCGGTGGCTTCTTCTGCTCCGATGCCTTTACCGGCGCTTTGGTTCGTGCAGGGAAGAGCGGAACAATCTTGCCTTTTTTGTCGACTTCCAGAAAGAGATAGAGCTCGTTGAGACGAATGTCAGAGATGATATATTCTCTTTTCAGCAGTCCTATGACGCTGGCACGGACTCCGAGATTCTTAATCGAGAGTACCTCTTTGCTGTCGGACCTGACCATCCTCACGTCCGTTACCCTGACCTCTCCCCACCGCAATGAAATGTCCTCCACAGAAAAGCCTCTACCGAGGAACTGCTGCAGCTGATGCTGGATGATCTTGTTAGCGTTATGAAGGAGGAGCCCTGCTCCGGCTATCAGCAGAACAAGAATGAACAAAAAGCCGGATATGAAGTTCTTTCTGAGCATGATCGTTTGCCCTGGCCGAAAGCATTTTACCATATCATGATCTCTGCCATCTGTGCTATACTTCACCCAATGCGAACGACATTGATATGCCTCACGCTGCTATTTCTCCCGCTTGTATTCCCGGGAGAAGCCTTCCCGTTTGCCAAGAGCGATCAGAATTGCTCAACCTGTCATACCCTGAATGCGGAAGAGGCAAAAACCATTCTGCAAGACCTCATCCCCAATGTAAAGGTGATCTTGGTGCAGCCGGCGCCTATCACGGGGCTCTGGGAGATCGGTATTGACATGGGGGGAAGAAAAGCCATCGTTTACCTTGACTATGCCAAGAAGAACATCATCTCTCCGGCAACGCGCGGCGAGGTGGTCAGCATCAAGACCAGATCGAGCCTTACTCAGGACACCTTTCAGAAAATCAATAAGGTAGACCCGTCTCAGGTGGACCTGAAAAATGCCCTCCTTTTCGGCGATAAGAATGCCAAACATAAGATCATTGTTTTCGACGACCCCGATTGACCTTACTGCGCAAAACTTCATCAGGCGATGAAGAAGGTAATCACCGAGAGAAGAGATATCGCCTTCTATATCATTCTCTATCCGTTGCCGATGCATAAGGAAGCATACGACAAGGCAAAGGCTATCATCTGTGAGAAGTCCCTTGATCTTCTCGATGCGGCGTTCGAGAAGAAGCCGCTCCCCAAGCCGAGCTGCGACACCAAGGCGGTGGACGAGAATATCAAGCTTGCGGAAAAGCTTGGCATCTCAGGGACGCCTGCCATTATCTTCCCGGATGGTTCTCTCATCCCCGGGGCAGTGGAAGCCGACGCGATTATCCAGCAGATAGACAAGAAGTAATCGCCCTTACCGAATTCGTTTCGATGCTTTCCTTCAGCTGTATTGACAAGTTTTCCGGCCGAGATTAATATAGGTATTTTATTGCCGAAGTGGCGGAACTGGCAGACGCGCTAGGTTCAGGGTCTAGTGGTGGAAACGCCGTGGGGGTTCGAGTCCCCCCTTCGGCACCATGAACAAAGCGCAGGTCACTGTCTTCGTGTGGCGCCCGCTCGTATGATTCCCGATGAAAAAATCTTGAATGCTGGGAAGTTTTTTCTACAACCGGCTCCATGCCAAAGGAATAAAGGCATGACGAAACATTGCGGCTACCTAAAGGAGTCTTACTCTTTTTCCCGGATTATATCCGCCCCTAAAGACTGCAGCTTCTCTTCGATCCGCTCATATCCCCGGTCGAGATGATAGATCCTTTTGACGGATGTTTCACCTTCAGCAGCAACCGCCGCGACGATCAGAGAGGCGCTCGCACGGAGATCGGTCGCCATGAGCGGAGCGCCCGTAAGCCGCCTCACGCCCCTGACCGTCGCTATGCCGCCCTCGATCGTGATATCCGCACCCATCCTTTTCAGTTCAGCCACATGCATGAACCGGTTCTCGAATATCTTCTCCGAAATGACGCTCGCACCTTCTGCGAGACACATCATGGACATCAGTTGGGCCTGCATATCCGTCGGAAACCCCGGATAGGGCATCGTGGTCGTACTCACCGCTTTCAGCCGCTCCGGGCCGATGACGCGTATACTCTTGCCTGCCAGTCTGAATTTCATGCCGGTGTCCTTCAGTTTATTGATCACTGCATCGAGGTGGTCAGGCCGCGTGTTCCTGAGGGTAATGTCGCCGCCGGTTATTCCCGCAATCGCCATGAAGGTCCCTGTCTCTATCCTGTCGGGGATGATCCTATACCTGAGCGGCTTCAGTTTTTTCACTCCTTCGACTTCAATGATGCTCTCTCCTGCACCCTTTATTTTCGCACCCATGGCAATAAGTGCGTCGGCAAGATCGACCACTTCGGGTTCGCGCGCAGCGTTCTCGATAAGGGTCTTACCTTCAGCAAGAACTGCCGCCATCAGGATATTCTCGGTGCCGGTCACGGTCGGCATGTCGAAATAGATGGACGCTCCCTTTAGCTTTCTGGCCCTGACAACCACGTATCCTGCATCGAGGGTAATGGTAGCGCCCAGCTTCTCCAGACCCATCAGATGCAGGTTGATGGGGCGTGCTCCTATGGCGCACCCGCCGGGAAGTGACACCTTTGCCTTGCCGAGACGTGCCACAAGGGGGCCAAGCACCAGTACGGATGCGCGCATCGTGCTGACCAGGTCGTAGGGCGCTTCATAGTTCTTTATTTCTGTGCAGTCCAGAATTGCCCGGTTCTTTTCGAGGTGGAATCCCGCGCCGAGGTTTGCCATGAGCCTGCCCATCGTTGAGACATCCCGCAGATGGGGCACGTTTCTGAGCACATGCTCACCTGGGGCAAGCAGGGTCGCGGCCATGATCGGCAGTGCGGCGTTCTTTGCACCACTTACCGTAACCGTACCAACCAGTCTCTTGCCGCCTCTGATGACGAGCTTGTCCAATTTTCTCTCCTCTTCTAGCGTGTTCCGCTATTGTAATATAAAAGCAGCTTTTTGGCACATTTCCCCTAAAAGGCTGTAATAGCCCTCAAACTGTGCAAATTCGAAAAAAGACTCGTCGGCAAAGAGCACGCAGCATGTATCCTTCTTATGAATTCGTCGAATATGGTATAGTCCAGACATGCGGGAATTTACGCTCTATCAAGATGATGACGGCACCTGGGTCGCTGAAGCAAAGGAGCTCCCCGGCGTACATATGCGGGGAAATACCCAGAAGGAGGCGTTGGAGAAGATTCAGGCGGCGCTCAAGATATATTATCCCTGCAGATGTGAAGATTAACGCGCCGGTATCTTCTCGATCTTTTCACCTGATATTTGATACTGAACAACGAGCAGCTCAGACTTCTGCGAGAAGACAGCAGGCTGCCTGACGCAAACGACATCACGGAGAATATCCGTGTTCTTTCAACCTCTGTCGTGCCATATGCTTCTCCTGATCAGTAAATAAAGCAGCATACGCTGGCTGCAGAATCAGATACTCGAACCTCAAGTCGAGCCTTCCACATTCCCAAAGCGGTGCAGGGCTCCGCTCGACAGCATCTGATTGAAGCAGCTTCTTTGCAGTCTCTACCCCTCCTTGGCTGCCGACCATCCGGAGAAAATAAGCAGCCCTCTCGGTGCAATCTCTGAGTGCGTTTTGATAGATTGCAATCATTGCCCTATGGAATTGATCTTCTACCGTGTCTGACATAACCACAGATTTTCATGCGCCTTTCTTGATCTCCCGAGAAATCCTTAACGCAAAATATGAATGCAATACCATAATCTTTGTTATTTTATCAAATCGCGTGCCATTACGTAGCATGTGCAGCGATCATTGTTAAGGAAGATGGAGAAATGCTCAATAAAACCTGTTCCCCGGCTTGCCCATACCAAAAACGCACCTCCTAAACTATGAGCATTGTCAGTTTGTAACTGCCTGATTTTTAAAAACAAAACATGATCCGTTTGCAGAAAATTCATCGGGCACCATCTCTGTTACTCGTCAGCTAAGTCAAAAAAGCACACTTTCTGAGGACACCGGTTTGAGGCAGCATTATTTGCCATTATAAATCAATCTGTTATAGCCACGATCATCACTGGCACAGTTCATGCTCATAGTTGAACAGTGTGAAAAAATCGTGATCTTAAGGAATCCAAATGGAGAAAGAGAAAGACAATAGGTTTGACGCAGAACTTTACGTAAAAGTAAAGCCTAATTCTTCGCCGTTAACTTGCTGGGGCATATTGTGTGATTTTTCCGAAAATAGCCTTTCCATCATAAGTGTATGGCATGTAGAAATGGGCGCGGCCATGGACATGGAAATATTTATGCCGGACCTAAGTTCATGCATTCTCAAGGGTACGGTCAACAGAGACATACAGCTGCCCGAGCCGGACAGAAGATTTTATATAGGTGGTGAAATTTCAGGCAAAAATGTTACCTACGACTACGTACTGAAATTTCAGGTCGGTCAAGATAATAATACTTACGCTAAGACTATGAGAGGCTTTTTCTAAAGTATTGCAAAAGAGGAGAGCACATGCACTATCAAGATTTTCCTATCAGGCATAAACTGGCAGCGGAACTTTCAAATGACCCGGCGGAAGCTATTGAACAGCCCCCAGGAGGGTATGATGGAAGAAGAGTTTACTTCAGGGATGCTGCCCGGCAGCCCGCGGAGTGCTACCCGCGAAATACCGAATCTGTTTTGAACAACCAAACCATCTATTCGGTCATTGATCAAAAGGTATGGGATAACATAACTGCACTCCAGAAAGAAGGTGCGCCGGACATGCTCGGCCAGGTCATCTCTCTATACCTTGAGCATTCATCGAAACAACTCAGAGTATTACATGAAGCCATAAACACCGGGGATGCTCTTGCTGTCCAAAGAGCAGCGCATAGTTTGAAATCAAGCAGCGCTAACCTCGGGGCTAAGATGCTCTCGCTGTTTTTCAAAGAGGTAGAGTCGCTGGCACGGTGCAATTCAATTGACAATGCCGTTAAGCTAATATCCAAAATTGAGAAGGAATATAGAGAAGTGGAAAGCGCGCTAAGGACGGAAATGGAGAGAAGGCATAATGGCCGATCCTAATGGCAAGCGAGACCATCCTTTAGTACTGGTGGCAGATGACGATACCTCTGTCCGAATTCACTCGCGAGCATCGCTGGAAGATGCCGGGTTTGCTGTTGCGGATGCTGCAGATGGGAAAACAGCGCTATATTCCTTATGAAAACCTTCTGCCGGACGCTGTGCTGCTTGATGTCATGATTCCTAAAATGGATGGTTTTGCCGTCTGTGCAGAAATTCGCAAGCTCACCGGGGGCGATCTAACGCCGATATTTATGATGACCGGCATGGACGATATGGCATCCATCAATCAGGCCTTTGAGATAGGTGCCACCGACTTCATCGCAAAACCGCCCAACTGGAAAACATTGGGTCATAATGTGAGGTATATGCTGCGGGCAAGTCAAGAAAAAAATCAGGCGCTCCTCAACGCGATTCCGGACTTGATGTTCCGGATCAGCAGGGAAGGCATCTTCAGAGAATATAGAAGTAATAGCGATAGCGGGTTGATCATGCCTCCAGAAGAATTCCTCGGAAAACGGGTGGATGAAGTTTTGCCGCAAGATGTAGCCTTACAAGCAATGCATTATGTGAAGAGGGCGCTGCAAACAGGCGAGATGCAATTGTTCGAGTATCAGCTCATGATGATGGATACCACTTACTATTATGAAGCCCGGATTGCTGCCTGCGGAGCAGACGAAGTACTCGCAAACGTCCGGGACATATCTGAGCGAAAAAAATCGGAAAAAGAGATTATCCGCCTTGCCTATTATGAGGGCCTCACCGGGCTTCCTAACCGCGTATTGTTCAAAGACCGCTTGGGGGTGGCCGTATCAAGGGCTCAACGAAACAGGACAAATATTGTGATAATGTTCTTGGACATCGATCATTGTAAGCGTATCGACGACAGGCTTGGCCATACTATTGGCGACATGATCTTGCAAGGTGTAGCGGAGAGATTAACACATTGTCTGCGGAAAACGGACAATATATCCCGGAGGGTATGCGATTCAGAAATAACAACAATTGCATGCATGGGCGGAGATGAGCTTACTATATTAAGCACCGATATCGATAAACTGTATGATTTGGCTTACGTCGCTCAACGCATATGTGATTTTCTCGTTCGGCCTTTCGAGATAGGATCCTATGTGATCTATATCACAGTCAGTATCGGCATGACAATTTATCCTAGCGATAGCGACGATGTCGATACTATGCTGAAAAATGCCGACACAGCAATGTATTACGCCAAAGACAGAGGGGGAAACAATTACCAGTTCTATTCAGAGTCCCTGAACAATGCTGCAAAGGAGCGGTTTGTCATGACAAATGAGCTTCTGAAGGCATTGAATTGCGGGGAGTTTCACGTATATTACCAATCCCAAATGTATGCTACGAGTGGAAAAATCATCGGGGTTAAGGTATTAGTCCGTTGGATACATCCCGAGGAGGGCTTGCTGTCGCCAGACTTATTTATTCCCATAGCGGAAGAAACCTCTTTAATCGTGCCTCTTGGTGAGTGGATACTGCAGACGGCCTGTGCTCAAAACAGACTTTGGCAGGCGTTAGGTATATCTCCAATACGTGTGGCAGTCAATATATCGAGCGTCCAGTTTAGGCAAAATAACTTTGTTGAAACCGTAAAAAGAATTCTTTCTGAGACAGGGTTGGATCCCTGTAATTTGGAATTGGAACTCACGGAGAGCTTGATAATGGAGCATGCAGAATCAACCATTACCACTCTGGCTGAGTTAAAAGCTTTCGGTTTACACCTCTCTATTGATGATTTTGGCACAGGATATTCGTCCTTAAGCTATTTGAAACGCTTCCTGATTAATACGCTTAAAATTGATAAAGCCTTCGTACGAGATGTCGATACGGATCCCGATTCCGGAGCTATCGTAAAGGCAATAATCGCCATGGGACGCCACTTTAATTTGGAATTACTAGCCGAAGGCGTGGAGACGGCACAGGAGTTTGCATTTTTGCATGAATTCGGATGTGAGCAAAGACAAGGTTATTGGTTCTGCAACCCCTTGCCTTCAGACGGGTTGCCCCATTTTCTTACAGGAAGAGAGGCATGTGAATATCTTTTTAACGCAGTCAGGCGAGTCAGGGATTAACGGTCACAATCGCAATGCAGAAATATTGCTCGCGGCGAGCAAGGATCTACAAAACGAGGTGAGGTTAGTGGCGAGTCCAGGCATTACGGAGTTTGTGGGTGAATGGCTCAACAGACTGAAGCAGATCGAGATTGATCTGCACAGGATATTGCAGCAGGCAGAGGATGAATTTCTCTCCATAGGCAGAATGTTCGGGGATTTTCACCGTCGTGCAGGAAATATATCAGACATGTCCGCGGAGGTTGTTGGCAGGATGACCGGGGCTGAAATTGTAGCGGCGATTGACGGCCTGAACGCAATAATGGAGAGAATGGAATCGTATCTCAAGCGATCAGAGACCGAAACCCGCGGAAGGATTAGCAGCCTGAGAGATGTCCTGAGCCTCATGAATGATGTATACGGGCACCTGGAAGATTTCCATAGTATCGCAGGAGGCTTACGGTCGCTCAGCATAACCGGAATGGTGCAGAACGCATTTTTGATAACAAAACACGGGGAATTTAAAATCCTTCTCGACGATATACGGACACTTTCCGGCATTATGGCATCGAAATCACAAACGATTGACGCCAGGATGAAATCACTGGAGTGCCTCATCGAACAGACGATTTCCGGCTTCCTTGGCTTTGAAAGAAGACAGATGAAGAAAACAAGAACGATCCTTGACAATACCATGAATGTCATCGCTTCCCTTACCGGGCAGTACGGCCTTTCCAAGACTACTGCCATGGATATCGCGGCCCGCTCTGCAGCAATCTCCAGAAGTACGGGGGAAATTGTTACTTCGATACAGTTTCACGATATAACCCGTCAACAGTTCGAGAGCATAAAAAATGAACTGAATAATGTATATGGATACTGTCACCGCACATCAAGTGCACGCTTTTTTTCGGACAGCGGGCATGCAGCGTCTGTTTCCGCAGGCATTGAGGATTTCTGTGAGCATCAGGCCGTGCAGCTTTCCTACGTCCGGGACACATTCATGAACGCCATACAGGAGATTACAGGAAACCTCGGTCAGATTGCCTTGAATGTAGCGAGCATATCTCATGACGCGCAAAAGATAGTGGGCAGTGACAGAACGAACAATGAGGCATTTCTGTCCTGGATCGAAGGTACATTGTCTGACGCATTCTCTACCCTTAACGAAAATGCTACGGCAAGAAGGGAGCTCTCTGCAGCGCTGCTCTCTATTGCCGACGCAAAAGCGGAAATGTCGCAGTATATAGTCGATATAGAGGAGATCATGGAGGATGTCGAGCTGATAGCCTATAACGCCGAGATCAAATCATCACAGATAGGAACAGAAGGCACCGCCTTTGTGGTGCTGGCCGGGCACATCAAGAAGCTGTCTGTTGAGGCTTGTTCGAAGATAGAGACCGTGTCGGAAATGCTTAGAATAATAACCTCTACATCAGGTGCACTGGCTGCAGGCATTGACTCAGAGCTTGAAGGTTCTTTCAGGGAGATTGAAGCTATTTCCCACGACCTTGAAATCCTTATCTCCGCACTTTCAGACCTGAACAGGGACATTCTCACCACTTTTCATGATATCGACAAGGCCGAGGGCGCCCTTTCAGAGGACATCGGGCAGGTGATGCAAAGTATACGTATTCACACTATTGTTGACACGGTGGTGAATACCGCTGTGTCAGGACTCAGGGAGATATCGTTTCATGCGCGGATGCAGTTCCCCGCAGGACCGGAATGTGATCCGGAATGGTCAAGAAACATCATAGGCTGGTCACATGAAAGATCAGGAAACCTCCCTTCTCCGGGACATGATGCTGCCGGAGGTAGCTATGGAGCAGAAAATGGCATTGAACTCTATTAAGGCAGAGAGAACAAGCGGTATTTATAAACGGAAAGGCAGCAAAATTTATGGAGATCAACCAGAAAGGGTTTATGGAAAAGAATAATTCAGGATCGGAAAAACCGGACAGCACAAGGGTGATAAACCTCGGAGAAGACCTGTCCATAGCACGTGCCGGGAAACTCAGGCAAATAATCTTGGAGGCCCTGAACACCGGTGGGCAGATTGTCCTTTCCTGCAGTGAATGCACGGACATGGACCTTTCCTTCCTTCAGCTCCTCTGTTCTGCCCATCAGACAGCCTTACAGTCAAAGAGCGTGCTGAAGCTCAGCGATACGATTGAGGAACAACTCTTAAAAAAGGCGGGAGAGGCAGGATATTTCCGCGAGACGGCATGCAGATCAGACAAAAATCATGAATGCTTCTGGCTGCGGAGGTAAGCGATGTACAGGAAAATAAGGAACCTTGATGACCGGCTTTGCAACGGAAGTTCTGGCGTGAAAGGTGGAAAGAGATGAAGACAATTATGATAGTAGACGACTCTGCCAGTATTCGCATGATGGTCAGTTTCACCCTCGATGAATTGGGCGTCGAGATCGTAGAGGCGGTGAACGGAAGTGACGCACTGGCAAAGATGGAAACGAATCAGGTCGATATGCTGATTACTGACGTGAATATGCCCGGACTCGACGGCATCAGTCTTGTCCGGGAAGTAAGGGGGAATCCAGCTTATCGGTTTATCCCGATCATCATACTCACGACAGAATCCGCAGCTGAAAAAAAACTGGAAGGCAAGGCAGCCGGTGCTACGGGATGGATTGTAAAGCCTTTCCGGCCAGAGGGCCTGATATCGGTTGTAAGAAAAGTGATGGGATGATGGAGGGACGGAAATTGGACAAGGACCAGTTGGGACAGGCGTTCAGGGAAGAGGCGCTCGAACTCCTTTCAGAACTGGAGACCTTATTGATAGAACTGGAAAAAACACCTGGAGATGCAGAAATTGTTTCCTCTATCTTCAGGGCGTTCCATACCCTGAAGGGTTCCGGAGCCATGTGCGGGTTCGATGAAATGTCTCAATTTACCCATCACGTTGAAACGATTTACAACCTTGTCCGTAACAAGAAAATTACTGCTGACAAACGCCTCATAGACCTTACCCTTGCGTCATGCGACCTGATACATAGGATGATCGACTCTCCGTCATCGGACCAGAAAGTACCTGTCGGCCGGGGGGCAGAGATACTTTCTTCATTCGCAAAGCTTGTTAAGGGAGGTGCCGGAACTGAGCAGGCGGATGGGCATACAGGTCTGCAGGCTCCATATGGGGATATCTCCGGCAGGTCAGAAAAGCAGGTCACTTACAGAATACGTTTTTGCCCCGGCCCGGATATTTTTTCTAACGGTACAAACCCCCTGCTCCTCCTGAATGAACTCCGCAGGATGGGAAAAGCAGAGGTCATTGCATGCACAGATGCAATCCCTGAGCTGCGTGACATAGATCCTGAGAAATGCTACACCTTCTGGGACATCATACTCACTACGGGGGCTGGAATTAGTGCCGTCAGGGATGTGTTCATTTTTGTCGAGCATGATTCTGAAGTGAAGATCGATGTGATCGATGACGGCGAAAGCCATTTTGAGGCTGAGGACCACAGCACGCTGGGGGAGATACTTGTCGAAAAGGGCGAATTGAAAAAAGAAGACCTCGAGAAAGTGCTCAGGGAAAAGAAGCGGATAGGAGAATTACTGGTCAAAGAGGGATTGGTAAAACCTATCAGTATAGAAGCAGCGCTTACCGAACAGGAACAGCTTAAACAGATACGGGAAAACCGCCAGAAAATAGAGTCGATGATGAATATAAGGGTCTCATCAAGAAAACTCGACAAGCTTATGAACCTGGTCGGCGAACTGGTAACGGTCCAGGCACGTCTTAGTCAGACTTCCTCAAACAAAAGCGACCCCGAACTGGACTCAATAGCAGAAGAAGTCAACAGACTTACCGGAGAACTCAGGGAAACTGCCATGGACATACGAATGACGCCGATAGGGAAGACCTTCAGCACATTCAAACGGCTCGTACGCGACCTCTCAATAGAACTCGGCAAAGAAGTCGAACTGATCGCGACAGGCAGCGAGACCGAGATGGACAAGACCGTCATGGAAAAACTCAATGATCCCCTCGTCCACATTATCAGAAACTCTATCGACCATGGCATAGAACTCCCCGGGGAGCGAGAACGAAACGGCAAACAGCGGAAAGGGACGGTGCATCTGTCGGCGATGCATTCCGGAGGACAGGTCCTGATAACCATCGAGGATGACGGGGCCGGGATCGACCTGGCAGTGGTTCGGGCAAAGGCGCTCGAAACCGGACTCATCTCTCCTGATGCCGAACTTTCAAAGAAGGAGATTTTCTCACTCATCTTCACTCCAGGCTTTACCACGGCAGCTAAGGTGACAAAAGTATCAGGCCGAGGCGTAGGAATGGATGTCGTGAGACGCACGATCGGCGCCCTCGGCGGAACAGTTGAGATAGAAAGCAGGAAAGGAACAGGGACCACGATCATTCTGAAGCTCCCTCTGACACTGGCAATTATCGAGGGACTACTCGTGAAGGTCGGCAGAGAATACTTTATTCTGCCCCTGTCGGCAGTCGAGGAATGTGTTGAGCTGACCGCCGTAGATATCGCGAAGGCCCACGGAAGACATATAACCAATGTGCGCTCTCATATGGTGCCCTATATACGGCTGCGTGAGAAGTTCATTGTCGAAGGGAATGCGCCGGAGCGGGAGCAGATTGTGATTATTACCAGCGAAGGGCAGCGGATAGGGTTTGTGGTGGACAGCGTCGTAGGGGAGCACCAGACGGTCATTAAGAGCCTCGGGACATTGTTCAGGAATGTTGAAGGACTATCCGGCGCAACGATCCTGGGGGACGGGACGGTTGCGCTGATTATTGATATAGCGAAGCTCGTAAAGATGTTTGAGCGGGAGGAGCTGATGATATGGGCGTAGCAGAGATTATAGAGACGACGCAGTGCCTGACATTCAAGCTTGAAGAAGAAATATTCGCGCTCGACATATCAAAGGTCCGTGAGGTGCTGGACTTTACAGCGATCACGAAAGTGCCGCGGACCCCTGAGTTCATGCGAGGGGTAATAAACCTGCGGGGCAGTGTCGTACCGGTCATTGACATGCGGTTGAAGTTCGGCATGACGAAGACGGAGCAGACCGTGAACACCTGCATCATTATTGTCGAGATACATCTGGACGGGGAGACGACGGTGCTCGGAGCTCTTGCGGACGCGGTGCAGGAGGTGATAGAGCTCGGGGCCGGACAGATAGAGCCTGCTCCGAAGATAGGGACACGGCTGCGGACGGAGTTCATCCGGGGAATGGGCAAACGGGACGATCGCTTCATCATCATCCTCGACATAGACAGGGTTCTTTCAGCGGATGAACTGGCTCTTGTTCAGGAAACGGAAGGAGGGATTAACGGGAACTCATAATAATAATTATTGTAGTCGCTTTTTGTGACAAAAAAATTTCAGAGTGAGAAATATTGTAGCGGAACACGGTGTAAACAAAAAAAAGAATCAGGAGGATAGTATGACAAGAAAGATTGTAATGCTCATGACACTGGTGATGTTTGCTTTTGCAGCACCCCTGCTTGCAAAGACGTTTGACGGGAAAAAGATCCTTTTCATTAATTCATATCACGCGGGATACACCTTTAGCGATGGTGAAGTCAAGGGCGCAAAAGATGTCCTCTCAGGGACCGGAGTCGATTTGAAGGTCATCGAGATGGACACCAAACGTAACGGCTCAGAGGAATTTGCCAAAAAGGCAGCGCTGAAAGTCAAGGAAGAGATAGAGAAATGGAAACCGGACGTTGTGATTGCCGCTGATGATGCAGCCTCCAAATATCTGGTAATGCCGTACTACAAGAATGCTTCCCTTCCCTTTGTCTTCTGTGGCGTCAACTGGGATGCCAGCGTCTACGGATATCCCTACAACAACGCAACAGGAATGGAAGAGGTTGCCCTTTTTCAGCAGATCCTCGACAACCTCAAGGTCTATGCAAAGGGAAACCGCATCGGGTTGCTAACGAGTGATGATCTGACAGAACGTAAGGAGGGCGAATACCTGAAGAAAATCTTCAAGGTCACCTTTACCGTCGAAAAGTACGTAAAGTCCTTTGCGGAATGGAAAGAGGCCTTCAAGAACATGCAGGGTCAGGTCGACATACTCATCCTCGGAAACAAGGTAGCTATTCCTGATTTCAATGACACCGAAGGAGCAGAATGGGCACAGACCTATGCCAAAATACCCAGCGGAACGATCAATGACTGGATGATGCCGTTTACCATGCTGAGCCTCGCAAAGGTACCTGAAGAACAGGGCATATGGTCGGCAAAGACAGCACTGAGGATACTCGAAGGGACCCCGACTTCCGGGATTCCTATCGCAAAAAATGTGAGAGGCAATCTCTTACTCAATGTAAAAATAGCTAACAATGCCGGCATTGTCTTCAAACCCGAATTGATCAAGAATGCCAAGATAATAAATTAAGAGGAAGACAGAGAGGAGGCTCTTATGTACATCAGAACTAAAGTGAGCATCATTCAGACTGCTGTAATGGCGGTCTCATTAACCCTCATTCTCATGATTATTTTTTTCTCGACCTCTAAGCTGGTGAATGAGAAGGACGACGCCATATATACAGAGAGGCTTCAGAAGGAACTGTCATCTATTGAAAGTTCTCATGACTCCCTGGTAAAGGCCGGTCTGGACAGTGTTGACTCCTATGTTGGAGAAGCGCAGAAGGGCCTCCTCGATGAATTTCAAAAGAAAATTGACAAGACTATATCCGGGGACGTGTTTCTGTTCATTATGGACAGTACCGGCAATATTCTCCTTCATCCTGAGCTCCAGAACGGGTCCAGGGAATGGAGCGAACTTGCTTTTGTGAAAAAAATGCTGTCTTCGGAGGAGAAAGCCTCCGTGACTTCCACCATCAGTGGTCAGAAAAAATGGATTCAGTATGCGTTCTTCAAGCCCTGGAAGTGGTATGTCGGATTTGTTGTAGACGATAATTACAAATACGCCGTGATCAGGAAGTTCCTGAGATTATTAATAATTGTCAGCATCGTGTCACTTGTCCTGCTGGTGGGAGTCAATTACCTGAGCATCAAACGCATGCTCAACCCGCTGAAGTCCATTGTCAGCACTGCAGAGGAAATTGGTAACGGAAATCTGAATATATCGATCGATTCGCATGTCGATGACGAAACACAGCAGGTACAGAACGCCATGAAGGCGATGGTGGAGAAGCTGCGGGAGATCGTGCTCGACGTCAAGACTGCTGCCAATAACGTGGCCTCCGGCAGCCAGCAGGTACGCTCCAACTCGGAACAGCTGTCGCAGGGCGCTTCCGAGCAGGCAAGTTCAGTGGAAGAGGTTTCCTCTTCGATGGAAGAGATGGTATCGAACATCAGGCAGAACGCAGACAATGCCCAGCAGACAGAGAAGATAGCGCTGAAGTCGGCCAATGACGCAAGGGAGAGCGGCAAGGCGGTGAGTGAGACGGTCTCTGCGATGAAGGAGATCGCCGGGAAGATATCGATCATCGAGGAGATAGCGCGCCAGACAAACCTTCTGGCCTTGAACGCGGCGATAGAGGCTGCCCGCGCAGGAGAGCACGGCAAGGGGTTTGCGGTGGTCGCCTCAGAGGTACGGAAGCTTGCGGAGCGGAGCCAGGCAGCGGCGGCAGAGATCAGCCACCTGTCGGGTTCGAGCGTGGAGATTGCGGAGAAGGCAGGGGAGATGCTGGCGAAACTGGTGCCTGATATTCAGAAGACGGCAGAGCTGGTCCAGGAGATCAACGGGGCGAGCTCAGAGCAGAATAGCGGAGCAGAGCAGATCAACAAGGCTATACAGCAGCTCGACAAGGTGGTACAGCAGAACGCCGGCGGTTCAGAAGAGATGTCTGCGACGGCTGAGGAACTTTCCTCACAGGCTGAGCACCTGCAGAGCGCTGTGGAATTCTTTAAGGTAGGTGTCAGCGAGTCGCATCAGCAGGAAGTCAGGCTGGAACGGGTCACGCCGAAACTGCAGAAGACAAGGATAGCGCATGTAATGCATAAGATGGTCGCCGGAGCAGAGCGGGGTGCAAAACTCCCGGGGGTAGCGCTTGACATGGGCAATGACGGCAGGGATGACGACGATTCCGAGTTCGAGAGATTTTAGGAAGGGATATATGAACGTCACGGAAATTGGAGAGACGACACAGTACCTTACCTTCAAGCTCGAGAACGAGGTCTTTGCGCTCGAAATAGCGAAGGTGCGTGAAGTGCTGGACTTTACAGCGATCACGAAAGTGCCGCGGACCCCTGAGTTCATGCGAGGAGTAATCAACCTGCGGGGCAGTGTCGTACCGGTCATTGACATGCGGCTGAAATTCGGCATGACGAAGACGGAAAATACGGTGAACACCTGCATCATTATTGTCGAGATACATCTGGACGGGGAGACGACGGTACTCGGGGCTCTTGCGGACGAGGTGCAGGAGGTGATAGAGCTCGGGGCCGGACAGATAGAGCCTGCTCCGAAGATAGGGACACGGCTGCGGACGGAGTTCATCCGGGGAATGGGCAAACGGGACGATCGCTTTGTCATCATCCTAGATATCGATAGGTTGTTTTCGGTGGACGAGCTGTCCCTGGTGCAGGATGCAGGAGCGGTGACGTCATCCCCCGGTGGCCAGGTAGACGAGAGATCTCTTGCCTGACTACATGAAGATATAAGGTCTCGGGTGATCATTACCGTGCTGCTTCTACTGTTCAGCGGCCTGCGTTTTGCTCATACGGTTGGCATATAAAAGATCGGCTAAAATAGCAGAAGGAATGAAGCAGGCAATGGAACTGAATGTAATGTCAGCGGTCCTTTCAGACCGAGATTACGAGCGGTTGAGCAGGGTCATTTACTGCGAGTGCGGCATCAAGATGCCGCCAGCAAAAAAGGTGATGCTCGAGGCGAGGCTGAGGAAAAGGCTCAGAGCCCTCGACCTCAGCTCTTTTGCCAAATACTGCGAATATATCTTCAGCAAGGAAGGGCAGGAGCATGAGCTGATCAACATAATCGATGCAGTGACGACAAACAAGACCGATTTCTTCAGGGAACCGAAGCATTTTGATTTTCTGAGTGCGGTTGCTGTACCTGCAATGATGAATCTCTATGGGGCAGGAACACGGAGGGACCTGAATATATGGTCTGCCGGTTGCTCTACCGGAGAGGAGCCATATACCATAGCCATGGTCCTGAGTGAATTCAGGGAAGCGCATCCGCCCCTCGAATTCATGATACTGGGCACGGATATTTCGACAAATGTACTGGATAGAGCGGCGAGGGCCGTCTATACCATGGAACGTGCCGAGACCGTACCTGCTCTTATGAAGAAAAAATATCTCCTGCGGAGCAGGGACAGGCAGAAAAATATGGTAAAGATCGTCCCTGAGCTGAGGGAACAGGTTAGATTTCGCCGCTTGAACTTCATGGCCGAAGATTTCGAAATGCGTGAACCGATGGACATGATCTTCTGCAGGAACGTCATAATATACTTTGACCGGCAGACACAGGAAAGACTCCTGAACCGTTTGTATGACCACCTTATCCCCGGCGGCTATATCTTCATGGGGCACTCCGAGACCTTAAGCGGACTGCGCGTCCCCCTGGTAGCGGCGGGGTCTACGGTTTACCGGAAGCCCTTATGACCCTTTCTTATACCGATGACCTGCCGTCAGTTTATCTGCATCCCGGCGAGCTGATCATCTGCCAGGAGCCGGCACGGGTGATAACGGTCCTCGGTTCCTGCGTGTCCGTCACCATGTACAATAGGCGGCTGAAATTCGGCTCCATATGCCACGGTACCATGCCCCGGTGCAAGGCCATACAGCACTGCACGGAACCCTGCATAGACGCGTTCAAGTTCATGGACTGCGCCATACAGCATATGCTGACCAGCTTCGCGGAGTTTGGCATCCGGAACGGGGACATCGAGGTGAAGATATTCGGTGGCGCCGACACTCTGAAGTCAAAGAGCAGCAATACGATCGGAAGTCAGAATATCAAAGTGACACTGGATACTCTCAGCAGGGAAAAGCTGGGAGTGATGGCTGCAGATGTCGGAGACAATTTCGGCCGCAAGCTGATATTCTTCACCCATACGGGCGATGTGTATCTCAAACGCCTGAACAAGGCAACCTATAGGTCTCGCCCATGAACAAAAAGATAAAGGTCCTCGTTGTCGATGATTCGGCCGTGGTCAGGCGGACCCTTTCGGATGTCCTTTCGTCCGATCCCGAGATAGAGGTCATGGCAACTGCACCGGACCCTTTTATCGCCGCAGAAAAGATGCGGCACGAGGTTCCGAATGTCATCTCGCTGGATATCGAGATGCCGAGGATGGACGGTTTGACGTTCCTTCGCAAGATCATGAGCCAGCATCCTATTCCGGTAGTCATCTGCTCGAGTCTTACGGAAGAGCGGGCAGCAACCACGATCAGGGCCCTAGAGTATGGCGCCGTTGACATCATCCGGAAGCCGCGCCTGGGTGCGAAGCAATTCCTCGAGGAGTCCAGGATATGCATATGTGATGCGGTGAAGGCGGCCTCCCTGGCAAGGGTAGAGCCGATTTCGGAGAATTCATACAAGGTCACGCCAAAGTTGACCGCCGACGCGGTGATGCCGAAATCGTCGGGGAATTCGGTGATCCAGACGACCGAAACGGTCGTTGTGGTCGGGGCCTCGACAGGCGGCACGGAGGCGCTCAGGATATTCCTTGAGGCCATGTCTCTTGACGCACCGGGGATCGTGATCGTCCAGCACATGCCGGAACATTTTACGGCCGCCTTTGCGAAACGTCTTGACAGCATCTGCCGGATGTCCGTGAAGGAGGCTGAGGATAATGATACGGTCATCAGGGGACGGGCATTGATTGCACCCGGGAACCGCCATACCTTATTGAAGCGAAGCGGGGCAAGATATTATGTTGAGGTAAAGGACGGTCCGCTTGTCAGGCGGCACCGCCCTTCCGTGGATGTGCTTTTCCGCTCTGCTGCGAGATATGCGGCAAAGAAAGCGGTCGGCGTAATCATGACCGGCATGGGGGATGACGGTGCGAAAGGCCTGCTCGAAATGAAGAACGCAGGGGCATTTACCATTGCACAGGACGAGGCTTCTTCCGTTGTATTTGGTATGCCGAATGAAGCCATAAAACTCAAAGCTGCAGTTAAAGTTTTATCACTTAGAGCCATTGCTCGGGAAATCATCGACATAACGTAATAAGAAAAAATCCTAGAACAATAGAGACTTGATATGTTTGATTCCGAGGTTCATCGGCAGGTGAAGTTAATGATTAGAATTGTTCCATTTTGTGAGAGGGTGCGGATGACTAGATAACGTACGATATTTTTCGCACAATTGATTCAAGGGGCCTCGAATCTGGTAAT
>DKBH01000101.1 GCA_002451165.1 Nitrospiraceae bacterium UBA6905
AGACCCCCCATCAGCACGATTGCGGTCTTGATATAGAGTTCGGGCCGGATCGCCTCTTTCAGGGTCTCGGCGAACTTGGGGAAAAAGTTTCCGACCGCAAGTCCCGCCAGAAGAGCTACGATGAATCCCGCCTCGCCCGTCAGCTTCATCGACCACGGGACACCTGCCTTGGCTGCGTTCGTAGCTGCTATATATGCGTAGTGTCCGACCAGCCAGCAGCCGTAGCTGATCCAGAAGACGAGTGTGAACCCTATGACGAACTTCCCTATGTTGGCGCGGAGCGCTGAGGCTCCGATAGTCATGACGACGAGCATGAAGAGATAGGTCATCACGAGCGACATGACTCCCGAGATACCTTTCTTCTCATACGTATCACCCACCTTCAAGAGGGCGGTGTCTTCCGTGACTGTGATATCTTCAGTCTTACCGTCAGCCTTTTTCAGGGTCAGCTTTTTGCCGTCGATCTTCGTAATCTCGCCCTTAATCCCTACATAACTTTTCGAAACCGGCGACATAGCCTTTGAAACATCAGTCCATTCCTTGGTCGAGATGCCCCAGCCAAGGATGTCCCCTCCCGCAAACACGAACAAAGAGAGAATAAAGATGAAACTTCCCAGCCATAAGGACAACCAGTCCTCACTCAAACCCACCTTTTGTTCTTCCATGCTGCACACCTCCAGGACATGTAAAGCCATCCATTGTTACGCGCCTGTCAGAAACGGCAGGCAGCCCATAGCTGATTGCAGACTGCACCGAAGCCGGGTAATCACCTCCTGACCCCTATTGCATATTCATCTGTAATACTTATAGGACATTATGAAGAGACTTTCAATGGATTTTTTGAGATCAAGTTGACATAGGTAATATGCCTGATAAGCAAGACTATCATGCCTCGCTGCCGACGTCCGCATTGCTGCATATGAATAGAGAACCCTCCGGTTTTGCAATATATCTCAGGTCTCGCAGGACTTGCGGGGACATTTTAGTGCTGCCCCGAAGCGGTCACACGCTCGCGAATGCAGAGTATTCCCTTTGTCGTAATAATCCGGAGGGGGCAGATTAGGGAGTGGTGATGCGGCCGTGGGTAAGAATCAGTAGTCTGTCTGCAAGCCGTTCAGCCTGCTTCATGTCGTGTGTGGTGAGGATGACCGTCGTTCTTCCCTCCTTCTTAAGACGCAGGATGATCTCCTCGATGATCTCTCTGTTCCTGGCATCGGTAAAGGCAGCAGGCTCATCGAGGAACAGCAGCTCCGGATCTAGGACGAGCGCCCGCGCTATACCCAGCCGCTGTGTCTCGCCGCTGGAAAGCGTAAGGGCAGCCTGCTGCTGCTTCTGGGCCAGGCCGACGAAGTTGAGCGCACTGCTCACGCGCTCGCGGATCGATCCCCGTTCCATACGTCGTATCTTCAGTCCGTAGGCTGCGTTATTGAAGACCGTTGTATTGAAGACACCGATCTTCGGAAGCACGAGGGTGATCCTTCTTCGCAATCCGATATCATGTTGCAGCAGCTGGCCGTCTGCTACGTACGCAATCTCACCGCGATCGCAGGGTTCGAGCAGTGCGCAGATCCTCAGAAACGTAGACTTGCCTGTGCCGTTGTCACCGGTCAGAACGTAGATGCCACTCTTATCGCAGGTGAAGGATGCTCCCTGGAGAACATGATTTCCGTTATATGCCTTGCAAATATCGGAAGCCCTGAGGAGCAGGCTCATGAGCTCACCTTGGGCAGTCCCCGTTTCTGGAGAACGTGAAGACCGAAATTAATAATAAGGGAAATGCTGAGCAGGATAATGCCGAGTGCAAGTGCAAGCTCGAAATTCCCTTTGTCCGTTTCGAGCGCAATGGTTGTCGTCATCACTCTCGTAAAACCGGCAATGTTGCCGCCGACAATAAGAATTGCCCCCACTTCTGCCATTACCCTGCCTAAGGCTGCGATCACTGCTGCGATAATGCCATGCCGGGCCTCCCGTATCACTGCCCATGAGATCTGCCACGAGGTGGCACCGAGGGTCATGGATGCCTGCCTGATGAGCGGATCGACGCTGACGATGGCCGAATGGCCCAGGGAGGTGACGATGGGAAAGGCGAGGATGGTCTGGGCAATGATCATGGCGGAGGGCGTATAGAGCAGCGCCAGAAAACCGAGCGGTCCGCTCCGTGAGAGTAACAGGTAGACGAACAGACCTACCACGACCGGCGGCAGCCCCATGAAGGTATTGAGCACGCTGATTATCAGCCCCTTGAAGGGGAATTTTTTCAATCCGAAAAAAGCGCTCAGAGGAAGTCCGAGAAGTGTGGCAACAACCAGCGCACTTCCAGAAACCTTCAAGGAGAGCACAATAATCGCGAGCAGCTCTGCTGTGGGATGCAGAATGAGTGAAAACGCCCTGCTCAGCCCTTCCAGTATTGAACTCATTGACTGCGCAGAGGGCGTGATTGCAGTAGCACCGTAGTAAAGAATAATCTCCTCAACCCTTTCATATCCGTCAGATGATGTCCTATAGTTATTTCATGACTCTGAAGCGAAGATACCCGGAAAGGCTCCTCAGGTA
This sequence comes from Nitrospiraceae bacterium UBA6905, assembly GCA_002451165.1. Classification (GTDB taxonomy): domain Bacteria; phylum Nitrospirota; class Thermodesulfovibrionia; order Thermodesulfovibrionales; family UBA6898; genus UBA6898. The sequence goes on from DKBH01000101.1 coordinate 2,554, forward strand.
CCTCATCCCTGTCAGTTCATCATGCTTTGTATTCCCAGAAATGAAAGAATTTCATCAGTTTCCCGCTGTCCATACCATTGCAGGCAGGACTCAAGGCTTTTCAACAACTTTCTTGCTTATTCCGTGCCCGACACAAGGAAATCAGCAAGGTTCCAGTTCTGCAGCAGTTCAAACCATATCCAGGCGTCCCGTGAGGAAGGGCGGGAGCAACATATATTCCTGTAAGATTCTCCTCATGGTACGCGCGGGCACTTCTCATTGCATAATCCCTGATAGCATCGATTATGTTGCTGATCTCAGGGACTTCGGGAAGAGGCGTACCTTTACTCTTCATTAGGATAAAAGAGCTGATTGCCCAGGGGCTCTTTGAAAAAAGCGATCGCCGCCTGACCTTCTTTCGAGATCAACCAGGTGATGAACTCCATTGCCTCGTTATACTTCACGTGTTTGTGCTTTTCAGGGTTTACCGCCATCACGCCATACTGGTTGAAGAGGGCGGGGTCGCCTTCGAGGACTATCACCATTTCGAGTTTATCCTTGTCTTTAGTGGCAAGCCAGGTGCCACGGTCGGTGAGCGTGTAGGCACGCTTTTCATTGGCGATCCGCTGGGTCTTCTCCATGCCCTGGCCTACTTCAAGATACCATGTCTGCCTCTTCGGCTCCAAGCCGGCTTTTTTCCAGAGCGAGAGCTCCTTCGTATGGGTGCCGGAGTTGTCACCCCGTGACACGAACGTTGCCGAAGCATCTGATATCTTTTTGAGCGCCTCTGCCGCGGATTTCATGCCGTTGATCTTTGCCGGGTCATCGGGAGGCCCGATGATGACGAAATCGTTGTACATCACGTCATGCCGGTTGACGAAAAAACCCTCTTCAACTGCCTTCAGTTCCTGTTCTTTGGCATGGACAAAGGCGACGTCGGCATCGCCGCGCTTACCCATCTCGATGGCAGCGCCGGTACCCCGCGCAACCACCTTGACTTTGATGCCGGTCTTCTTCTCGAAGATGGGCAGGATATAGCCGAAAAGTCCTGAGTTTTCGGTGCTCGTGGTCGATGAGCAGATGATCTCACGCTCGGCGAGCGCGCTTCCCGCGAGAGAAAAAATCAGAAGGAGCGTCAGCAGCAATACGATCTTTTTCATGGTGCGACCTCTCGGGTATTATTTATAGTTTTTTCCCTTCCGTAGAATTCGAAAAGAAGCGCGGCTTGCCATACGTGACTTGCCCAAAATCGTAACCGGAGATGCAGTGACAGTCATTATTTGCTTCCTGCCGGGCTGACAGATGCAGTCCGTCGTTGAGCAATACCCTTTTTCCGAGGACTGGCCGAAAAATGTAAAAGCAGCTCCTCCTTTTTCAGAAAGTCCTGAAAGTCGTCGTGTATTTTCCAGAACAGGACAATTGCTTTTTCGCCTGCTCTGGTCAGCTGCGTGCCCCCGCCGCGTCTGCCCCCTGTCGCGGTCACCACAAAGGGAACCGGCGCCTGGCGATTCATGGAATCGATGAGCACCCACGCCCTCCGGTAGGACATCTCAAGCGATTTTGCTGCCTTGGTAATGGAACCGTATTCGCGGATACGTTCAAGGAGCGAAATCCTCCCATAGCCGAGGAAGGTGCCTTCGTTCCCCTCTATCCAGAGATGCCCCCGAAGGCAGGGAAGAGATGTTGCGTTCCTGATAGCAGCGGCTTTCTTTTTGGGCATAGCGTAATATACAGAAAGGAATAACGAAAGGTCAATCCTGCTGTCCTGCCGTTTCTTGCCAGCGTCAATTACGGGTGCTTACCTGCTGCGAAGCTTCGGCCTACGGAGCAGTATGGAAGGCCTGCGGCGCCGCTTCATATCGCGGCAAGGGCTTTATGGAGATCTTTGATAAGCGCGGCGAGCCGGTCATAGTCGAGAGTATCGGGTGTGTCACCGGAATCATGATAATTGGGGTTGCGGTAAAAGGCCGTGTCGGTAATCATGAATGCGGGATACCCGAACTTCCAGTAATTCCGGTGGTCTGAAAAGTCGACGCCGGGAATGACCGAAAAGCCGTTCAGGGATTCGGCAGGGACCGTTGAGACCGCGGCATATGCGGCCTTTACCCTGTTCGAGAAACGGCGAGAAGAGAAATTGCCGACAAAGGCGATGAAGTGTCCCCGGTTCGGATAGGCGAGCTTGAAGAGCGACGAAGGGTAATACTGACATCCGCGCTGATCGCAATAGTAGCCGAGCATCTCAAGCGAGATCATGCCATGCACCCTGATGCCCTGATCATGCAGGCTCTTTGCATGGATGTAGCTGCCCATATGTCTGGTCATGTATGCAGGCGGCTCTTCAAGGCAGAAGGCGGCAAAACGGACTGTCCGCAGCAGCGGAGTCCTGCGCGTCAGCCGCGCCAGCTCGAGGAGACCCGCAACGCCGCTTGCGTTGTCGTCTGCGCCCGGTGTCCCATCCACGCTGTCGTAATGCGCTCCGATGACCAGGATATCCTCCCGGGCCGGGTCCGTACCCTCCACTTCGGTCAGGATGTTGCAGTAGGTATTGCCCCGGTAGGTGAAAGACTGCCGCTCTGTGTCGCAGCCGGAGAACTTCAGGCGATGTTCGATATAGTCGGCTGTCTGGGCAAGCTTGCCGAGATCTTTATAGCAGCGCTGCCCTATCTTACGGGCCAGAACATCTACCGTACCGATGATATTCTGTTTTATCTCATCCATGGAGCAGTTTTTTCCGGAGTGTCAGCCTGCTGATGCCGAGCAGACGCGCCGCCTCCGACTGGTTTTCCCGGACATGCGTCAGCACAGCCGAGAAGAGGGCGCGGTCCACTTCCTGATGGACCTTGTCATAGATGTTCTGCTCGTTCTTTTCGATCGCCTGCCTTACATACGAGATGACCGAAGAAGGGAGAGAGCCGGCACCGGTGTCTCTCTCTGCGGTAACTGCGTGGCTGCCCAGTTCCCTGAGTTCGTGCGATGTCAGATAGGGTGTTTTTGTCAGTGCCAGTGCGGACCGGATCGTGTTTTCCAGTTCACGGATATTGCCGGGCCAGTCATAAGCTACAAGCCGCTTCAGGAACTGCCGGGTAAACCCTGTTATCTTCTGCGGTGCCGTGTGCCGGTACCGGTTCAGGAAGAACTGGACCAGCGGCAGGATATCCTTCCGGCGCTCCCGCAGCGGTGGGATATGGATTGTCGTCACACTGAGCCGGTGGTAGAGGTCTTCCCGGAACCCGCCCTGTCCGACCATCGTCGCAAGGTTCCGGTTCGTCGCCGAGAGGACGCGCACGTTGACCTGAAGCTCCCGCGTGCTTCCGAGGGGATAGAATGCCTGCGTCTGGAGAAAGCGGAGCAGCTTTGCCTGGAGCGGCAGCGGGAGCTCGCCGATCTCGTCGANNGCCGGTGCCGGTCTCGCCGGTGATCAGAACCGGGGCATCCACCTGCGCGAGGCGCGCGAGCTTCTTGCAGACGTCCATGATGATGGGCGAGTGGCCTACGATCGCACAGGTCGGCGTCGGCGGCAGGGGCGAGATCGGGATATTATCACGGATCTCCTCGCTGAATTCCTTTAGTTCCCGCAGAACACTGCCGACAGCCTCACGGGTGAGCGGGCGGTGCATCACCTCATAGGCGCCAAAGGTGGCTGCCTCCATCACCGGGCCGGTGCGTTTCTGCCTCGTGACCGCGATCACGAGATGACGCTGGCTCAGGTCCCTGATCGTGCCCGGACGGAGCGAGTCGATATCATAAAAAAGGAATGCCCCTTCCTTTTCCGGCAGCCCGTCGAGAAGCCTGAGGTCGTTCGGCAGTGCTGCATCCAGTTCCGCCCTCAGGGCGGGATCTTCGGTATTCAGACAGATAGATGTCATATCGCTATTGTAAACAAAATATACAATATGATAATAAAATAATCAACCGGTATTGGTTGCGTCCTTTTAACCTCTTGATTTCATGGGATAACACCTCTGGCATGTGCATTGCAATTCACATAGGTCAAGACAGGAAGAAGATTCTGCATATGAGGAGAAATACGATGGATGAAGCAAAGGTGTACAACGTCTGCCTGCAACGGGTGAAGTTCCAGATCACGCAGGCAAAGCAGAACGAGAACGGCAGGGCCGGTGGGAAAAGGATCCTTGAATCCTACCGCACGGGAGAGGTAGACGAGATCATCGACATCCTTGAGCTTTACGACCTCGACAGCCAAGACCGGGACGGGTTACATGAGAAGCTCGAAGACCTCGCCTATACGGTGTCACTCCTCGTAAAGGAGACGATAACCTTTGATTACGATGAAAAGGGATGCCTGGGTCTGTATGTGACGATGAAGAGGCAGCCGGCGAAGGAATACGACTGGGCATCTGCCACACTGGCAGCAGCAATGCAGGGTTAATGGAGGGAAATATTCAGAACGGCCAGATCCTGCTTATCTTGCGGGTATCGATGCCATGATACCTGCCCCCTCGCAGAAGCGCTATGAAATTCTCATAGGTGACCCTGTCGCGGAATTCCGTATAGCACGAACCGATTTCCCCGGCAGCATGCGCATCTGAGCCTCCGGTAACAGGGAGGCTCAGTGCCTGTGCTGTCTCTACTGCCCGCTTGTTGAATGCATGCATGTTGCAGCCATTGTAGCCTTCGACAGCACAGAGCCCGGCAAGGCCTCTGACCCTGTCACCAACGCTGTTGACGCCCCGATAGGGATGGGAGGGAATCGCAACCCCGCCATGTTCGTTCACGATCCTGACCAGATCGGCAACCGGGGCATACTTGATAGAAAGCCGATCCGTATCCGTGCCGAATATCAGACAATGGCCCTCTGCTGCGGAAAACTCGACACCGCGGAAGATCATGATCTCATTGCCGTATTTTTCCCGCAGGATCTCCACGCCTTCGGAAGCCCCATAGAAATAATGTTCAGTAAAGGCGAGGCCGTCAAGCCCCCGTTCGATCGCTGCGATGATCACATCTTCGGGGTCTGTCGGGTTGTCACCACTGTTTGCGGAATGTACGTGCAGGTCTATGCGATAGCCCATGCTTTAGCATAACCTTGAAAGGAGCGCCGGCACAACCGTTTCGACCCGCAGCAGCCGCCTGCCGATGCTTACGGAATGAAAGCCCTCTGCAATGAAACACTCGATCTCGTAGGGGACAAACCCCCCTTCAGGCCCAATGGCAAGGGTGATCCTACCGCTCACGTCCCGCGGGCATGACTCTTCAGCCGCCGGGTGAGCCACCAGGGGAAGTGTCCCCTTCGCGATGCCGGGCACTTCATCCTCAGCAAAGGGTCTGAACAACGGCCTGAGGAAAACGCCGGGCATGAGCGTATCTTCTGCCTGCTCCAGTCCGAGCATCAGCTGTTCCCGAAGACGCTCCTCGCTGAGCAACGGGCTTTTCCAGAAACTCTTCTCTACCCGTGCTGCATTCATCAGATAGATCTTTTTTACCCCCATCGTGGCCGCAGTAAAGAGGATGCGCCGCAGCATTTTCGGACGGGGAAGGGCAAGGAGGAGTGTCACAGGAAGCGGCGCAGGGGGCTGCCGGTCGAGGACCACAACCAGTTCAAGGGCATCGGCTGCGAGGCGGGTTATCGTACCCTGTCCGACCGGACCGTTCAACAGGCCGACGCTCAGCACGTCGCCGGCGGATGAGCGGAGAATGCCGGCTACATGCTGAAATCGTCTGTCAGAGAGACGGACGGTGTTTGCGCCGATATAGTCGCGCTCAGACAGCAGGATGAGGTTCATGCCGGGCGATGATCACCCGCCCCAGGTTTCGTAATAAACTATCTCGCTCAGCTGCTTCCGCGGCGGGCCGCCGGCCTTTTCCTCGAAGGGGTAGCCTATTGGGAAGAGTCCTACTACCCGGATATGCTGCGGAATGCCCAGCAGCTCCCGCAGCTTTTGTTCTTCGAAGACGCCCACAAAGACCGTGCCGAGGCCGAGACCGCGCGCGGCAAGCCAGAGGTTCTGGCAGGCGATGCCGAGATCGGTCATATAGTAGGGCTGCTCCCACAACACGCCCGATCGCTGCGGGTCGGCACAGGCCACGATCACGAGCGGTGCCTCGGCCAGGGCTTTCTTCGCCGGGTTTACCTTATATCCCTTCGGCGCGAAAAATTCCTCGACATAGGACAGCTCGCTGATCGTCTCTTTCTTTGACTGTTCCTTCACCACGATAAAGCTCCAGCACTGCATATTGGCCCATGACGGCGCCATGCGGACAGCTTCGAGCAGCTGCTGCAGCTTATCGTCTTCCACCGGCCTGTCTTGAAATTTCCGTACGCTTCTTCGTGTCCGGATCGCCTCGAACAGTTCCATAACCCTACCTCCTTCGTTCATAATGCAGATGCTGTTATCAATCGTTCATCCCAAGGCAATTGGCAGAGCTGAAGTCCCTGATGCCAGAGCCTTCAGCGCCTCTTCCTTCATGCTTCCCTTTCCCAGATCTTCTTTGCCGGTCATCTCTTCGATATCTATCCTGACGACGCTGGTCAACTTCAGTTTCTCCTCCGAAAAGTCGCCATAGCCGCCTTCAGGCTGGTACTTCTGCATGAGGCAGGTGAGACCGAATATCTTCTCATCCCTGTCACCGATTATCTGCGCCCTGCCCTTGATGATGACGCTTCGGTAAAGATATTCCGCCCTGCAGGGATCTTCGCCACCCCTTACAAAGGCAATCGGGAGATCAGTCTCAAAGCAGACCTTGTTATCCCGGGCAATGGCTTCCATCTTCTCGCCTTCCTGCGCACTATGGAAGTAGATCCTGCCTCCGGCATAGGCAAAATTCAGCGGCTTGATCATGGGGTACCCATCAATGCCGACCGTGCCGAGGCGGCCGACGGGGCAGATCTTCAGAAGGTCGATGATGACCGCGGTATCGGTTATTTCCTTGTTGCTCTTTCTCATGGGGATTGTGCTCGCTGTGATATACTCAAAACTATACCACACTTTATTCCCTTACGAGGAGGCAGCCATGAGCACCTGGATCATAGACCCGGACCACTCGGTAGCCGCCTTTGCGGTCAAACATCTGAAGATCGCTTTTGTGCGCGGACAGTTCAATGGAATAAACGGGGCGATCACCTTTGACCCTGCGGACATAACGAAGACGGCTGTCACGGCAACGATCGGTGCTGCAAGTCTGCTTACGGGTATCAAAAAGCGCGACGACCACGTCATGAGCGATGACTTCCTCGGGGTTGCTACCCATCCCCTGATTACGTTCCGCAGTACGCTGGTGGAGGTTGGAGCTGACGACCGGGCAAAGGTGAGCGGCGATCTTACGATCCGCGGCATTACGCTGCCGGTCATTATGGATGTGGCAATTGCAGGGCCGGTGAAGAGTCCCTTTGGGGGAGAGATTACCATGGGCTTCAGCGCATCTGCCGTGATCGACCGTTTCGCCTATGGCGTGAGCTGGAACGAAATACTGGAAGACGGCGGCCTTATGATCGGAAAGGATGTCCATATCACGATCGACATTGAGGCAGACCTGAAGGAGTAGTCCGCCGCGTCTCCTGCCGCGGGAGACGGCGCCACAGACCCAAACCCCTCACCTGCAGGCTCACAGTGCTACAAATATGTCGTGCCATACAAAAATGTCTGAACTACAAAGCCAAAGTTTGCTGTAAAAACAGTGTGTTACATATTGGCATGCTCTTAGCAATACTGCATCTGTTATGAAAGACTGGTCAATACATGTGGCAGACATCGGTTCATCCCCACGGGTTGTAGGCGCTGCGGAATATTCGGCAGAGTGGTTGGTGAGCAGCACCACGGTCACCGTGCGCACATTAGTTCAGAAAATCTCAAGGAGGTTATGTATGAAACGGATAGTGAGTCTCGTACTTCTCATCAGTCTTCTGGCTGTCGCAGGCCTGGTGGCAGCGGAGGAGATCAAACCGGCGGAGGCTCCGGCACCGGCAGTAGCAACCGAAGCGCCCAGGATCGATACGGGCGACACTGCCTGGATGATCGTCGCTACGGCGCTGGTCATGCTCATGACCATCCCGGGCCTTGCACTGTTTTACGGCGGGCTAGCGAAGCGCAAGGATTCATTGAACACCATGGCGATGTCCTTTGTCACCTTCTGCATCATCAGCCTGCTCTGGGTGCTCTACGGATTCAGCTTCTCCTTCAACGGAGACATTGCCGGATTCATGGGCGATGCGGGCAAGGCATTTCTTAGGGGCGTCGGCCCCGGCAGCATCAATGATCTGGCAAAGACGATACCGGAGTACATCTTCATCGTCTACCAGCTCACCTTCGCTGCGATCACTGTGGCCCTGGCGAGCGGCGCATTCATAGAACGTATGAAATTCTCCGCCTGGATCGTCTTTACCGTACTCTGGTTCACGATCGTCTATGTCCCGGTAGCCCACTGGGTATGGGGTGGAGGCTTCCTGAGCAAGATGGGCGCTCTTGATTTCGCCGGCGGCACCGTGGTCCATATCAATGCGGGTGCAGCAGCACTGGTCGGTGCGCTGATCCTCGGCAGGCGGCGGGAAAAATCCCTGATGCCGGGCAACCTGACCCTCGTCGTCACCGGCGCGGGTCTCCTCTGGTTCGGCTGGTTCGGCTTNNGGACGCATTCGGCATCCATGGGGTGGGCGGCACGATCGGAGCGGTTCTTACCGGCGTCTTTGCAGATCCGGCCATCAATGAGCTCGGCAAAGGTTTGCTCTACGGAAATGCGGGGCAGCTCTGGACCCAAATCCTCGCCTCGCTCATTACGTTCGTCTACAGCGGCATTGCAACAGCGGTCATCTTCCTGCTGTTGAAGTATACGATCGGGCTGCGCGTCGATGAGGAGGACGAG
>DKBH01000105.1 GCA_002451165.1 Nitrospiraceae bacterium UBA6905
GTGCCACATGGTGTCATAGATGATCGCTACCCTGAGCGAGGCGCGGCCGTCAGCCATGGCGATATAGTCCTGGATCACTTTCCCGGGTGCACCGCGCCAGATGACGCCATGGTCAGGCGCTATCATGTCGATGTCAAGACCGAGCTTCTGCACCTCTGCCACCTTGTTCTTGATGAGCTGGCCGAAGGGCATGAGAATGTTCGCATAATAATCCACGACTGCCTCATCGAGTTCAGAATGGGATGCGCACTCGACAAACTCATCGTCGAAGCGGGCCGCCGTCGCCAGATGCTGGCCAAAGGCATCTTGAGAAATAAGAAGTTTTGCCTCTTTCACGTAGCTCATCATCGAATCAGGCCAGTGCAGCATGGGGGTTTCGAGGAACTGGATCGTGTACCTGCCGATGTTCAGCGAATGACCTGTCTTAACGATGACAAATTTCCATTTCGAGGTGTCGAAGTGGCGGTCAAGGCCTTTTTTCCCTTTGTCGGTAATATAGATCGTGGCCCCGGGAGCCAGGTCCATGATCTTGTCGATACTGCTCACATGGTCCGGCTCGATGTGATTGATCACAATGTTTTTGATATCTGAAGGGTCAATAAGGCTTTTGATGTTATCGATGGTCACTTCAGAAAAATCATGCTTGACCGTGTCCACAAGGGTGATGTCCCTGTCAAGGATGAGGTAGTTGTTATAGGTGGTACCGTTCGGGGTTATATACCCGTGGAAATCGCGGACACCCCAGTCGATTGCTCCGACCCAGTAGATATGAGGCTTTATTTCAACAGCTTTCATGTGATTCCTCCTCGATTATTAGCCTTCGATTATTCCCCGCTCCTCATACATATACCATTGACCGGTATGGTCGAGGAAGGCGTACGTTTCGTTCAATATCGCATAGTGGTCATTCTCTTCAAGGACAAGCCTTTCGAAGAGTTCCTTCTCCTGTTCTGACGGTGCATGCGCCGCCGCTTTTTCGTAAAAGTGGAAACCCTCTTTCTCCATCTGCAACGCTATCCTGAGCGCTTCCATTTCGCTCTGGACAGCAGCGGCACGTTTCATCATCTGATCTTTCAGATCACTGAAGACGGTCCTAATAGTTTCCTTCGGCCTGGCGAACTCCTCTGAGATCTTCATGCCTTTGAAGAGACACTGAAGCATAACGAGATGCCGTTTCTCGTCTTTCACAAAGCCTCTGAACATCTCCCTGCCGAACGGGTGGTTTGTCTTATTCGCAGCCTCCTCATAAAAGGATATGGCGTCTGTCTCCATCTTGATGGCTGTCTGCACCGCATCCGAGATCATACTACCCCCGTGATAAGAGTTTAGAAATTTTGAATATTATATCAAATTAAGACCTTATCTATAAACACCCACTATTTTGGAAAAAAAGTAATTGCAGCTGGTCGCCCTCTATAGTAGAATGCAGATACATCAATTAAATAGGGAGGTGAGATCATGAAAATTGCTCGGATCGTTCTGATTTCTTTTGTCGCTGTTTGCCTTCTCGTAGTCGTTGCCTTTGCTGCTGGTGATGCTGCAAAAGGCAAGACCCTTTTCAATGACCCGAAATTTGCAGGTGGATCGAAGGCATGCAGCGCCTGTCATCCCAACGGCAAGGGTCTCGAAAAGGCTGGCGAGAAGATGGAGTTCCGCATTATGGGCGGCACGCAGAAGAGCCTTGAGGAAGCTGTGAACGCCTGTATTGTCAATGCGAACAAAGGCAAGGCTATCGACGCGAAATCTGCGCAGATGCAGGACATGGTTGCCTATATCAAGTCCCTGAAGGGGGCTGCAGGAAAAAAACCTGCCTCTGGCTACTAACCACGAGATAGGGGCGATAGTGTAGCGGCAAAGGACGAGCTCTTTTCAGCTCTCCTGCCGCTGCCTCCCCGTTCTCTCCATGGAGTTCGATGCACATTTTTTTCATAAAATCGCTTCTCGCCCTCGTTCTTCTGCTCCTGTCCCTGGTCAGTATCTTTACCATGCTCGAAATGTTCGGCAGGGCGGAGCGAAAATTCTCGCAGGAAAAGCTCCGGAAGGTCCACCGTGTGAGCGGCCTGATATTTTTTCTCCTTTCCGCCGTCATAGCGTATATATGTATTGATTTCTTGGCTAAGACCAAGGCCGAGCCTTCCCCGCGGGCCGCATTGCATGCTGCCTTCTCCGTGGCGGTATTATTCCTTCTCTTCCTGAAGATCCTCTTCAACAGAGTGTATCGTCAGTTCTACGTCCGTCTGCAGACCATGGGACTTATCCTGGCTTACCTCAGCATAGCCATGATCGGCTCATCAGCGGGGTACTTCCTCGTCGTTTCAAAGTTTGGAAAAGAGATACCTGGTCCGAAGACTGCTGAGCAAAAGAAGGATACCGCCCAGGAGGGCGCGCTCATGACGGCGAAGACCGATCCCCTGAGCATAGCCCGCGGCAAAGAGCTCTATGAAGAGAAATGTACGTTCTGCCATGATCCCTTCAGCAATACGACGCTTACCGGCCCTGGGCATAAGGGCATCTTGAAAAATCCTCTTCTTCCTGTAAGCAAAAAAAAGGCCACTCCTGAGAATATTGCGCATCAACTTCGGAGCCCTTTTAAGGATATGCCTTCGTTCGCCTATCTCTCTGATGAAGAAGTCCAGAGCATCATTGCATATCTCAATACCCTCTGAGGATAATATAACGCTCAATCGGGTTATGCTGCGATAAAAGAAGGAATTAGCCGCAATTTAGTTATAACTCGTAATAATGGTTGCTAAATAGCAGCTTTATTCCGGAAGGAGCAGATATAACCCTTGAAATATTTACTTGATGGGCGCATGAATAAAGCATAGACTACATTTTTCATAAGGAGGTTTGTCATGGCAAAGAAGGAGTCGAAAGAGATTGTCAAAGCAGAGCCTGCGCGGGAACTCTCTCCCTTTGAGGAGATGGAGAAGCGGTTCGAGGAATTCTTCCGGAGACCATTTTCAATGTTCGGTCCGTCCTGGCTGCCAAGAGTGAAGTTCCCGGAGATGGGTGTTGTAACGCCTGACGTTGATATCTTCGAAGAAGGAAATGATGTGGTTGTCAAGGCCGAGATGCCCGGGATGAAGAAGGAGAACATCGAGGTTAACCTGACCGATGACATGATCACCGTTTCCGGCGAGAAGAAGAAAGAGGAGAAGGTCGAAAAGAAGGACTACTACCGGGTAGAGCGCTCCTATGGCTCGTTCACCCGCTCGTTCAGGCTGCCAAAGGACGTACAGTCAGACAAAGCAAAGGCAATGTTTAAGGACGGTGTGCTCGAGATCCGTATGCCGAAGACAGCTGAAGCGATCAGCAAGGAAAAGAAGATACCGATAGAGTAAGCTGAAACAGTCACAAGATTAAGGGGCTTCTGAAAGAGCCCCTTGTTGTTGCCGCAGCAGACGACGGTGGAAGAGGATGCATGCGAGCTCCGAAGGAGGGGCATCAGAGATCTTTATGTTTTAGCATTGCAGAACTATAATGCTGCCGATGCTTATTTTAAGGTCGTAATCCACTTCATGAGGAGCAGCACCCATGGCACTCCATGCAGGAAGAGGTCGAACCAATCTATAGGCCTCCTGAGAGAACCTTTCGAGAGCATGACCAGCTTCTCCCAAAGATGCGGCGGGTTATAGGGCGCAAGGCCGAGCGTCAGGCAGAGAATAATAAATACTGCCCAGGGTTGGCCGGCAATAAACTGCATGATCTGCCTCATGAAGTATTATACCCCGTTCTCTTTGCCGTGAAGCTCTGCCAACCCCGGACTCCTATGCCGTGATCAGGTGATACAAGCAAAACCTCAGTGATATGAGCTGACCTATAGCAGGCACCCGTAGGATTAGCTGAGAGGTAATATTACTTGATATAATACCCCGAGACGCGCCATTTTCCGTCTTTGTCCATCATCGGAGTGACCGTCTCGACGGCAGATTTCTTCCTTTCGAATGAGGATGCAAACTCGATGACGACGTATTGACCGTCGGGAGCGCCTGGTAGAGCCGTTTTGTAAGTCTTAGCCGTTACTTTACGAGAAATGAGCTTGCCGAGCGGCTTCCGCACGGCCTGCAGAGACTGTTCCCATTGAACCTGCGTAACGGCATTCCTGAAGAGTTCAGCGGCTTCTTTCCAGCTTTGGGCATAGCTTTCTTCATCGGTCATGGCGAGCCATTGTTCAGCCGCAGCGACCGCAGCAGCCTCCTTTCCAGATGTTCCCGCAACAGCTGCGCAGACCGAGAGGTTCAAAACGATAACGACGATACAGGTGATCCACCGAGTCATACACTTTCTCCTTTCTTCAAGCATGCGGGGACGGTCTCATCGTTCCCGCCGAACGTCGAGCTAATCGGCCACCCGAAATGCCATCCACAAGCAAGCGACGCGAAGCCGCTTGAAAAAGCCGACTAGTTCCGACAGTCCGGGGCCTTATAAGGGTTAGCTGTTATTCGTTCTTTTGAACAATTTCCTTTGGCCATTTGCCTGTCGGGTTTTCTTCCCCTTTATAATAATCGACCTTTGAAGAACTCTCGAATACTTCCATAAATGGCAGTATATTTACCTTCCCAGAGTCAGGATATTCGCAAATGTCAATGCTGCAGGTTGTCCTTAAATCCAGATAAACACAGGGGATATCACTATGGTTGTATAGCTGATGAGCCCCTGAAGAGCCTTCTTCAAAAAAAATAATATCTCCTTGTGAGACCTTTTGGAATCCCTCAGGTGACCGCAGAGTTGCCTGGCCTGATAGAAGCATGAATAGTTCTTCGGATGCTCGGTGAAAGTGGTAGGGAAATGAATATTTGTCCGGGTCTAATGAGACAATATGAAAATCAAGGTATTTTGAATTCACAAGTTGCCCTAGTCGCGGGCTCATGTTCCATTCGAATTCAGGGACACGTGACGGCTTTTTTTGAAATTGCAGGTCTTCCTTATGAAATATCTTTGGCATTATCTCCTCCAAGTGAAATCATGATCACAGCGAACGAACTAAATGAGGCGCTGGGGCTGCAACGAAGTCATGCAGCCGGACTGCCATGAAGTTCCAGCGCATTGTTGGGCGCCAGGGTCATGCCGTATGCTTTGGATTGTTTATTATTATCTGATTGTATCTTGGTATTCATTTATCATTCCACCTATTGCCGTACTAGTGATTGGTCATTACTCCGTGAGAAAATGGAGAAATGATAGTTCAACACCGATATGTTCCGACCGGCGACCATGCTAACCAGCAAGCGGTCAGACCAATGCTGAAAATTAAGCCGCGCTTATTGCGAGTCTGGTTGAGCACTTTGATACTCATTAAGGCCCCCTTGAATCACACCCGAAACAGGTATGATTCAGGAACCGAAATCTTTTCCCAAGGAGGCCTCAATTGAGATTTTACACAAAGCAGCACAAATTTTACTGCGGTATCGATCTGCACGCAAGGACTATGTACCTCTGCATCCTCGACCAGGAGGGCAAGATCGTCCTGCACCGGGACATCAAGAGCAGGCCTGATATCTTCCTGAAGACCATCGAGCCCTATCGTGATGACATCGTTGTTGCCGTTGAGTGCATCTTCACCTGGTACTGGATAGCAGATCTCTGTGCCGAGAAGAACATTCCCTTTGTGTTAGGCCATGCGCTCTACATGAAAGCCATCCATGGCGGCAAGGCCAAAAACGACAAGATCGATGCTTATAAGATCGCCACTCTGCTGCGTGGGGGTATGTTGCCCCTGGCCTATGTCTATCCCTCAGAGATGAGGGCCACCAGAGACTTATTAAGGAGAAGAACCCATCTTGCCCGGAAAAGGGCGGAGCTTATTGCCCATATCCAGACCACCAATCACCAGTATAATTTCCCGGATATGGGCCGGATCTCCAGAAAATGCGACAGGAACAAGCACAGTGTTTCAGACCGCTTCACCGACCCCAGCGTACAGAAGAGCATAGAGCTCGATATCTCGCTCATCGAGCATTACGATAAACTCCCGAGCCGTCTTGAACACGAGCTCTCTCTGACTGCAAAGGTGCATGATGCAGATTCGTATTTCCGGTTACGGTCCATCCCCGGCATAGGCAGGGTCCTCGGACTCACCATTCTCTATGAGATACATGATATAAATCGCTTCCCCTCTGTTCAGGAGTTCGTCTCCTACTGCAGACTGGTGAAATCCGCCAGGGAGTCGGCAGGGAAAATAAGCGGCTCCTCGGGCAAGAAGATCGGCAATGCCCATCTGAAATGGGCCTTCTCAGAGGCTGCGGTCCTGTTCCTCAGGAGAAACCCCGAAGCGCTGAGGTATAGGGCAAAACTGGAGCGGAAACACGGCAAGGCAACGTCTCTGAGTATCCTTGCCCATAAGCTTGCGAGAGCTGTCTATAACATCCTGAAACGGAAGGAGGTGTTTCATCCAGAGACGTTTTTTGCGCAATAGGGCTGGGGCCGGATGAGCCTGTTGCGTCTAACTGGCGCCATCAGGGTGAAGTCCAATGTATGTTTCCAGGAACATGATATGTATACAGTCCGACTGTGATATGAACATCATGGAATATAACACCCGGCGCTCTCCGCGTTGATTAGGGCATCCGGCCCCTTATCGACATACAGAGATTGTTGCGGGTTCTGCCCCTTACCCGAGCCTNNAGTCGTGGGCCTTATAGGTGTTAAATGTGTCTAAATATTTCATGCCTCATTTTCAGAAGTATAGCAATAACGACAAAGCCGCAGACGGCAGCGATGAAGTAGCCTATGGCTGATAGCTTTGCTGCTGTCCCAGTTTGAATTCTTGTTCTGAATGGCATTTTGACGCCAGGAGGCGGGTGGACTCCGGCGGCCAGAGTTTTCATACCAAGCCGCAATAAATAGATGCCCTGAATAGTACAAAAAATTGATAGCGGTACGATTAAGAAATTGATGAATATAGTGTTTAGTTCATTCAGTGCCGCTGTCGTATTGGTCATGGCATTGAGCTGTTCTATCTTCTTTTCGGCTGTCTGCTTTAATAAAAAACCAGTGATACTAGAAAAGCCTAGGAAAGCAAAGATTGCCAACCTGACGCGAGTATTGCCTTCTATATATTGGCTGTGATTATTGTCGCTATTTATCATTTAATGCGGCGGTAAGCTGCCGCGAAGCGGTCAGTCTTGACTGCCTGGTTCCCGCAGGCGCGTTGCGCGCCGAGGACAGGCAGTCACAGCTTACCGCCGCATTCCCATTCGGCGCGCAGCGCCGGATGGGAACGTTTGCGTCAAGGGTGCGTGCCTGAAGCGCATTATTTGCAAATAAACTGATTAGAGAACCACAAACTAATAAAAGTCGAAATCAACGCTGCTGGTACGCATCCCGTGCACGCGATGGTTAGATTTTTTATGTCCTTTATCTGTCCCAGAACTCATACCACTTATTTATTTTTATCTTTATATTTTTTTCTTTCAAGAAATTAAAGAAATCATCCCATTCACTTCCTTGGCATATATGGTATAGCTCACCAAATCTTATATTAAGTTTTATAATCTTTTCATTTGTAAATAATTCTACTCTCTCACAGTCATCAATATGTTCTTTTATTGCTGGGAAAGATGTTTCCATGCCACATCCATCAAACTTATTGTATACAATAGCTCTCATTTATATAAATATTCTTTTGAATCTAATGCGGCGCTGAGCTCTGGCGGGAGGCTGCGGACGAAGTCATGCAGCCGGACTGCCAAGGAGCTCGAGCGCCTTGTTCGGCGCCGCTATGCCGTATGTATTGGATTGTCTATTATTATTTGCATTCATATTGGTATTCATTTTATTTCCGACCGGCGACGGACAGGGCGCCTGAGCCTTGCTCAGCGCCGCATTCGGCGGGGACGGTCTCATCGTTCCCGCCGAACATATTACTATACGAACTTCCGGTTTATCGCAAACATGATAATAAGAATAGCATAGTCGGGAGATCTGTCAATAAAAAAATGCTTTAAATACAATAGTAAAAGTGTTAGTCTTTTCGTATAATCTGGTAATAAGGACTAAAAGCGACAGTCGCAAAATATGGGAAATTTGGCAAACAACAAAAATACGAGCCTGCCGGAGTTTCAGCAATACCTCCTCGATCGAAAGCTCGTCCTGGAAAAGAATGTGCCCTATTTCGCCTACTGGGTGAGCAGATATCTGCAGTATGCACGGAAGAAAGAGATATCCTCTGAAGCTTACGACGAAGCGGGCGTCCTCGAATTTCTGGAGGACCTCCGGGTTGACGGCAAGACCTTTGACTGGCAGCCGCGACAGGCGGACGATGCGCCATTCCATTATATAGGCTATTCCTCGTTCGTTACCTCCAAGTAACGTCTTCTAATACCGCATTCTCACCCGGTAGGTAAGCTTCGTTTCCTTGTCCTTTGGCACGGGTATGTTGAATTCTGCGGTGAAAGCTGCGGTCTTCTGGTAATCATGGGAATTGCTGAGCATGGTCCAGTCACCCGGTATGGGCTCTATGACCTTCACGATGATGTCTTCCTGTTTGTGGAGTCTGAGCGATATCTCGTAGCCGGCTTCATAGGTGTCCGAGGCGATCTTCTTCCAGTCCATCTGTTTGCGCGTGCCCACAACGTCGAAGGCGTCGCCGAGCTTGACCCTGATCTTTTCGTCCTTGGGCGTGTGATCGATCATGTCCTCGCCGATGAACTGCAGGCTCCCCTCAGAGTCATGCTTATAGACTCTTACCGTGCCTTTGGGCAGGGGTATGCCGAGGTTGTGCTCTTTTTTGTTCTGGATCTCCACAAAGACGCCGACTTTCTGGTTCGATATGGGATCGCCGTACCTGCCGGTGTAGTAATAGTTCGCGCCCCGGAATTCCAGCTCCTTTTTCACCGGGATGTTGTCGGCGGTTACGAGACTGATCTGCTTTGTCTGGTTGTCCTTAATCGTAGACGACCGCTGAAGCGTATAGATGTGGTATTCAAAAAAAGCCTCCTCCTTGAACTGTGGAGCTGGTGCTGCGGCTGCCTCGGCAACCCGCATCATCTTGTATCGGTATTCCTGTTCGTCTTTTACCCGGTTCACATCGCCCGCCACGAGCTTGAGTTTTGCATCGCGGTAGATTGCCCCGCTCTTATTGTCTATCGTGACCCAGCCGGAGAGGTCTGCCCGGTCATCCTTTTCGTTGAGCGTCATGACATAATCAGCCCGCCAGGTTATGCCGTTGGTCAAGTAAGATGCCTCGACCTTCTGCTGCGATTGCAGGTCGTTCTCAAGCATCCAGACAAGGGTAGGCTTAGATATAAGGTTTTCCGGGACACCGGGAAAGATAATCCTGCCGGGATGGCCGAAGGTGATCTCATTGCCGATCCTGAAGATCGGGCCGCCGTTGTTCGAGAGCAGGGTGGCGGAAACAACCTCTTCGCGCTCTGTGTAGGGGTTCTTCTGGTACAGCTTCACCTCCTTGCCCACATACTTGTCGAGCAGCTTCTGGGGATTGAGCAGATCGTATTCATAGTTCTGTTCGAGCACCCTGAGGCTCTCGGCATTGACCAGGGACTTAATATGCACACTTGCCGGTATGATCTGTGCGGCAACATCCATGAATCTTAGGTCTGATGTCCCCTTCGGAAGGTTGATCAAGCGGGTATCTTTAACCAGCCCGAGGTTCACGTTATAGATGGTTATTGCCACGCCGGTCTGGTCTTCAATACCTGTTGACGATGCGGGACGTTCGCTCCCCGTCGGTACGGCCCCCGCTGCAGAGGCGCTCCAATAGAATAGTGCGAGGATGCTGATGCACAATGTTGCTGTCCTGCCCATAATGGTTCTCCTTTACTGATGTTTTTGACGAATTTGTACCTTTAGACAGCTGGGAGGCTGAAAAAGTTCCCGAATGCCCCATTGTATCATAAGATAGTTTAAGGCACTGCCTGAAAGTACCTGAAATGTCGTGGTTATTCCCAAAGAAAAGTAGGGCAGCAGTGAGAGTAAAGTGCCGTCCTTATAATATATAGCGATAGTTTAAGTAATACAGTAAACTTATTGTAAAATAAGTAAAATAGTAATGTTATTACTATCTAATTTGGCAATGTCCGGCTCGGGACCCTTAATACTGCCGATGTGGCGTAACTGCGCCATCAGCTCATCGATTTGGGATGGCTCGATGTGCATGGTCATGCTGGCGCGAGTCTCATGCCGCTCTATGGCAAGCAGCTTGCCGCCCAGTTTTGAAAGGGCAATTTCTATTTCTTTAGATCCCTTTTCAATATCACTAACTATAAGGGTGAAGGTCGGCAAATTCGACGCCTTATTCTCTGCAGAGACTGCTGGCCCGGCACTGCCAGATACTGCATTCAATCTTTCCTCTTTTCCATCCCTTTCATCCACTGCCTTGCCATCCCCAACACTTTTCTCCATCGAGCGAGGTGTTGCAGGAGCAGCAGAAGCAGGAAGTGCAGGGGCAGGCTGTTGGTCAGCCGGACGCGGCTGGCCGGATAGTGATTCTGCGGCGGATTGTTTTGCAGGGGGCGGGACCTGCTCAGCTTTTTGCTGACCCCGGCTATCTGCTAAATGATCCTTCGAAAGCTGCTCTTGTGAAGACGGGGTGGGCTGTATCAGATGTTCTTCCCTGGGAGAGGGCAAGGTCCGCAGGTCCGGACCCATGCTCTTAATGATAAGAATAGCGGCACCGGCTATCAATAGGGTGGCAACCGCCTCGATCGGCAGTTTAATATGAAGCGGGAAAAAAAGCTTCTGCAGAAGACCTTTCTTCGGCCGGGACTCTTCTCTGACCTTCTGCATCACCTTTTGAGTCAGCCAAGGGGGTGCAGGCATGGCATCGAGCCCCTTCAGCGTTTCGATCGTCTTTTTAAGATCAGAAGCGTAGACCCGGCAGGTTTCACACCCTGCAAGGTGTGCTTCGATCCGTTTTTTTTCATCCGGAGGGAGGCTTCCGTCAATATAATCATGTATCTTCTGCTTTATGGTGCTGCAGTCCATCTCTCAGTCTCCCCAAAGTTTCTTCAGGCAGGCTCTCATCGATTCCCGGCCCCTGAAGAGACGCGACTTGACCGTTCCGGCTGCCAGGCCAAGTATCGTGCTTATCTCCTCATAGGTAAATCCCTGAACATCTCTCAGCACAATTACTTCCCTGAATCCCGGCTCGAGACGGTTCAGACATTCCTGGATCATTCCCTGCTGCTCTTTTAATGAGAGTTGCTCCAGTGCCGACAGCTCTCCCGACGCCGGCTCTCTGCTTCCCCTGAAAGAGTCATGAGTTGGCGGGTCGTCAAGAAAATGTGTCTCGCGGGCCTTTCTGGCTAAAAGCTGGCTCAGCTTGTTCCGTGACGTATTCACGGTAATGGCACACAGCCAGGTCGAGAAGCGTGATCGCTGCTCGAAAGCAGCCAGATTTCTGTAGGCAGCCACAAAGGCGTCCTGGACCACTTCGGCTGCATCGTCAGCATCGCCGATGATCCGGTAGGCGATATTGAACATTTTTCCCTGATATATCCTTACCATAACCTCAAAGGCCTCGACATCACCGTTCCTGCAGCGGGCAATGATATCCGTTTCATCGATCTTCTCCATCATATCAGCGGTCTTCACAGGATGAGACAGACGAACTGCAGATTTTGTTCCGGTCACCGGCCCGGCGGCAGGGTTATCATGACGATCATGCCCTCGTCGCGGGCCGGCAGAAAGACCACTTTACCGTGGTTCTTGCGGACGGCAAGCCGTATGATCGGTATGCCGAAACCGGTGCCT
>DKBH01000103.1 GCA_002451165.1 Nitrospiraceae bacterium UBA6905
TGGGGGCCCGGATGACAAAGGCGCCGGTCATGCAGTCGTTGTTTCGTGCCGTAGCGGCCAAGCGGCCGGCAAAGGGGCTTATTCATCACTCGGATCGGGGCAGCCAGTATTGCTCCCCTAAGTACAGGAAACTTCTTGAGCAGTTCGGCATGACCGCCTCAATGAGCAGAAAAGGCAACTGTTACGACAACGCACCGATGGAGAGTTTCTGGGGAACGCTTAAACAGGAACTTGTCTATCATCGGAGATACAGTACCCGCCAGGAGGCGATACAGGAGATTACGGAGTATATCGAGGTCTTCTACAACAGGCAGCGCAGACAGGCACGGCTGGGGTATCTATCCCCTGTCATGTATGAACAGAAATTCTATGCAGGTCAGTTGGCCGCATGAATGCTTTGGTGTCCGCTATTGACAGCCGAGGTCATGAGAGAATTGGCGTTCACTCTGTAAAACAGAAGCGAATTCAATCGATATAATATCTCTTTTGTGAATTGGCATCGATTGATATTACGGACTAAATATCATCATGGTAAAAAATGAAATGTTGGCATACAAAACTAATCCCCCGATGAACCCTCCAAAAGTATTATATGATCTTAAGTCGATTGTTACAAAAAGCTCTTCTCGTCGTGACATGTTATTGAGACGCGTCTGTGAGTCGTTGAATTATCTGTCCAGGAGTCGGCAGCTCCTTAATCGATAACAAGAATCGCGTATCAAGACTTCCTTGCAGGCGACACTTTAGCTACTGGTAATACTGCTGCTCCGCTTCCTGCAACAAAGGATTGAAAAGACCGTGGTATTCGTATACGCTAAAAAGAAAAGGAGTAATTATGAGGAAAAGAGACATCATCTATACGGTGCTTGTCGTATGCATAGCATTTGCTACGGTGAGACCTGCCCTTGCCCTGAGATGCGGTAATAATATTGTAGACGTCGGCGACACCAAGATCGAGGTCCTCGCCAAGTGCGGTGAACCTACACTGAAAGAAGAAGTGGGAGAGGATCTGACGCGCGAGCACGACAGCAGGGAAACAAGGAGAGCAAAAAGGTATGTGGAAAAGTGGACCTACAACTTCGGCTCTACCCGTTTCATCTATGTCCTTACCATTCGGGACGGGAAGGTAATCGATATCAGCACCGAGGATAAGGGCTTTTGACCATGAGCTGCATCATTAACCATGGATATCCTGGCAAAGATTGCTGAACAGAAGATCCGCGAGGCGATCGAACAGGGAGAGTTCGACAACCTCGAGAATGCCGGCAAGAGACTTGACCTTGATGATGATGCCTGGATACCCGAGGATCTCAGGCTTTCTTACCGGGTGCTCAAGAATGCCGGTTGTATTCCCCCTGAACTCGAATTGAGAAACGAGATCATCTCCCTCCGCTGCCTGTTGCGGACTATCGATAATGATCAGGCTCGGATAAGAAAACTACAGGAGATTAACTTCAAACTTATAAAGCTCTGCGAATTGAGAAAAAAACCCTTTCTTTTTGATGACTTCCCTGAATATGAAGAGAAGATCTATCAGAGGATGCTCGATCGAAACAACCGTCATCAAGGATAGGATCTTGCAGCGCTGCGGTTGAGACATGCAGGGGGAATCATTGGCCTTGAAATACGGTCGTCTTTATCCCTTCCTTGATGCCGACTGTTGCTGCCAAACTTACCGCTTCTTTCCTCTTCTCAAAACTGCCGATCAGAACCCTGTATACATCGCTGGAGTCTTTTGTGCTGCCCTTCTGCACATATGCCTCATAGCCCCTTGACCTGAATTTCTGTGCAAGATTCTCGGCGACACGTTCGGTTTTAAATGCGCCTATCTGTGCAGCATAGAAGGTTCTTGCCGGCGACAGAGGTGCAGATTCAGTCGCCTGAACTGACGCTGGAGGCGATGATGCGGGCTGCGATGGCGGCGCATCCGCCTTATGCAGAGCATTATCCTGCTGATTCTGCGGTTTGGGGGTCGGTCCGACCTCACGGAATGGCTTGTCGGTCTCGAAAAAGCCAAGATACAACAGAGTCACTGCGGCAATGATAGCAATGAGTGCCATGACAGCATAAACCGGTCCCTTCCTGAAGCCCCTCTTACTAGACAACGTTCTGTCATATTGCGGTGTCGTATATTTCGTATCATTCCGGTGGCGCCGGTCTTCTCTCGTTATCTTATCTATGGCTTCGTCATGCCATTCTTCTTTGAAGCGCTCTGGCTTATTCTTTACCTCCGCAGGAGAAATCTTCGTAGTTGCTGCAGCGCGATCAGCTTCATCCTCCGCAGGTGACACTTCTTGCACGGCGCTGACCTCTTCCCCAGTGCGAATAGACTGTTCGGCTGCGGCAGACGTCTTCTCAGCCTGCCTGCTGCCGACAAGTGTAGCTGTTTTTTCAAGCAGTTCTTCGGGAGAAAAGGTAAGCCTGAGGAAGTCCACTATTCCGTAATATTCGGTGAAGCGGGGATCAATTGGCCCCTTCAGGGCTGCGAGGATCACGATGGGAATATCCCTGAGCATTGGGATGTTATGGATCGCCCTACAGGCCGCGAAGCCGGCCGCGTTGGGAGAAAGCGGTCTCAGAAAAATGAGAGACGGCCTGAATTTTTCAGCCATTTCAGCATTGACCTTTCCCCCCTCAGAAGCAAAGACGATATAACCCGCTGATTCGAGACTCTCAACGATCTTCTCTTCGGTCTCAGGGTCTGCATCTACCAGAAGTATTGTGTCACCTGTCATGTGATCATCACCCTTTCCTGCCTTGGCAGTGTCGAACAGTCATGCCTGAACAATCTCAGAGTGTCTCCCAGTATTTCGACGGCATGTCCATGGCAAGTTTCAGCGCACCGTCAGACCCTGCGAAGAGGGCATCTGCAACGCAGGTAACCTTGCAGGGTCCGTATTCCTTCAGTGCATCCTGAAGGTATGCCGCTATTCCCCTGATCAGGCTACCGCCTCCTGCAAGCACAATGTTGTTCTTTATTTTTACCTGAAACTCAGGATCAAATCGCGCTATCATTTCCGTCGTTGTCTCAGTCAAGGCCGGCAATATGCTCTCACATGCTCGCCGTATCTCATTCTTGATGTCGTGCATGACCGGTTTGCCGTCGACCGGTATCTCGGCAAAAATATCATCAGGAATTTCCCTGACAAAACTAAACCGTTCCTTAAATTGCCGTACCATGTTCTTGTTGAACTTCGCGTTGGGATATTTTTCACTGAGATAACTGAAGAGCTGATCATCGATATAGTCACCAGCGGTGAGTATCGTCTTCTGATCCTCCTCCGTGGGGATGGTGCCATGCATGATGCAAAAATCGGTAGTCCCGGCGCCGATATCTATGACCAGAGAATTATTCAGGAGGTTCATGCCATATGCCACGGCGAACGGCTCGGAGACCACCATTAGCGCATGGACATAATCTGCGACAGCCTTTCTGATCGCCAGTTTGTTCACTTTGAGGGAGTCCGCCGGGACCCCCACCACGGCATGTATCTTCTGATCGGGCTGCGGCTTTGCCAGATCAATGAGGTGCCGGATAATCTCTTTGACTGCTTCATCGCTCCGTTCTATTCCTTCCTTAATGATCCCGCGTTCAAGGGGTCTGCAAAAATCAAGTGAGAGCCTGTTTTCGAGAGCCTCGGCACCGAAAAGGACAGGCTTGCCGATCACCTGTTGGGCTATAAAATCCTTAGGCCAGCCTACAAAGCTTTCGATCCATTCCCGTATCTGGTTGCTCGCGCAGATCGAACTCCTCGAAGTGCCAAGATCGATACCGACAAACAGGATATTATCTTGCTTCTGCTCATCTTTTTGCTTCATGCGTAATGTCTCCTTTATCTAAGTAGTCAAGTATGCCGGCCTCGAGGTATCGAGCGATATTTTCCCTGTGACTTTCAGATGCGAGCTCAATCTCCTCTTCCTTGTTGCTGAGGCATGAGACTTCGGCAAGTACTGCCGGTACATCGACCCCAAGAAGGACTACGAACGGGGCCTTTTTTACGCCGAAGTCCTGTATTGTGCGATTATGCCTTCTGCTGTTCAGAAAAAGGTTCTTTTGAATAGCCGTCGCTAAGTCCTTCGATTCCTGAAGCTTCATGGTTTTGCCGATCTTCTCGATGATCTCCTTAAAATCGCTCATGGCATATTCGGAATCCGCATTCTCCTCCTGAGCAAGCATGATGGCGGTATCATCCGACGATGTTCCAAAATAATATGTCTCCACGATATTAATGGGTTTTCGCGGCAGATAGTTAAGATGGACAGAGATGAAGAGGTCTGCTTTTGCGTTCCGGGTCATTTCCACTCTTCTGTTCAACGGTATCCTGCTGTCATCCTCCCTGGTCATGAGCACGCGGTATTTGCCCGTGTGGAGGAGGCGGGCTTTCAGTCTCTTCGCGATGTCCAGGGTCACATCCTTCTCCATGGTTCCCATCTTTCCCCTGGAGCCTGAATCCGAACCTCCATGGCCGGCATCGATCATGATAGTCTGAACGCCCAGCCCAAACATACGACTGAGAGGAACATCCTGTTTATCAAGCAATCCGGTATAGAGGGATGCACGGGGCGCCTCCACAAAAGCACGTTCATCCGACGGAAGAAGAGCTCGCCGCGTTGTGGTATGGGCAGTCAACTGCCCCTGCGGGAAAAATTTTTGTGCCGGATAATTCTCGTAGGTAAAGATCACCATGATTGAAACAAGCAGGACAATAAAAAATCTCCTTAAGAAGAACTGCTTCGGCTTTCCAATTCTGCCCTTCCCCCTGCCGAGGATAACAAGGTTTTCTTCATAGACACCCTTCAGAATGGCCTGCCTGACCTTCAGTTCACTGTTTCTGGAGAATACCGATATCATGAATTACACAACATTAGCATTTTACGGAATAAAATTCAATACTTATGGCATAAATGCTAAAGTCCCTGATTATTATGATGCGTCTGCTGTACCAAACAGGGCAACGCGAAGTCCTGCCTGCATCCGTAACCCATTATAGAACAATAATATTTTTGGATAGGGCTGGTAATATGAGAAACCTGATAACCATCATTTTCAGCACTTCTGTTGCATGCATGTCACTCATAATACTAGGCGACTCGCGGTTAACCGTACCATATCACAAATGGCCTGCTCTGCTGACGCGGCCGACTTGCAACTGCTTGTCCCGCTACAACTTTTTGTTATACAATAGGTCGTCTCGGAGGGGTGCCAGAGCGGTTGAATGGGACGGTCTCGAAAATCGTTATGGGGGCAACTCCATCGAGGGTTCGAATCCCTCCCCCTCCGCCACTCATGTGGCTACTTCTTTGCCGCATCAAATTACCACATGGACCGCAATAAGAATAGTTAATCAGATACGTTTGAGGGACCTGACCTATTCAGTCAGAGACCTTCGGTGCTAGCGCATGCCCTTACATGTCATATCACGGAGCATTAGACCCTGTCTCAGGATGCGATCTTACCGGACTGTTATGGCTTCACTTCTTTCCACCTGCCGTTCCTGAAACGAACGGTCATAGCAATGCTCTGGATGACCATGGATATGGCCATGGCAATCCATACTCCCAAGGCGCCATATCCTATAATCACCGCAAGCAGAAATGCCAGAGGTAAACGGATTCCCCAAAGCGTTGTAACGATCACAACCATTGCACCGCGGGTATCTCCTGCACCCTGGAGACAGCCTCCCAACACCACGCTGATAGCCATAAATGGTTCGACCAGCATGGTTATTCGCAGATATCGGGATGTTTCCTTAATAACAGAATCGTCATTTGACACAAAAGAAGAAAAGACATCCGGCCACAAAAGTACCGGCACCGACATCACCGTAACAAAAAATACTCCGGCGAGCGCTATCTTCCAGCCCAACTGTTCTGCCCTGCGGGGATCGTTCGCACCAAGATTCTGTCCGGTCAGCACAGCAGCAGCCATGTGAAGAGCAAAAGCCGGGAGGTAAATTGCCGCCTCAATTCTTAACCCATTGGTGAGGGCAGCCATTGCCGATATCCTGCCGGTAGTCAGTCCAGCAAGAATCGCATAAAGAAAAATATTACCTGCATTCCATGAGATCTGTATGAAGCCTGATGGCCAGCTCACCGCAACGATCCTCTTAATAAAGGCACCTGAAATCGCCCAGGTATCATGGAACAATCCGTGCCATCGGCTTCGCATAATGAGGAGGAGACAAGCAACTGTCCCGCAGATCATAGCAAGGGCCGTAGCAATCGCAATCCCCTTATATCCGATGCCAGGGAAACTGCCAACACCAAATACCAGCGCAAAGTTAAGTGCAATGTTTACTACGCTGATAAGACACATGGCCGCCAGCGAACGTTTTACCTCACCTCCGGCCCGGAAAATGGCATTCGCAATTATGACAAGGTAATTGGGCATGAGCGCGAAGGCAAAGATCATCAGAAACTCTCTCGCCATTGTCGCTGTTCGACCGGTAAACCTGGCGGGTGCAAGGAGCCAATCCCGAAAGACGACTCCGGCAAACATCAGAACAACGGAACAGGCAAGGCCGAAAAGAAGGGACTGGCGGACTGCATGCAGTGCACCCTGCTCATTCCCCGAACCAACAGCACGCGATACTATCGCCACCGTGCCGATGCCAATGGCATTCGCCACAATGATGATGAAGAAATAGAGCTGACCGACAAAACCGACGACAGCCTGGACCTCAGACCCGAGATAGCCGGCTACGTAGACGTCTGTGATCCCAACGAAAAAGTTGAGCAGCATGACAAGGAGCATGGGCCACGACATCTGCCAGATGTTTTTCCAGAGACTACCTGATGTGAGAGCAGCAGTCATCGTACAGACAGAAACGGGCGACATCGAATTCTAAGGGGATATGGTAATAACATTGTTGCGGTTGACACATTGGGAAAAAAGAGATGACGGGACGGCAGATCACCGAATACGATACGGTGGGAAATTCCTATTCCTCATCTTTCCTTACAGAATCTCCGGGCTGCAGTATATCCCGTGATCGTTGCTCGTCGTTCTTCACGCAGCATTCCTGCTTTTCGGCGCAGTCGATAAAAGCTCCGAGTTCGGCATGCTCGTCATCTGCACAGACATCCCTGCAAACACCTCCTGCCACTGAGCATTCCTCTCCGCCTAAAACCAGCGAAGGAAGCAGTAAAAGCAGGCAGATCGACAATATGGTTCTCAGTTTAGCCACAAGCTCAATCCTCCTTTTTTTTCCTGACATAAGCTATACGGTCCATAGGAATGACCACCCAGCCGGATTCGGACTCAAGATGGACCTCGTACTCGTTAATCTCAACAAGCGTTCCTTGGTACACAGCCTCGACGGTGCCCACTTCTACCACGGTTCCGACTAGGTCGACCATCGTTCTCCTCTCCTCACCTGCGAACTCTGGAGATTATGCACTATTTCAGCACCAATTAAAAAGATGCACGAGGAGTAAAACATCCAGAGAAGAAACATAACGAAAGCGGTTAGTGAGCCGTATATCTTTCCAAAATGTGCAACGGAGCTCACATACCATGCAAACGCATGCTTAGCAAGCTCGAGAAGCAGAGCAGCAAAAAAAGCGCCTCTCAGCGCGTGCAATGCCGATACTCGCGTTCTCGGCACCAGCACATAGAGAAGCATGATCAGAAACATGACGAGAACGAAGGGCAGCATGAACCGCAGGAAGAACTTCGTAATTACCCCGACCTTAATCATCGGCATTCCAGGTACGACGGTTCCGAGAAGAGAGACGAATGAAGCGACAGCAAATGTCGTGGTCAGGAGCGCGAAGATGAGTGCCACGACTGCAAGAGATACCATAAGAGAAAAGATCACATGCCGCTGCTTTTTTATCTTGAATATGGCGTTCAGGGACGACTCAATGGACGCAAATACCTGGTAGGATAAGAGACCATAGATGACAAGACTCATCTTTCCCAAACCGTGGAAGGAGATGATCTTGGCAAGGTCATCGGTTATCTCCCGGGTTGCAGCGGGGAAAAAATTGGTGATCTTGGAGAGAAAAAACCTATAGAATCCCGGATACTCGCCGAGAAAATGGCCGAATACCGTTATCAGAAAGATGCAGAGTGGAACGATTGCCATCATGGTGAAATAGGACATAGACCCTGCAAGCATGAGACCATTATCCCGATAAAAATCGATACAGCTCCTGAAGATAAGCCTCAGTATTTTCACCGTCGCTCATCCCGTTGTCTGGATCTTACATGAATACGTAACGGTGTTCCCCTGAACCCGAAGTACTCTCTCAGCTTCTTTTCCACATACCGGAGATGCGATTCCTTCACGGCATTCTTAAAATTGGCAAAAATGACAAAGGTGGGCGGCGCCTGAGCGACTTGTGTCAGGTAATACATCTTCACTTCCTTACCCCGATACAACGGGAGCGAGAGGCGTGTGATGACATCCCGGAAAAAGCGGTTCAGTTCTCCTGTCGAAATTCTTTTTGACCGCTCCCTGATCACGTCATCAATAAGCGGGAATACCTTCGTTATCCTCTTTCGGGAAATTCCGGATATGGTGATTGCAGGTGCATACTCAGAGAACCAGATCTTACGATAGAGTTCCGGCATTATCCGCCTGAACGCATCTTCCGGTTCAGAAACAAGGTCCCACTTGTTTAGGAGGAAGATGACCCCTTTGCCATATTCCTTCACAATCCCAGAGATCTTC
Source organism: Nitrospiraceae bacterium UBA6905 (assembly GCA_002451165.1). Lineage (GTDB taxonomy): Bacteria > Nitrospirota > Thermodesulfovibrionia > Thermodesulfovibrionales > UBA6898 > UBA6898. The sequence goes on from DKBH01000103.1 coordinate 8,679, forward strand.
TGGTCCTGTTCGGTAATGCCTTCTGACATATCAAGCACGACAAGTGCGACATCGCACCGTTCAATACTCCGGATAGCCCTTACCATCGAGAAACGCTCGATCGAATATCCTATTTTCCCCTTTTTTCTCAAACCCGCTGTATCAATGAAGAGGTAGTGCTTGCCGTGATATGAACAGATACTGTCAATAGCGTCACGGGTGGTTCCCGCGACAGGGCTGACTACCATGCGTCTTTTCCCCGTCAGTGCATTGACCAGCGTGGACTTTCCCACGTTGGGCCTGCCGACGACAGCGATCATGGGATAAGCCCTCTTCTCCTGCTGATAGTCAGGCAACAGTCTGCCCAGCCTCTCCATGAATTCTTCGTATCCGTATCCTGTTGCGGCCGAGATCGGGAATATGTCGTCAGTCCCGATAGGAAAAAAGTCGTAGAGTCTGTCCTCGCGTGTTGGGGTATCTATCTTGTTTACTGCCCAAACAACCTTCTTCCCTGATGCGCGAAGAAGCCGGGCCAGTTCCATGTCAGCAGGTGTAAGCCCTTCCTTTCCATCAAGAAGATGAATAATAATATCCCCTTCATCGATCGCAAAAAGTGCCTGCTCTTTTGCCTGAGCAAAGATATCCTCAGGAGGATCAAGGTAAAAACCGCCCGTATCGACAAGTATGAATGCTTTGCTCTCCCACGCAGTGTCAATATAATTTCTGTCACGGGTAACTCCCGGAAAATCCTCGACAATAGCAGCATGAGTTCCGGTCATCCGGTTAAACAGTGTCGACTTGCCTACATTCGGCCTGCCGACGATCACTACCAGTGGTTTTGGCATAAGGCACTCATTTTACACTAAAAGGCTTGCAGGAGGGATTTCTTTTGTTCTTATTGGGCATTTCACCACAATGTGTGAAATTGCCCAATAAACACCTATAAAAAGGCACAGAAAGCCTTATTTTACGGCATGTTAAGATATTTATTAGGCACGTTTATTGCTACAATACAAAAGACACATGATTATAAAGACTAAAATAATTACGATCACCGCCCTCACCATTGTCATCACCGTAGGGATTACAACGGCATTTGTTCTCAAGATCCAGAGCGATAAGCTGCAAGAGTCAAAGATGGCAGATACACTCTTCTTTGCCGACATCATTGAGCGCACAATTGAAAACGCCATGAAAGAAGGCAAGACTGAAGATGTTCAGAAAATTTTAGAAAACATCGGCAAAAACCGCGAAGTGCTCCATCTGCGCATATTGTCACCGGATGGCAAGATCCTTAAGTCGGCAAATAAATCGGAAATCGGCATCAAGTCACCTGATTACCTGACTCTCCCGAGCAGTGGAGCCCCACAGATGCCATCCATCAGCAGAACCACGATCACGTACTTCAAGAATATCGCAAACCGTCAGGAATGTCACGGTTGCCACAGCAGAAATGATGTTATTAATGGGGTGATCCAGGTCAAACTTGACATATCCCGAGGGCTCTCGACCATGATGACCGTCAAGAGAACCCTTGTCGTTTCCAGCATACTCATTGTTCTCACCGTATCAGTCATCCTCAGTCTTCTTTTTACGCGCTTTGTTATTACCCCCCTTAATGGTCTTCTCGCGGCCATCCGTGAGGTCGAGGCCGGCAACTGGACCACCTCGGTCAAACATATCTCGAAAGATGAACTGGGGATAATCGGATCAGCCTTCAACAGCATGATAGATGAGATCAACAAATTGTATAAAAGAAGCTTGGTTAAGGAACGGGAGCTGTCGAAGATCAAAATTGATCTCGAACACAAACACAAGGTTGAGGAGCTGAACGAACAACTGGAGTTCAGGTTGAAAGAACTCGAGACTGCGAACAGGGCGATTAGCACACTTTCCCGGGAGGTGAAGGGAAAAAATAAAGAACTTGAACAGGCCATAGAACGGCTCAAGAGGATGAACAACATCGGACGCCTTCTTACATCGATCATCGAAACTGAAGAGATCATGAAGATCATCACGCGAACCAGCGCAGATCTATTCAACATTGACACTGCACTGCTGCATGTTCAGCAGGCCGGCAAAGCCCCTCTTATTATCCAGTACCGCCGGAATCTTGGCATAGAGATGCTGAATGAAATTCCCCTCCAGTTTGAGACGCACTATGCTGACACCATCCAACAGTCAAAGCCGGCAATCTTCCTGAACGAGGATTCCCTCATGTCTCACATTGGCGTCCCTCTCAGGATGAAAGGTCAGGTCATAGGAGCATTAGTCATGGAAATCGGAACCGAAAGAGCTGCACTTCATGAGGATGACATGGAACTGCTGACGACCCTGTCAAATCAGGCAATCGTTGCTATCGAAAATGCCTCGCTCTATGAGAGCGTCAAACGAAATTATTTTTCAACGATCCAGGCACTGATCAATGCACTTGAAGCCAGTGATATCTATACGCGCGGTCACTCTGAAAGAGTCAAATTCCTGTCACTTGAACTCGGCCGTTTTATCGGCCTTGACTTCAAGGAACTTGAACTCCTTGAGCATGCGGCGATCCTTCACGACATCGGCAAGATCGGGATCGAGAGCTTCATCCTGCAGAAACAAGGTAAACTTACCCCAAAGGAGTACGACCTGGTCAAGTCCCACCCGCTCATCGGCGAGGAAATCCTCAAGCCAATTGATACGCTTGAGGGGGTACGTCAGACCATTCTTCAGCATCATGAGCGATATGACGGAAAGGGTTATCCTTACGGCCTGCGCGCCGAAGAACTGTCGTTCAAGGCGCGCATATTATCCGTTGCGGACACCTTCGATGCCATGATGTCCGTAAGACCCTACCGCAAAGCCTTATCGCTGTATGACATAAAGGAAGAATTGATCATGCATGCCGGTACGCAGTTCGACCCTTACGTTGTCGAGTCCTTCATTGAGATGCTCAATCTGAAGGGCGAGCAATTGCTGTCATCGGCCGGATATATTCATGTGCATGCCGTTTCCTGACCTCCGCCGCCGAATCGGTGCCCATACCGCTTACTCGTCTGCTGCGCAAATCTTCTTCAGCATCTTAACAAACCGAAGATTATGCTCATGCCGCATGATAGAGATTCTGAGCAGCGCCGGCTCTGTGCCATCGTTCCCTTCATAGAGCTCCGCTGCAAGACCGGCCTTTCGCGCCATGCGGGCAACTGCAGCCATACAGGGATGATGCTGGAAAAGGAGCACATTGCTGTCTGAGTCGTACAGGCCGATTCCTGGGATGCCCCTGACAGACCGCTGCAGATGCCTCTTTTCGTCTTCGATGAATATGCCGGTCATTCTTCTGTAAGCCCTGTCCGTCATGGCAGCCTGCGCCGCGATGACGGCGGGGAGATGTACTTCCCCATGGACATATTCCCTCAGCTTCGCAATGACTGCATCTGAAGAAGCGGCTACTGCAAGTTCAAGTCCTGCAAGTCCATAATAGCAGGCGGTCGTCCGGAGGACTATTATATTACTTTTTCCTTTTACTTGCTCCAGAAGGCTCTTCTCCCGCGTGAATTCGATCAGTGCTTCATCAGCTACCAGCACGCAGGAGCTTCCTGCAAGTCTTTCCAGCACTTCCAACAGTTTCTCATTGTCCATGACCTTTCCGGTAATTCTGTTCGGTCTCGCCAAGTAGACTATATCAAAAGCGCGGATCTTCTCCCCGAGCATTGAAAGATCCATCTTATATGCTAGATCTTCCCGTCCCTCCAGAAACTCGATCCGTACTCCGGCAGAACGAGCAGCATTCTGATAAAGATTGATAGCAGGTCTAATAATAAGTATGCTCCTTGCTTTCAGTGCCTGAGGGATGGCATAGACAAGTTCTTTCAGGGAATTGGCTAGTACGAGGTTATCATGACCAAGGCCATATCGCGAGAGCAAGAACCGCTCAAAGCGTTCCTGTACATCGCGAACGTCGCCGCCGATGTCTTTTATGGACTTCCGAATTGCGGCCTTCACCTTTCGTGAGGGACCCAAAGGAGACATACCAATTTCATAGGGTTTCATGAACTAGACTCCCTCTGACCTTTCTTTCTACAGCCACTTCCCTCTCCCTGCCGCTGTGATGTTTCAGCGTCTGATGCGGCAGAGCATATCACATACCCTGATCATAAATATTTGTCGTATTACACTTTCGGTCGGCATACGAGAAACAGTAAAGAGACTTGCGCTTTCCTTTAGGAAGACTCAAAAATGAATTCGATCTCCACCGGCGCATCCAGAGGCAGGACATCCACGCCGACAGCAGCTCGCGCATGCCTGCCGGCCTCTCCGAAGACGGCAAAAAGGAGATCCGATGCCCCATTGACGACCTTTGGCTGATCCGTGAAGTTCGGTGAGGATGCCACATAGCCGGTAATCTTCACGCACCGTTTAACCGAATCCAAGCTGCCCAGAGCTGATCTGAGCACGGCAAGTCCGTTGATCGCAGCTGTCCTCGCAGCTTGCTCTGCCTGGACAAGCGTAACGCTTTCTCCCACCCTACCGCGAGAGCTGATCTCCCCGTTGACAAGGGGAAGCATACCGCTCACAAAGACCAGGTTCCCAGCCCGAACAAACGGGACATAAGAACCGAGCGGCCTTGGCAGATCCGGCAACGAAATCCCCAATTCTTGCAGTCGTGCTTCCGGCTTCATGGCCTCCTCAGCGTTTTCATCTAGTACTTCGCATCAGCAAAATCGACCCAACCGCCTGCCTCGACAAGGGCTTTGTCGAATTTTGTGATCTGGTATGGCACCGTTTCACTGCCCCTGCCGGAGCTGATCGTGATGGTATCGTTCCTGAAATCCACGGTGATCTCCGCAGTGCCATCGTTGTGCTGAAAGAGCTTGCTGATGGCGTCCTCAGGAAGTTCTATGGCGAGCATACCGCAGTTGAACATATTCTGGCGGAAGATACGTGAAAAACTCTGAGCGATAACCACGTTTATCTCATTCATCTCGAAGACCCACGGCGCATGCTCACGAGAGGATCCGCAACCGAAGTTCGCACGCGAGACTATAACGCGGGCCTCGCGGGTCTCGGGAGCGTCCAGATCGAAATCCTTCAGGTCCTCCAGCATGTGCGGCTTCAGAGCCTCCTTCGAGATCTCGGTGAGATATTTCGCCGGAATTATTTCATCCGTATTGATATCTGACCTGTCGAGAAAAAGAACTTTACCTCCAAAAGATTTCATCGCAGTTTCTCCCTTCGGTAATGCCGCGGGTCCGTTATTTTTCCCTCAAGAGCCGTTACGGCTGCAACGGCAGGGCTCATTAAATGAACCATACCCCCCTTGCCCATCCTACCGTTGAAGTTCCGGTTCGTTGTAGATGCACAGACCTCTCCCGGCGCAAGCACGCCATTGCTCATGCCAAGACAAGCGCCGCAGGTCGGATTGGTGACGCAGAAACCTGCGTCCATGAAGATCCTGATTATTCCCATGCGGTCTGCGTCCCTGAATATCTTCGGCGTTGCAGGCGAAACAATGCCGCGCACATCAGGTGATATGGTTCTGCCTTTCAGATACTGAGCGGCAATCTTCAGATCCTCCAGACGACCGTTGGTACAGGAACCGATATAGACCTGATCGACAGCCGTCCCGGCGACATCAGAAACGTTCCTCACTTCATCCGGCTTATATCCGACCGTCACCTGAGGTTCCATATCGGTAATATCTATATCGATCACTCGAGCGTAGTTACATCCGGGATCAGACCGCCATTTCTGAAAATCCGCCGTTGCCGCTTTCTTATCTGCATACCGGGAACGAATGAACGGCCAGAGGTAATCGACGGTGGTCCGGTCCGGCATACAGATACCGGATGTTCCCCCTGCCTCGATCGCCATATTACAAAGGGTCATACGGCTCTCCATGGACATTTTCTTCACCACAGGCCCCTGGAACTCAATTATGGAGTCTGTTGCGCCCTTTACCGTCAATTCCTTAATGATCCTGAGGATGATATCCTTCGCATATACGCCTTCGGGAACCACACCGCTCACATTTATCCGGATTGTCCTCGGTTCACGGAACGCACAGACCCCCTTCAAGATGCCGACCTCGAGGTCTGTTGTGCCGATACCTGCAGCGAACGCACCGAAGGCTCCGTGGGTGCAAGTATGAGAGTCGCCCATGATGACGGTATTGCCCGGACGTATAAACCCCTGCTCAGGGAACAATGCATGGCAGACGCCGTTCCGCCCGATATCGAAGAAGTTCTTTATGCCGTGCCTGCGGACCCAGTCCCGCAAGATCTTACCCTGCTGGGCTGTCTTCGTGTCTTTCGCCGGGGTCACGTGGTCGATCACAACCTTTATCTTATCGGGATCGAACACGCGGTCTTTACCGCGCGCCACAAGATCGTTGATGGCAATCGGCGTTGTGATCTCGTGACACATCACGACATCGATATCGAGCACCTTGGTACCGGGGAACGGTTCATCCCGCAGATGGGACTTGAATATCTTTTCAGCTAATGTCAGTGCCATGGGTCGTTCCTTTCAGCAACTCGTACCTTTGCAGAGATAATTTTTAAAATATCATAGATATGGAATTTTATAAAGAACCGACCATAGCATCATATTTTAGGACACGGGTACCTGTCAGTATGCTACACTCTTCTTCAGTTCGATACGCTCTCCACGCTCTTTTCCGTATCCGGAGTAAAAACGTATTTGTTCTTACCGCCACGGGTTGCCATGGCAATCTCTTTCTTCACCTCGATGGGCGGCCTGTCCGGAGAATTCCTTCTGCTCCCCCTTCAGATGCGGTTCTCGGCTTTACCAGCCCGGCAGTTAGTTCCACAAATCTGGTTTTTATATATAGCGATCCCCGGTGGCGTCTATCAATACATACGAGCGTAGACAGTGGTACAGCCGCTCATGGCCGTCATTGTTCTTGGAAGTCGTCCTAGCATATTCCTCGGCTATTATCTTCAGATGGTCTGTCTGCCTGATCCGTGAAGTTTTAAACTCTTCGTCGGTTTCGTTCTTCTTTACGTAGCTGCGAGGCTGATCTCGGATGTCGTGGGACGCATCCTCCGGGATCGACGCCCGCAGACACGGGAAAAAAGAGAGGTGAGAAGTCGGGTAGAAGATGCGACTGTGCGGACCATAGTCGTCAGCCCGCTGAAAGTCGAATATGAGTTCCGGGGAGATCGGTATGCATTCAGTACTGCAGGTATGTTTCTGCTCGCCCTTGTCGTCGGTGCCATCGGCGGCATCTACGGAATCGGGGGCGGCGCCATCATCGCCCCTTTCTGCATNNCGGTCTTGCCGGCATGTATCTCGGCGCCCGGGCCCAGAAGCATATCCCCCAGAAGGTCATCTCCGCGATGCTGGGCCTCGTCATACTGTTTCTGGCAGTTACCTATATCGCCCAATATTTCAGTACCGCCCCTCATATGCGCCCATGACAACGGCAGGTTTCGGGCTGACTCCATGCTATGGTATGATTTTTTATGGATGCAGAACTTTCATTTGACCCGTT
>DKBH01000041.1 GCA_002451165.1 Nitrospiraceae bacterium UBA6905
ACCGGTTTCAATTCTTACCCTCTATTTTGGCAATGGATTCTTCGAGCAGCTTCATCTGCTCTTCTTTTGTAAGTTTCCCCTTGAGCTTCTTCTCCGCCAGTTCCATGGCGATCTCGACAGCCTCCTGCTTGATCGCCTCTTTTGCCCGCTTCACTTCGAAGTCGATATTGTTCTTGGTCTGCTCCAGGATCCTCGCCCTGAGCTTGTCTCCCTCATCAGCCAGACGTCCTGCTTCCCGCTCGCCGGACTGCCGGGCAGCTTTCAGTATCTCCTCAACTTCTCTGTCCTTTACCTTCAGCCTTTCCTCCACCTCCGCCAGCGCCTTCTTCGCAAGCTCCTTCGCCTCACGCGCCTCTTTCAGCGACTGCTCGATCAGCTCTGTCCGCTTCTTAAAGTATCCCTTGATGTCCATCTTCTTCAGCATGAAGACCAGCAGAAACACCAGGATGAGAAAGTTGATAATCGCCCAGAAATAGGCTTTGAACAGGCTCGGCTCGGCAGCTTCTCCGCCGCTGGCAAAAACAAGGGGGGCGGTAAGGAGAACGATGCTCGGCGTGAGACAGAAAATCTTCTGCAGTAATTCCGTACGATATCTATGACGTTTCATTCCCGGCTCCTCACTCGTGCCTCGCAGCGTCATGCCTTTACCAGCTTCCTGACGATCTCATCAGAGAATTTCTCTGCATCCGCCTTTAATGAAGCTCTGGCCTTTTCAGCCTCTGCCTTCAGTTCTTCCCGCGCCCTCTGGAGCATGGCTGACGCCTGACCTTCGGCATCCGACAGCAGGCTCTTTTGCTTCGCCAGTCCATCCTCCCGCAATCTTTCGAAAACGTCCTTTGCCTTTTGGCGCGCTTCGGAAAGTTCCTTGTTCATCCTCTCCAGACCTTCTTCTTTTTTCCTGTCCATGTCCCTTGCAGCATCAAGAGAGCCCTTCACACTTTCCTCGCGCTCCTTAAAGATGCGGAGAAGGGGCCTGAACAGAATAATGTTGAGCAGATAAATAAGAACCAGGAAGTTAACGAGCAGAACGATAAACCATTGCAACTCTATGTTGAGCATCGTATCCCCTTGGAATGAATTTCGTGAAGAAAACTTACGAAGATTATCATACGCAGAAAATTGAAGTCAAGGAAAATTACATTAAAATTAAGAAGTTAGCCATTAAATAATCTGTAGTCTTAATAAGCAAATCTTATTCGAGCCCTCGAGGACAATTCTTTAAAAGATATTGCCAGCATAAACAATAGGTTACAAAAGTCCGTTTCTTGCCCCGCCCCGGTTCCGGCCCTTCAAAAAGGAGGGCACGCGCATACCTGCCTATTGCGAGGCATCCACAGACCTGAGCTGACCCGTGCATCTGGAGAAGACGGCAATGTTACAACATTGGGCATAGGTGATCAGGATATATCCGCAGCACCGAGCACAGCAGGCATACTGTCAGATGTGTTTTTTTTGGGAACGACAGCATCTGCCGGTCGTAATACAGAAGGTCGGGCAGGGGCAAAAGGCGGTTTTGATCCGTGTATGGTTTCTTTCTGACGGCAGGGGATCGCTGTTAATCAGGCAGGAGCGCTGCGCAATGCTTGCTTAGGCTTTCGCCTTGACCGCAAGCCGGTCAAAGAACTTCTTCATCTCCTCAGGGATCTCGCCCTTCATATGTTCCTTGAGATATGAATTCGTCGCAATGATCTTCGTTACCTTTATCATGAATTCCTGTTTTTCCGGGGTCAGGCTGTCAAGATTCTTGAGCTTGCTCATATAGAAATTCTTCGATGCCAGTCCCAGCTCGTTTCTGACTTCATCTAAGGTCATTGCCTTGGGTTTCACAACCGGCTCTACAAGATTATATTTGCTGTAATCCCATTCCTCGATATAGGGTTTGAGCATGGGATAGATCTCAGAGTAAGGCCAGGGTGCAATCGCAAGGAAGAACGCAAGGTCCGGATTGTAGTACTTGGCCAGTTCAACAGTGTTCCTGATCTTGTCTTTTGTATCGTCCGGCATGCCGAGGACAAAAGATGTCTCCGAGACAATATTATATTCGTTGATCAGATCAAGCGCCCGCTTGGACTGTTCGACCTTGATCTCCTTCCTGAAGATGTCGAGGGCCTCCTGGTTCGTCGCTTCTACACCGACATAAATATGATCGATGTTCGCCTTCTGGTACCGCCACATGATGTCCTCATCCCTGAGGATGTCATCCACCCTCGTCTCCATGAGGATCTTCGTGCCCACGTCCCGCTCAATCAGAAGATCAAGTATTTTCTCCCACCGCTGCCGCTCCAGCGTCGGGGTCTCATCAGAAATCATGACCACATTAACGCCGTAGGTATCTCTCAGGAACTCAAGCTCGCCGACAAAGTTCTCCGGACTCCTCCCTCGCCACTTCCGCTGCCAGAAAAGCTGCTGTGAGCAGAAACTGCACTGCTGGCTGCATCCGCGGGACGAACTTACAATAGCGAGACGCGAATTTTCCATGGTCCGATAGGTATACATCGGCCACTCCACAAGGTCCCACGCGAGCGGCAGAGCATCGAGGTCTCTGATATATCCCCGTGAAGGCGTTACCGCAAGATTGCCGCTCTCTTTATACACAATGCTCTTCACCCTAGATACATCACCGCCTGCGTTCAGGGTGTTCAGCAGATCGACAAGCGTCTCCTCGCCCTCGCCACGCACGATGTAATCGACATACGCCGCATGGTCCCTGAATATCTCCTCATAGCAGAAGGTAGGATGTACATTGCCGATGACCGTAACAATGCGGGGATCGATCTCCTTGGCAAGCTTTAACACCTTCAGTGCGTCTACGATGCCGGCAGTGAAAGCTGTTGTAGCCACCACATCGGGTTTTTCCGCCTCAATCCGCTTTCCGATGGTCTCAAGCTTGTGCCAGTGGCTCATGGCGTCATAATATACTGGGTCATATCCCGCAGTCCTGAGGCTTCCCGCGATATATACAAACCCGACATTCAGCCAGACACCTGCTGATTCTACTACTCCAGAGTGGTATGGAGGGGTTATAAGGAGTATCTTATTGATCTTCTTCATAGAAACCAATCTATTTTAAGCAATTTATATACCAAACTTCAAGTAAATTAACTCTCACTATACTTGCCTATCAGTTTGCTCTGGCATTTTTCATATGCACTAGCTTAAAAAAAGATAAAAGGCCGGCTGACGCCAACAGACTCTCAGCTGCATAAGTGTCCGGATATTCCGGGCAATGAGAAAAGAGAAATACGATGTCACTGCGAGAAGGTCACCGAAACACCATTATATACTGCCAGAATATGCCCGAGCCAAAGACCAGTAGAAGGAGGACATGTTTCCTGATCAGCATCTTCCTGCGCATATTCTCAGCATCCTTGCCATATACATTATCCACATAGGTAAAGGATCTTCCCGCCCCCGTGACAAAGACCGTTGCCACGCAGACAATTCCTGCCCAGAAGAACTGTTTCTTAAGGCCGAGCATAACGTCGGCAACCTCAGCGGAAAAGGATTGTCTGTTGAGCCAGTAAATCGCCATCACCGTAGCCGCCCAGCACCCGGCAGCAAAGTCGTGGACAAAGCCGATAATAATAGTCAAAACTTTCTTCATGCGTTATAACCTCTTGCTTCTCGACGGCGACAAGACATCTCCTGAACCCTGGACGGCATAGGCATACTATGAATTACACGATCTGGCTTCGTCAACACCACGAGCAAGGGAATCAGCATATGCATCTGTGTCAATAATCAGAGGCAGCACCAGCGACAGCATAATGAGCATATTTCCAGCCGTATCAGGTGAGCGTTGCATGCCCTCTGATTTTCCCCGCTAAAGCATAACGTTCGTCGTTATGGAGAAACGCCAACGCACCTTTTGCCAGGCAGTCAAATAGTCACGAAAGGGAAACGCTACTCGGGGGAATCTGCTTGTTCCATGTAAGACCTGCAGTTCTCTCAATCAATGAGCGGACTGCGCTAAGCTCCTTGACAAGCCGCTCCTATTTTGCTTTCTTAATCTTCTTTGGTTTCGGCTCTTCAGACTTCAAGCCTGCTGGATGATCCGCAAGCTTCTGTTTTCTTGCCTCTTTAACGAACCATTCGAGAGGACGATCAGTCTGGTCCTTGAAGGCACCAAGCGCCTCATCGCGCATCTCAGCGGCTTCATTCTCTGCTTGGGAGACGAGAATCTCATCCACGACCTGGGGACATGAGGGCAATGACCCTGGCCTCGCCTCTACCTCTTCCCGGATGCTCGGCTCCACCTTCGGGTCCTTGGCCATAGCCATCTTCAGTTCTATCGAGAAGTTCACATACCGTTCCAGCATACGAAATATCATGGAGTCGCCCATAGGACTTCCCGCAGTCTCGTCCGGCAGCGGGGAGACCTTCCCGCCTTCGAGCTTGGCACGCCCCACCATCTCGCAGCCTTTTCCCTTATCCGTAGTATAGCCAAGATTATCGGTTATCACGGCAAGAACGGTCGGCACGTTCGCAAGGTCCCAGTGTGCCAGAAGGCCGACCTCGCCGTCAGGCAGCGGCTTGAGATCGTCAATGCTCATGGCAAGAACACGCGACCACGGCGGTACCGGCCGAATGCGTTGACGAAACGGCAATCCCTTCGCCACGCGACGCAGCGAATCATCAAATAAATTCGTTGCCGTCTCTGCCTCTCCCAGCACATTAACGCAGTGCGAGTTCGGGATGCCAAGAACATCCTGCACCATTGCATAGTAGTCATCACGGGTAACCTTGCCGAAACGACCGCGGTACCCTCCCCCGTCACAAATCCGGCTACCGGCAGGAAGACAGAACTTCATCTTTTTCCGCTTGCACGCCTGAAAGAAATAGACATACGCTGAAGTTGCGCCTATCAATGCGATCGGCACTCCGCTTGCCTCCGACTCCCTCAATGCTCTGAGAAGGTCATTGATGAGAATACCCGATCGTCCGAGCAGGAACATGCTGTCTTCAGTGCCAAAGTGTCGCCGCGTCTGGTCTATACCAATCGCCATACCCATGGAGGGCGCCATCTCAGGGCTTGGTGCCAGGACGAGAATACGGCAGCGCCTCCCGGCCTCGAAGTCGGGAAACAGATAGGACCCGGTCATGATCCGGTTCGCCGTAAAGACCAGCCGTTTTCCGTCCTCGTCACGGAAAATGCGGCCCCGCTGCGTAAGGCTTGTCGTACCCCCGGTAAGACAGGCCATCACTGACTTTTCGAGGGGGAAAGATGCAACCAAGTGCGTCTTAAATACATCGTTGTACACCATGGGGATGTCTTCCCAACGATCGATATCGCCAGGTTTCACCTTCTTGGCGTCACAGAACTCGCGGAAGATGGGGTTGACCTCATAATGGAGGGAGAACATTCTGAGGCAATAATCGTTAAAGACATCATCAGAGATCTCGGAGTCCACGCCCGCTTCAATAAATCTGAGTACATCCTCGGTCAGACGATGACGCTCGTCTTCAGCCTCAGATGGACTCAGCGGGTTAACAGGTAGTTTCGACATGGGGATGACCTCCTTGCTCATGTACTACTCTATGCTCAAAAAGCAATAACTATGCCTCTCATGAATACACGCCGCAGCGCCAAAAGTCTCCGTCAGGACAGCATATTACATGCATCTGCTCATAGCGAAGCCGAATTTCAATCCATAAAAGTGATCAATAATGAGGCACAACTGCCTAATTGTAAGGCATTCCGTATTCACGTGTGGCTACAGGGATTTCATTCTTACGAAGGGTCTGCTCTGCGGATGAATAGAAATCTTGCGCCTCGCCTGTTAACCCGTGTTATATATAATATAACATACTCTGCCGCTTTGACGAAAAAAGACAGGTCTGTTGAGGAAACGGACATGCAGATGCCGCCGCTCACATGCTGCCTTGATGAGTTCACCTCTGTGCCAAGATATGATATCCTCACCTGTTCATGCACGCGCTGCATCACGGGGAAAGGATCCGTATCCTCGCTTCTGCATAGGGCCGCGCCTCTGACAACTCATATCCCGGAATGGCCAGAAACCGCTTGAAATCATCAAGCGCTTCCGAACTGCGGCCAAGATTCTCAAGCGTTGCCCTGTTGAGGAGGGCTTCTTTTTCAAGCGGATATATGCCGAGTGCAATCGTGTAGTAGCTCAGTGCTCCCTCATTGTCGCCCTTCGTCAATCGAATATTGCCGAGCGTCAGATGCACACCTTGGATCAAGGGTTGTATTTCAAAGGCCTTGATAAGTTCTTCCTCCGCAAGATCGAGATATCGAACGTCCCTTTCGCGCACGACGTAGTATGCGCTTCCCAAACCCGAATGACGGTAGGCATCCTCAGGACACTATTCAACAGACCTGCTGAATAGCGAGACGTCGTCCCGCCAGTCCCTATATCTCACAATCGTGAGGCCTTAGAGAAGCACAAGCATGACCGTAACAACAATCCATCCATGTCGCACTGCTTTTTTCCCTGAACAAATCAGGCTGGCCACCTGGTCTGCCATCACAAGCCAGAGACGTAAAACAGGAGATAGAGATCCCGGTCATCCATTGTTGCCCTTGGGAACATCACAAATCAGCTGGCAGAAATATAGAAGGCAGCAAACTAAAACAGACCAAAGAGTGTCATTCGGATTCGGTCTTTTCCCACGTACCAGAGACGCATCCCGATAATAACAATCCATGCATTGGGAAGGAGCGGAATCCATGCATACGTCCTTACCGAAGGAACGTAAGATACTTCAGCGGTCAATAAATAGGGCAAGAGCTGAGTTTCACTCGTAGCATCAATGGCACGGAAGAGCGAAAAAATGCGACCGCAAACGACTGGATTATGAAGGATGACACACTGATCGTCTTCACAAAGCCGTTGCTGAGTGAATTGGCATAGACGAGGACTGAGACATCAGCAACGAAGAGACCAAAAAGCGATCACTTTTCTGTTCCCTCATATGGATTATGTTTCAAACCATCATGCGCATATTATGCAATTCGTCTTCTTTCAGCTATGGTTTTCCTTTCAGCTTTCCATTTCTCATAGGCGATCTTCATGCCCTGCCGCACCGGAATCTGCGACATGAGCGAAAGAATATGCGCATGCGGGAAGCCCTGTCGCGGGACCTTGGTCATATGCCGCAGCACCCTGCCGAGGCTCAACAGTTCGAGTGAGGTCTCGAAAAAAAGCTCTTCGCGAACTTCGGGAGTCATGGCCGGATCCGGATGCGCGAACAGTGCATACGCTCCGTTATAATATTCCCAGCCCAGATCCTTGTAGAGATAAGGCTCATACTGCTCCCGCAGTTTTGTCCCCGGGTACGGAACCACCAGCGACGGATGCATGCTCACGCCAAGCCGATCTGCAACCTCGATGGAGCGTCTGAAATCATCGAGCGCATCATGGCGGCTGCCCACCATGTAAAAGAGAGAAACATCGATGCCATGGTCCCGCACCGTCTTCACTGCCCGTTCGCGATCAGCGCCGATCTTGCCGGTAGCAGCGAACTCCCGCAACCCTTCATCAGATATCGACTCCCATCCTACCCAAAGTGAAAGCAGACCGCTTTCCCGGGCCGCCTTCAGCATGCGGGGTCCGACGGGGGAGAGCACCGGGCCGAGACTGCCGAACCCCATCCATTTCTTGCCGCTCCCTTTGAGTGCGCTAAAAAGATCAATCGCGCGCTCAGCCTTACCGGTCCACCAGATGTTTTCGTCGCCGTTGATATACATCTTCTCCGGAATTGCAGCGACATCGCGCACCACGTGCTCAATAGGGCGGAAGCGGATCTTCGAGCCCCAGAATTTCGTTACGGAGCAAAAGGTGCAGTTGAAGGGGCATCCCCGTGAGGTATTCACGATCCGGAACTGGTGCTTCCTGCCGCCCTTCAGCATGCCGTACAGCGGCGTGGGCAGATCATCCAGTGATATCTGCTCCCCCCGGTAAAACGGCTGAAGGTTGCCATTCCTATAATCCCTGAGTACCTGCGGCCAGACCGCTTCAGCCTCCCCGATCACCACGGCGTCGCCATACTGTTTAGCTTCCTCAGGCATGGCAGAGGCATGCATATTTCCGAAGACAACCTTGATCCCCCGCGCCCGAAGCTTCTCGGCGATCCGGTATCCCGGCACCGCCGTCGGGGTCAGAATGCTGATCGCCGCAAGATCACACTCCAATTTCTCAAGAGCGTCGGGGTCAGCGCTCATGCTGATCAATTCGATCTCGATATCGGGATCTGCACGGCGGGTAAGCGCGGCAAGATACTCAAGGCTTGGAGGTGCAACAGGAGTCCAGCCGAAAGGCAAAGGTGGGAAGATAATGGCAATTTTCACACGTAGTTTAGGGATTAGCGATTCATTATCAGTGCTCGATCCGGAATCCCTTATGAAAGGTCTCTACGGAAAAAGGAATGCCCCAATAGCTGATGATCATCGCTATCAATGCAATCAAAGCATACCAGGCGAGCTTCCTTCCACGCCAGCCGAAGGTGATCCGCAGATGCAGATAGATACCGTATATAAGCCATGAGATGAGCGACCAGACCTCCACAGGGTCCCAGTTCCAGTAATTGCCCTTCACCTGATTCGACCAGAAAGCTCCGGAGACAATCATCAACCCATACATGATGAATCCACCGGCAATAAATCGGTAGCTCAGATTATCGAGCGTTTGCAGCTCTGGCAGTTTATTGGCAATGCCCCCTGAAGATCTTTCCTTCAGGAGATACATCAACCCAAAGGCAGCCGCCACAAGTACCGAGCCAAAGCCGGCTGAAGCACCTATGATATGAACCCATATCCAGGCGCTCTGCAATGCAGGAGCAAGCGTTGTAGCAATCTCCTTCATGAGCGTACCAGCCCAGCCTATGAGCACGAAGACTACGGGCATGACCAGCACACCCAGCGGTCGCACTTTCTTGGTGGAGAACTGAAAGATGAGGAATATAAGCACTGCCATGAAGGTGCCAAGGGTAATCGACTCGGAAATTGAAATGAAGGGTGATATCCCTGTCTCGGACCACCGAAGGCCTATGGCAATAGTATGGGGGATAAACCCGGCAAGAGCGCCGTATAACCCGACCGTGAAGAGTTTCTCCTGCCTGGCAATGAGTCCGAAGATATAACTGAATGTGCTAACACCGTACAACCCTACCGCAATCCAGAAACAGACCAGCTCAGCTTTCATCTAACCTCCGCAAGAATTTGCCCTATTATACCATGCTGAAGGCCAAACTTCTGCTCCGTGATGAGCAGTATAAGGTAATGTTCCTTGTATCATGTCAGTGCTTGCTTAGTTCCGCATTCTTCTCATCCTGCCGATGAAAGTAATGACCATGCCCCCAAATCCCACCCAGAGGCTTGCAAGCACGATAGGCAGGCCTGGGTCGTAGCGTACGAACATGGCAGTCCAGTAGCGAACTTCCTTAAGAGAAAGATAGTAGTCTCCTGCATCAAACATCTCTCCCAGCGCCGCCTTGCCTTCCGCGAGGGGCTTCGCTTCTGGCCTCTCACCTTCATGGGTAAGCGGCCAGACCTGGAAAAAGGCTTCACCTCCTCTTTCAGATATCTTGGACGGACGATAGGCTACCTGCAATGAGAAGAGCGGTTGCGGCCGATCATAGGGATACGCGATACTGCCAGGGCCATCCTTCGTCCCGGTCGTGTACAGGTACGAGCCGTCCTCTTGCCTCAGGCTTTGAAGCGGATAGTATCCTCCGTAAAGCTCCCTTCCCATCTTGTCATAGAGCACGATCAGAACCGCATATCCCTCCCGGTCGCAAAAATATCTGAAGCCACGATATTCGAGATGTTTGGTAATAAAGATAATTCCCTGCTTTTTTGCTTCACCCTCACCCACAGAAATCTCATATGCCACTTTTTTGTCTGCCCCATCAACTCTATGTCCGACATGCATTTTAATGAGCGTCGTATCACCCCTCAGCTTTCCTATGTCGAAAAAACGGCCCTGCTCAGCAAAATCATAGCTCTGAAGGTCGCCGCTGGGGAGGGTCTCTCCTTCGGTAAGCCTGATCAGGCCCGCGAAATGAAAGAGACTATTAAAGACGATGCCCCCCAATATAGCGACAAAACTCAGATGAAACAGGATCATGCCAAGGGAGATGAGCGTAAGCTTTCTGTTCAAAATTCTCGGAAAAAAGCAAAAGCAGACATTCACCACCAGCATCACCAGCAGCCCATTAAACCAAAACGTCGAAAAGATGTGGGTCCCTGCCTCCACCCCCCGGTAAATCGTGACGCCGACAACGCAGCAGGAAAGTATGACGACCAGCAACGCCATGGCAAGCTTAACGGAAGAAAGGAATTTATATATATTTCGAATCATTAGGGAAGGGTTCACCTTTCACAACTTTATGCATCACGGATAATTCCCGAGGTCTTCATCATATCTCAGGAATTATAAACTGCTTGTAAAGCTTTTTTCATGTATCTCATTGCAACGCCAAATGCGGCCTGACAATAATGGGGAAATCAATGACTTTCGAGGAATAGGATATTCCTTCATACCGGACAGTGATTATCTGGATTACTACAGCTTTTCCACCTTCCAGACA
>DKBH01000004.1 GCA_002451165.1 Nitrospiraceae bacterium UBA6905
GTGGATCACCGGCATCCAGCAGGGAGCACTCTGGAAGGCGACCAATGCCGACGGCAGCCTCAAGTACACCTTCATGGAAGGGCTGGCGAAGAACTACCCCTACTGGCAGCTGAGGACGGTTGCCGGCGTCATCTTCACCGTCGGCATGCTCTTCTTCATCTATAACATTTACATGACGATCCGCAAGGGCAAGGCGCTTGCGGCATCTCAGGTTTAGGGGGTTGACCATGGCTGGTGAACTCTACAGAAAGCCGATCATGTTTGCCGTGGTTGCAACGGTCGTGATCCTCATCGGCACGATCGTCACGATGTTCTATCCCATGTTCACGAAAGGCATGCACCCAAAGCTCGAGAACCTGAAATCCTACACCGCGCTTCAGCTTGCGGGCAAGGACATCTATATGCGCGAGGGCTGCAACAACTGCCACACCCAGACTGTCAGGCCGCTCAAGACCGAGGTGATGCGCTACGGCGAGTACTCGAAGGCCGGAGAGTTCGCCTTTGACCGGCCGTTCCTCTGGGGCTCCAAGCGAACCGGCCCTGACCTCGCCCGCATCGGCGGCAAATATCCCGATCCCTGGCACTACCAGCATTTCGAAAACCCCCAGGCCTTCTTCGCGCTGTCGAACATGCCGAAATACGGCTGGCTCAAGGACCACAAGCTCGACCCTGCAGCTCTTGCCTCCCATATGAAAGTCAATGGTTTCCCCTACACAGCGGAAGATATGGAGGCACTGACAGCAAAGACGGAGCTTGACGCCCTCGTGGCCTATATGCAGGTGATCGGAACCGCCGTAGCCAGGAAGCAGGCGCCGGTAACCGCTGCCGCAGCAGAACAAAAAAATCCGCTGGAAGGCGATGATAAGGCCCGTGAACGAGGCGAAGCCATCTATGAACAGAACTGTCAGGCATGTCATGGTGATGACGGTAGCGGAGGGATCGGCCCCCGCCTGACAGACAATACCTGGCTTAATATTGAGGGTGACATCAGCGACGGCAGAATTTATGAGATTATCGCAAATGGCACGCCGAATGGTATGCCGCCCTATGCAGGTCAGCTTGACAAGGACAAGATATGGTCCCTGGTATCTTACATCCGCCACGAACAGCATAAACAGAAATAGGGAGAAAGACATGGCAGAAGATTTTGACGATGTGAATATAGAAGATTTTGAGGCAAAGGAGACCGCGAAGAAACTTCCGCTTGGCTGGCTGATCCTTTTCTGGGGACTCATCCTCTGGGGCATCTACTATTTTGCGATGTACTCTCCGTCGATCAGTGGATGGACCCAGGAGAAGGCGTATGAGAAATCAATAACAAAATAACAAAATAAATCTGTCTGCTCTGCCGGTGGCCCGTTCCCGGCTGCCGGCAGATGCCCGTAAGGAGATGACATGGACATATCCATACTCGCAACCATAGCATTCACGGTCATCCCGACCTGTGCCATCGTAGTGCTGTATCTGATGATGAGCAGAAAGAAGAAATAGACGCATGAACGCGCAGGGCATTGCCTATATCGTTTTCGGACTTTCCCTGGTCATCCTTTTCGGCATCATCATCGCCTTCTACTACTCCCGGAAACGGCATATGAAGGTGGAAGATCCCAAGTACAAGATGCTTGAAGATGACGAATAACCGCATGCGCCCCTGGCGCCGCTTAACCGAGGCGGTGCAGGCGGTGCTGCTTCTCGGCATTCCCTTTGTCAGGATAAACGGTGAAAGCGCACTTCGTTTTGACATTCAGACCCTGCGGCTGCATGTCTTCGGAACCAGTCTCTGGATGGATGAGTTCTTTATTGTCTTGATCGCCATCCTCTTTTTCACCTTTCTCATCATCTTTGTTACGCAAATCTTCGGCCGCATCTGGTGCGGATGGCTCTGCCCGCAGACGGTCATCATCGACCTGACCTGGTTTCTCGACAGGGCAGCCTCAAAAACAATTATACGGAAAGCTGTTGCCTACGGCCTCACGCTACTGGTCAGCATCATTGTCGCAGCAGACCTCATATGGTATTTCATCTCGCCGTACGAATTTATCTCTGCTCTCATGGCAGGTAACCTCGGAGCGGTGGCCAGCGGATTTTGGGTGGGCCTTTGCGCCATAATCTTCATGAATTACGCGTTTCTCCGCCACTCCTGGTGCGCAACGGTCTGTCCCTATGCAAAGCTCCAGGGGGCTCTTTTCGACGATAGGACCATGATCATCGGCTTTGATAATCGCAGAAGGGATGAATGTATGGACTGCAGCGCCTGCGTAAGGGTATGCCCGGTCAATATCGATATAAGAAATGGCCTGCAGGCAGCTTGCATTGCCTGTGCAGAATGCGTTGATGCCTGCGCCGTACGCATGGAGAGGAAGAAGGGGAAGAGTCTGATCAGCTATTTCTTCGGCAGTCCCGGCTCCTCGGGAAGCCTGATAAGAACCAATGTGATCATATTCGGAGCGCTAACCCTGCTCAGCTTCGCTTTCTTTCTTTACCTCTCGCTTTCGCGCAGCCCTCTGGACGTAACGGTCCTGCCGAGCCCGAAATTCGAAGCGAAAATGACGGCACAGGGTGAAGTGATCAATGCCTATACCCTTGCCCTGGAGAACCGGGGACGTAATGATCTGGCCCTTTCTCTAAAGGCGTACAGAAACGGAACACGGCTGAAAGCAACACCGGAGAAGATCATGATCAGGGCCGGAGCGTATTTGCGCATTCCTGCTTTTATCTTCAGCCCGGGATCTGCTGATGCTATGCGAGCTGGACAGTCAGAGCTGGTACTGGAAACTGATGGTCCCGATAAGATCCGGGCCACGAGAAAGGTAATTCTCAGAGCCCCGGAGGTGCTATGAAAAAACTGCTGGCCCTGATCATCTTCATCGGCATGGCAGCGGTAATCGGCGCAATCGTTGTCGGCAAGGCTGTGTTCGACGGCACAGTGGTTGATAATCCCTATGAAAAAGGTCTCCGGTGGGATGCAGAGCAGAAAGAACGGGAGTCAGCGGGGTGGCATGTCGATATCAGTCCGCAGGATGTCAAGGTCGGCAGGAACGGGATACATATCCATGCCACGGACAGAACTGGAAAAACTCTTTTCGCTGAGGTGATGCTTGCCATCAGCCGACCTTCAACGAACCGTTATGATCGGCAGTACCGGGCATTGCTAACGGAAAAAGGGTCATACGAGGTGCAGGTTGACCTGCCCCTCTATGGCCGATGGGACCTGGATATCCGGGTAACCGCCCAAAACAAGACAATCCTGTTCCACAGAACAGTCTTTGCCGAGCAGAGCACCTGACCATGCGTACCATACCCATCAGTACTTTGATGCTGTGTGTGATGCTTTCGTCTGCCTCTGCTACGACCGCCAAGTCTGCAGCATGCGATGTCAGCCGCGAGGCATGCGTGGCCTTGACAGACCACGCCATCGTATCCCTGGATATATCACCCAAACCGGTACGGGCCATGAAAGAGCTGTTCTTCAGCGTAACGGTGAAGGGTGCAAGGATTAGAGGGCCGCTCCTTCTTATGCTGTTCATGCCCGGCATGTACATGGGAAGGAATGAGGTCGAATTGAAACAAGCACCGGACGGTTCATTTACCGGCAGAGGGATCATTCCCCGCTGTCCGACTGGCAAGAATCTCTGGCAGGCGGATATTGCCATACCTGACCACGGCAGCGTCTCATACCGGTTCTATGTCAATTACTGATTCAGTCTATCTGCTTATCTTCGGCTCCGGCCTTCTGGGAGGCTTCGGCCATTGTTCCGGCATGTGTGGCCCTGTTGTCGCAGCCTATACTCTTGGCCTCGGCTTGGGGTCAGGGGACGTGAAAACTTACGCTCCTGCGCAGGCGTTGTATCATGCGGGAAGAATCACAACCTACGGCATTCTTGGCGGAATCATGGGCATGACCGGCTCGTTCGCAGGAGTAGTAGAATCCATCGAACGCTTTCAGAACATGACCCTGGCAGTTGTTGGCATGCTCATGATCGTCCTGGGCCTCGCGGCAACGGGATGGTTCTCTCTTCTCAAAGGCCGCGCCAGCAGAAAAATAGCTCCCGTCGTATCCGGATTCGTGAGCCGCGTAGTCCGGTTCATCGCAGCTACGCATACCCGGGGGTCTCTCTATGTCATGGGTATCGCTACCGGCTTCATTCCCTGCGGTCTGTTGTACACCGCCTATATTGCTGCCGCCGGCACGGGTGCCAAGGCCGGGAGACCGGTTGAAGGCTTTCTCAGCGGCATGTTCATGCTCGTTCTTTTCGGCCTGGGTACGGTACCTGCCCTTTTCCTCATAGGACATCTCACGGCACGCAAAGGTGCATGGATACGAAAAAGAATGTCTATGGTCGCTTCCCTCTTCATGACAGCCGTCGGAGCCATCTTCATCTATCGTGCCTTTCAAGGCTGATATGGCGCTCAAGACCTGCGATCACTGCCGGCTCGCATTTCCTGAGCACGACGCAGTCAGCGAAACTGTAGACGGACGAGAACGCACCTTCTGCTGTAGCGGTTGCAGGGCAGTCTTCCTCCTTATCAGGAGCGAAGGTCTTGATGCATTCTATCGCACCAGGACGTGGAATATTCCCGGTCTGCCGCCAAACCAGCAAAAAGAGGTCAATGCAGACCTGTTCACGGCGGATATAAGGCAAACGGGAAATGACCGGGAGGTCGACCTGTTCATCGACGGCATCCGGTGCGCTTCCTGCGTATGGCTGAACGAGAAGTTTATCACCCGCACTGAGGGAGTAACATCTGCCCGGATCAATTATGCGACGCACAGGGCAAGGATTCGCTGGGATCCGGAGCGTGTTTCGCTTGACCGGATACTGAAAAGAATTCAGGCTATCGGGTATGTCCCGCGCCCGTATCGCGAATCAGAGCATTTCCGTCGGCAGAAAGCAGAGGCACGGGACCTGCTCGTGAGATTCGGCACTGCCGCGTTCCTCTCCTCGCAGCTCATGATTTACAGCATCGCCTTGTATGCAGGATATTTTCAGGGCATCGATCCGGCGACAAGATCGGCCCTTGAATTCATCGCGATGGCACTCACCATCCCCGTAATCCTTTACTCAGGCATGCCCTTCATCAGGAATACCATCACCGGACTACGCCATCTGCATTTTACCATGGATGCTCTTATCACCATGGGATCGGGCTCGGCCTTTATCTACAGCTTATATCAGATGGCTGTCGGCGGAACGGTCTATTTCGACACCGCAGCAATGATCATCACCCTTATCCTCCTCGGCAGATACATCGAGGCAACGGCAAAGGGGAAAGCTGCCGAAACGATCGAGAAGCTTTCGGAACTGAGCCCCAGAGAGGCACGGGTGCTAAGGAACACGGGCACGGAAGAGCCCCTTTTGCGTGAGACCGCCATGATACCGCTCGCTGAACTGAAGAAAGGGGACTGGCTGAAGGTGCTCCCCGGTGAGCGTATCCCCGCGGACGGCAGGGTTCTTCAGGGTGAGACCGAGACTGACGAATCAATACTCACCGGAGAATCGCTTCCCGTCTTCAAATCAGCCGGGAGCGAAGTCATCGGTGGTGCCATCAACCTTTTCGGCACATTCGTCTTCGAAGCCACCAGGACCGGAAAGGACACTTTCCTCGCCGCCATCATGCGCTCTGTTGAAGATGCCCAGGCAAACAAACCCAGGCTTCAGAAACTTGCAGACCGGATCGTGGGATACTTTGTCCCCGGCATTTTAGTTCTTGCTGCAATCACGACAGTCACCTACCTTCTAAAGGGAGGTCCGGCAGAATCCGCCCTTATGGCCGGAATATCCGTTTTGATCATTGCCTGCCCGTGCAGTCTCGGTCTTGCCACGCCGCTGGCAGTGCTGGTCTTTACGACCATGGCTTCAGCACGGGGTATCCTCATAAAGGGCGGAGAAGTGATTGAGAATACCAGCAGCATTGATCACGTCATTCTGGACAAGACCGGGACGCTTACCGAAGGCAGGCCATTCCTCAGGGACGTTATATCTCTTGATAGCACCTTAGAAAAGGATCATCTCTGCAGAATCGCCGCATCCATTGAACACCTTTCAGAACACAGTATCGGCCAGGCCATCACTGTAGGGTCTGATGGCCCCCTCCTGCCTGTACATGATTTCAGTGCAATACCGGGGCGCGGTGTGAGCGGTACTATTGGCGATAGGAACATCCTGATCGGCAACAGATCCTACCTTCTGGATAACGGGATCTCGATGCACGGTTCTGTTACTGATATTGAAAAGATGAGCCGGTCCTATGAAATGACAGGAGATACGATAATATTTATGGGATGGGAGGGCAAGGTGCGGGCATTGTTCATCATTACTGATATTCTCAGACAGGAATCTGCCGCTGCGGTTCGGGAGCTTATGCACCTCGGCAAAGAGGTATCACTGGCGAGCGGGGATAACCGGGCGACAACAGAGGCGGTAGCGGCTGCCGCGAAAATTCCGTCAGCTGCGCCGGAAATGTCCCCTTTGGAGAAGCGCGAGCTCATCCGAGAACTGCAGGAAAAAGGCAAAAAGATCATGATGATAGGCGACGGCATAAATGATGCACCGGCCCTCACGGAAGCGACTGTCGGCATTGCCATGGGAAAGGGAACAGACATTGCCATGGAAAGCGCCGATGCGGTCCTCGTCAGAAATGATCTTGCCCTGATACCCTATGTCATCCGTCTTGCCGGCAGAGCCTACGGCGTGATCAGACAGAACATTTTCTGGGCCTTCTTCTACAATATCGTGGCGCTGCCGCTCGCCGTTGCAGGTCTTCTGCATCCGATCATCGCCGCAGGAGCCATGGCGGCAAGTTCCCTTTTTGTGGTTATGAATTCCCTGCGAATCAGAAAAGGAGCAGACACCTGATGTGGACTCTTGCGTTCCTCATCTTCCTTTCCTTAGTGCTGGGTGTCGGTGCGTGGCTCTTCTTTCTCTGGGCCGTAAAGAGCGGGCAATATGATGATCCTGAGGGACCAAAGTACCGCATGCTCGAGGACGACGAGGACGAACAGGCAAAGAAAAACGGGGCATCCTGACCGATATCAGGATGCCCCGTTTCAGAATCGTTCAGAAATCGCTTACTTCGCAGGAGCCGGCGTCTGTGCTGGCTGACCTGCGGGGGGGGACTGAACCGGCGGCGCTCCCTGCACAGGTCCCGTTGTTCCTCCGGGGATCGTTGTTTGCTGCTGCGTCGTTGCTGCAGGCACCTTGCTCAACACCGACGTCTGCCTGCTGGTTACAATGGCCAGCAGAAAGGACGACAACATGAAGACAATAGCAGCGACCGTCGTAAGCTTACTGAAAAATGTAGCGGCGCCACGGGCGCCGAAAAGGGTCTGACTCGAACCACCGAAGGCTGCGCCCATTTCAGCTCCCTTTCCACCCTGGATGAGCACGATCACAATAAGAAATAAACAGACGATGAGATGAACGACGAGTATCAGTGTTGCCATTACTTCTCCTTCTTGTAGCAGACTATTTTTGCGAAACTGTCAGGCTTGAGGCTTGCACCGCCGACCAGGCCGCCATTGACATCCTGGCATGCCATGAGGCTGTTGACATTCTCAGGGGTGACGCTGCCGCCGTATAGGATGCGGATCTCTTCTGCAGCGGTGCCATAACGCTTTCTCAGGATATCCCTTACATAAGCATGCACCTCTTGAGCCTGCTCAGGTGATGCGGTCTTGCCGGTGCCGATGGCCCAGATCGGTTCGTAGGCAACAACCAGATTGCCGGCATCAATACCT
This sequence comes from Nitrospiraceae bacterium UBA6905, assembly GCA_002451165.1. Taxonomy (GTDB): domain Bacteria; phylum Nitrospirota; class Thermodesulfovibrionia; order Thermodesulfovibrionales; family UBA6898; genus UBA6898. Next base: position 7,739 of record DKBH01000004.1, read on the forward strand.
TCCAGTCCCTTTTCGAGCTCGCGACGGACAATGTCAAAGGTCTTGCCGGAATCTCGTTCATCAAGAGACTCGCCGACACAGAAGATCACCCCCAGACCAGCCTTTTGGGCGGCCCTGGCCTTCCTGTTGACTACGCTGTCGTCTTCGTGAAAGTATTGTCTTCTTTCGGAGTGGCCTACGATGACGTGCCTGCAGCCGGCGTCAAGCAGCATCGCCGGAGCAATTTCTCCGGTGTAGGCACCCTTTTCTTCCCAAAAGATGTCCTGCGCTGCAAGCTGGACAGGCGTACCCCGCATAGCCTCACCTGCTGCGGCCAATGCTGTAAAAGGAGGAGCGATAACCATGTCCACGTCTACAACATCCTTTACAGACGGGATAAAATCTCTGAGGAACTCCCGGGTCTCCGCAATGGTCTTGTTCATCTTCCAGTTGGCCGCCATAAAGCTTTTCATAGCATGTTATTGTAATTTATACGAAAAATCCCGTCAAGGCTTAATGATCCATGAAAATTATGATATTAATTTAATTGGAATAAGCAGTTGGCTTCTCTCATAATATAAAGAATAACTATGATGATTTCGGTAATTATTCCCAACCACAACGGCAGTGCTACCATTGGCATCTGCCTGCAGTCACTCCTGTCCTCGCGGTATAAGGCCTATGAAGTGATCATTGTCGATGACTGCTCTGCCGACGACTCGATTGATATCATCCGCCGGTACCCCTGTCGCCTCATCCGACTCGACCGGCACTCTGGCGCATCCCGGGCCAGAAATGCCGGTGCACGGGCCAGTCGCGGTAATCTGCTTTTTTTTGTCGATGCTGATTGCGTCGTGCAGGAGGATACGCTCACGCGCGTGGCCGAAGCCTACCGGAAGAACCCTGACTGCGTCATCGGCGGCAGTTATACCCCCGTTGCCCATGACGACAGTTTCTACAGCACCTTCCAGTCAATATTTATTAACTATTCAGAACTGAGAAACCGGTCCCCTGATTACATCGCCAGTCATGCCATGGTCATCGATAAGCATGTCTTTGCAAGGTGTGGCGGTTTCGCCGAGGATTTTATGCCCATTCTGGAGGACGTCGAATTCAGCCACCGGCTAAAAAGGGCTGGCGTAAGGCTGATCATGGACAGCACCATACTGGTCAGGCATATCTTCAACTTCACGCTGGCAAAATCCCTGGGGAACGCCATGAAAAAAACCAAATACTGGACGGGTTATTCACTGGGCAACAGCGACCTTGCGAGTGATTCGGGAACTGCTTCGCTCGAGCTCAAAATCAACGTGGTATCTGCATGCATCTGCTGGCTGCTGCTGTTCTGTTACGTGCTCTCCCAAGAAAACTTTTTCCTGCACTGCATGCTGTTCGTCACCGTACTGAATATCATTTATAGTAGAGGGGTTTTGCGGGCCTTTTTCCGGGTCAAAGGTTGGCCCTTCGCATTCGGCGCTGCTCTTTATTACTGTTTTCTTTACCCGTTGCCAATTGTCGCCGGTAGCATATCAGGGACGCTTTTCTATTTTCAGATGAGGCGGACCGTCTCATGATGTATTCGCCGTTCCGTCATATTAATGCCGTCTTCACGAAGAGGCATCCGGTCCATCTCACCTTTTTTGTCACCCGGCAGTGCAATGCCGCATGCCCGTTCTGTTTCTATCTCAGGACAGCAGATACCCGCCACGACCTTGCAGAAGAGCTTTCCCTTGAGGAGATCAAAAAAATTTCTCCGTCCTTCGGAGATCTGCTCTGGCTGGCTTTTTCAGGGGGAGAGATATATCTCAGGGACGACCTTCCCGAGATAAGCAGAGTCTTTTATAAAAATAACCGTCCTGCAATGATGCTTTTTCCCACAAACGGACTACTTCCCGGACGGATCAGGGACATGACGGAGCAGATTCTCAGGGACTGCCCGAAGAGTATCATTGCCGTGAAACTTTCGCTCGACGGTCTGCAGGAAGACCATGACCGCCTCCGCAGAACACCCGGAAGCTTTGCCAAGACCATGGAGACATACGGTCTGCTCAGCGAACTTCTTGACTGCTATCCCCACTTTGAACTGGGGGTGAACACGGTCTTCTGTTCAGAGAACCAGGACCGGATGGACAGCATTATCGATTTTGTCAATGTTCTTGATAACATAAAGACCCACACGATTTCCCTGGTGCGCGGCAATCTTGCTAACAAGTCTTTTACGGCGATAGACCGTGACAAATACCGTCGTGCCGTTGATCGGCTCGAAGAGAATCTGAAGAAGAAAGAATCATCTCGGACCTACCGGTTCAGGGGAGCCCGCATCAAGGCTGCTCAGGATATTTTGCAGCGAAACCTGATCTCCCGGACTCTTGACGAGGGCAAGAGACTGATTCCCTGTTACGCTGGCAGCCTGAACCTGGTCCTCACCGAGTCGGGTGAAGTCTATCCCTGCGAAATCCTCGACAGGGGGCTCGGCAATATCCGGGATCACGGATATAACATCCAGCGCCTTCTCCTTACGGACATGGCCAAGGCGGTTCTGAACAGCATCAGCGACGGACAATGCTACTGCACGCACGAGTGCAATTTCATGACGAACATCCTCTTCAACCCGCGGCTTTATCCCACCCTGGCCCTTGAATACCTCCAGATAAAGTAGATGCACAGAGACGTCGTCATCATCGGTGCAGGGGCATCGGGACTCATCTGCGCGATCGAAGCGGGGAAGCGGAACCGATCGGTGCTCGTCATAGATCACGCCCGGAAAACGGGAAACAAGATCAGGATTTCCGGCGGTGGAAGATGCAACTTCACCAACCGGCATGTGTCTGCTGATCACTATCTTTCCCGGAACCGTCATTTCTGCAAGTCAGCGCTGTCGCGGTACACCCCGGACGATGTCATGGCTCTCCTGGCGAAGCACCAGATATCCTTTCATGAAGAAGACTCAGGCCGCTTTTTTTGCGATTCCTCATCATCTGCTGTCATCGGCATGCTCGGCAGAGAATGCAGGAATGCAGGTGTCGAAGTCAGGTTGAACTGTGCGGTCATCACTATTGAGCATGACGGGAGCTTCATCATCGCCACAACGGGCGGCCGTTACCGCTCCCCTGCACTGGTAATTTCCACGGGCGGGCTTTCCTGGCCAAAAACAGGAGCATCTGACCTCGGATTCAGGATAGCGCAACAGTTCAACATTAGGGTGATACCGCACAGGCCCGGTCTTGTGCCGCTCGTCTTTTCAGTCAAGGACCGGGAATTCTGCCGAAGCCTGAGCGGCGTATCCTGTGATGCAGCGGTTTCCTGCGCTTCGGTGTCGTTTCGCGGCAGTATTCTCTTTACCCACCGCGGCATGAGCGGTCCGGCCATNNCGCGCTTTATCCAGGCCTGGTGCAGGGAATATCTTCAGATCAAGCCGCTCTGCCAGTTTACCGCGAAAGAGCTGCAGGAGGCCGGCCGGAAACTCAATTCCTGGCAGGTTCATCCTTCCGGCACCGAGGGGTATAATATTGCGGAAGTTATGGTCGGCGGGATCGATACCGATGAGTTGTCGTCCAGGACCATGGAGACGAAGAAGGTTCCCGGTCTGTTTTTTACCGGAGAAGTGCTTGATGTGACCGGTCATCTTGGCGGCTATAATCTTCACTGGGCTTGGGCGTCTGGCCACGCAGCAGGACAGCATGTCTAACGCGCCCGTGATTGTCCTTGCTTCGGCATCACCCCGACGAAAGGAACTCTTGGCGCTTGCCGGTCTGAAGTTCACGGTCGACGCTGGTGATTATGAAGAAGACCTCTCTCTTGATCTCAAACCCCATGATCTTGCCAAATTTCTTTCGCGGGAGAAGGCCCGTGCTGTGTCGCACAAATATCAGAACGCGCTCATCATCGCTGCAGACACCTTTATTGTCTTCAGGAACGAACTGCTCGGAAAACCTCATACAGCCAGGGAAGCTTCACGAATGCTCACCCTCCTCAGCGGTAAGTCCCATGTCGTCATCACCGGCTACACGGTCCTCGATACCGGATCGCGCAGAAGCATATCCCGCTCTGTCGAAACAAAGGTATGGTTCAAGCGGTTGTCACGTGATGAGATCCTGGCATACGTCAAGACAGGGGAACCGCTCGATAAGGCAGGGGCATATGCGATACAGGGCAAAGGCGCACTGATCGTCAAGAAGATCGAAGGTGATTACTGTAATGTAATCGGCCTGCCTCTCGCGGCCCTTGCTGAGACTCTGCGAAGATGCGGCGTGAACCTGCTCTAGGCACCCTCCTCACTGTTTAGGTGCAATCCAGAGTCGTGATCATGGCAGCTGAAGATCACCTCTTGGAACAGCCGATGAGACGCTCTGTGAGACGAACCTACTCCCATAAAAAAATCATCCGCGCTTCATATGCTTCAGCTATGCGAATTCACACATGCTATACTTATCACGACTGCTCATACGGACATCTCAGGTATGATGCAACAGTCATGTATCACTACAAGAAGGTTAATGTTCTATGGACAGGAGATCATTTATACGACGGGTTCTGCAGGGTGAGCGGAGCGATCGCATCCCCCGCGCTCTATTCGGGGCCGGACTCTGGTCTTTCAAACAGACCGGGCTCAAGATCGAAGAACTATCGAAAAATCCCGGGCGCTTTGCCGAAATCTTGGCCTCTTTTTTCGCTAGCCTGAATACGGATATCGTATTTGCCGGATCAGGACTTAATACCTTTCCTGCCGAGGCCATAGGCGGCAAGATCGCCTTTCGGGGAGAACAGGCTCCGCTCCTCTCCTTTCCCCTCATCCAGGATGCTGAAGATGCCCGTTATCTTAAAGAGATAATGCTTGCCGACTCTCCGCATTCCCTTGCGCTGCTGGAGATAATTTCGCGCCTGAGAGAGAACCTTCCTGACCGCTATCTCTGTGCCACGTCCTGGGGTCCGTTCACCTGGGCCATGATCCTTTGTGACTGGAACCTTCTCCAGGGGAAGATTGCGACAAACATACCTTTCGTCAGCGAGGTCTGCGACCTAGGTGTCCGTCTCTCCTTAGCACTCCTGGAGCCCCTCATGGAAAAGAGGCTCATCGACGGCGTTTCTATACCCGATGGCGCCGTCACACTGGTCCCGACCGGTCTCTACCGCGATGTGATCCTTCCCTATGAGCGAAAGCTCTTCGACCGGATACGGCAGCGGGATATCGGCTGCTTCCTTCATATGTGCGGCAATATCAGCTCCCAGATCGAGCTCTACCCCGAAGCCAATACTGACTGTATCTCCATCGACGCCGGGGTACCCATTGGCAAAGCGTACCGGCTTTACAGCGGGAAGCTCGTCACCGCCGGCAATGTGGATGTAATCAATACCATATTCGGCGGAAACCCTGACCTGATCTGCAAGGCGGTTGCTGACTGTATCGCACAGATCCCTGATCCCTTCCGTAACTATATCCTTATGCCTTCCTGCGATATCCCTCCTGATACGCCGCTGGGCAGCGTGAAAGAATTTCTCGCATGCGCTGACAGCGTCACGGATAAAAAAGCCTCGTGAGCTGATATTATTCCTGCGTAACACGATGGAGGCCTGCCTGCTGTATCTACATCACTTGCATCTGATATGATATTTGTCAGACGATAGGAGAATGCGTTGCGCAGTTATTCAAAGAGGGGAGATCAAGCCATGAAGACATACAGGTTACAAAGGGTTCTGTCCATAGCGGTTTTCCTGCTCATGATAGTCCTGTCCGGCGCGCCAGGAACTAGCGATGCCGCTGACAAAAAAGGGACGAAATGCAAACTTCAGTTCAGCATCCAGGGCTGGTCTGTCTTTTATGAAACTGCCACCGGAACAGGTACCGTCACCTGCGACAATGGACAGACGCGGCGAGTCAAGATCAACGTGAAGGGAGGCGGGCTCACTGCAGGGAAATCCAGTCTGAAAGGCACCGGGACATTTTCCGAGGTGGCTGACATACATGAAATCTTCGGAGCCTATGGCAAGGCCGAGGCACATGCCGGTGTAGTGAAATCTGCCGGAGCACAGGTGATGACGAAAGGTAACGTCTCTCTTGCAATAGCAGCAACAGGTCAAGGCATCAACCTCGGCATAGCATTCGGCAAATTCAGGATCGACCCTGCAGGCAGATAACGTAAGAAATCGGGGTATGTATAAACCCATCGCTCACACAGCTGACGCAGCGAATAAGACTACAAAGATATCTTCCGGAGTGAACAGCAGCCGGCGGATTCGACTTTTGCTTCATTGACATCCTGATCCTTTCCTTAGTATATTCCTCGAAAAGTTGATTTTAAGAACAAGCATCCTCTTGTCGTGACCGTTGATCGCGTTATTTCGCAGTCATCACGTATGCCTAACATCCTGTGAAGTCACCCGAGAGCAATGCCGCTGGCACTTGGTAGGGACATACGTTC
>DKBH01000056.1 GCA_002451165.1 Nitrospiraceae bacterium UBA6905
AAAGGTCTTACCCCTTCCCAGCGCATCGAAATAGACGCTTGCACACAGTGCGGCGAATGCCTGGACTGCTGTCCGGTGCAGCAGATCACCAAGAACCCTGCGATATCTCCCCCGGAGAAGATCAGGATGTTCCGGGAGTTCATAGCGGCAACGGACAGTCTCAAGGCAAAACTCTTCGGCACTCCAGAGATCGACAGGCAGCTCCTTGAGGACTTCACTCGGGCAGTATTCGAATGCACGACCTGCGGGGCCTGCGGCCGGAACTGCTCGGTGGGAATCCATACACAGCGGCTCTGGCCGATGCTCAGAAAGGAGATGGTGCGCCGCGGGCTCGGTCCTCTGGGACCGCAGAAAGATATGCCCGAAGCCATAGCAATGACGGGCAATCCCTATGGCAAGCCTGCCAGCGAGCGTTACCATCCCTGGTTGCCGGGCGACATTCCGGTTGCAGACCGTGCATCAGTCGCATACTATGCCGGCTGCACCGGCGCCTATGAGGCACAGCCGATGGTGAAAGGTGATGTGCTTGTCCTTCATGCCATGGGTGAACCCTTTACCATGCTGCAGCCCGAGGATGAGGTCTGCTGCGGTTTTCCCCTCTTCATCACGGGACAGCATGATATGCTCAAAGGCCTTGTCACACGGCTTGTTGAAGCCTATCGTGCGCGAGACGTCAAGACGCTGGTCTGTTCCTGCCCCTGCTGCGTCAATATCATGGTGCGGGACTGGCCGCTCTATTACGGCAAGGAACTGCCCTTCCAGATACGGCATATCACCCAGGTCGTTGCCGCTGCGTTTGGAGCGGGCAGGCTGAAGATCGAACGGCAGCTGAGAGAGAGGATCATCTATCATGACCCCTGCTACCTGAGCCGAGGTGTCGGCATTATGGAGGAGCCCCGGGATGTCCTGAAGAGCATACCGGGCATCGAGCTTCTGGAGTTCGACCGGAACAGGCTGGAATCCCGCTGCTGCGGAGCAGGAGGTGCTGCACGCAAGGTGTTTCACGAAAATGCCATAGCCATGGGCAGACTGACCATCGACGAGGCTGTTCGCAAAAAAGCGGACAAGCTTATCCTTAGCTGCCCTGCCTGCTACGCAAAAGTGCATGAGGCGATGCAGGACCATGATACAAAGGTCCCGATTGTTGATATCATGGAACTGATAGCGGATCTTCTCGGGAAAGAAGAGCCTGGTTCAGAGACATATGACAAGAGAGAAAGTACATAGCATAATCGCTCATGCTGGGCCGTCGACCTGCGAGGCATCTCACCTCTTTCTTTTCAGGGGTGCATATTGTTATGAGTATTGGCCGCTAAAGTCGTTCAAATACTATGGCCTTTCTGTAGGTGAGAAAATTCATGCATAAAGCGGGATAAGCCATGAGCCATTTTTCGATCGTCTGCAGGAAATGCGGGAAAGAGCTAGCCGACACCTATTGCGCCTTCTGCGAGCACTGTGCCGACGCGCTCCTGATATCAAGTTACCGGGAAGGGTTCAGGGATGATTGCGGAAAGGGGATATGGAAATTCAACTGGCTGCCGGTGCATACCCCCGCATTTGAACAGCCTGGAACAGTTGTGTATCGGTCCCAGTGGCTTGCACGCCATCTTGAGTTGGAAAGGCTGTACATAGCCTTTAATGGGTACTGGCCGGAAAAGGGTGCTTTTCTGGAGGCCTGCACGTTCAAGGAGTTCGAGGCTGCCATCGTCCTCCAGAACGCGCTTGAAAACCATGTCGACGGCCTGATTGTAGCTTCAGCTGGGAATACGGCCCGTGCTTTTGCCCATCTCTCGGTTGTCGCGGGCTTCCCCGTCATCATCGTGGTTCCCCGGATGTGCCTGATGGAGATGTGGTATCTTGAGAGTTCATCCATGGTTCCTACACTGGCGGTAGGAGACGGGGACTACTCGGATTCCATTGACGTTGCACGGAGGATCGCTGCCATATCGGGATTTCCCTTCGAGGGTGGCGTCAAGAACGTCGCCAAGCGTGATGGTCTCGGCTCGACGATCCTTGAAGCTGTCGCCGTCATGGGGAGGCTGCCGGATCACTATGTCCAGGCAGTCGGCAGCGGTACAGGGGGCATTGGCGTTTGGGAGATGTCGGAGCGATTCTTGCGTGACGGACGGTTCGGATCTGTGTTGCCGCGGCTTCACCTTGCCCAGAACCTGCCTTTTGCCCCGATGGTGAAGGCATGGGAAAAGCGAAGCCGGCAGCTTTTCGAGGAGGATCTGAGGCCGGAGCTCATCGGCCAGATATCCACGCGCGTGCTGTCGACCAGATACCCTGCATACTCCGTCCGGGGAGGAGTCTTCGATGCCCTGCAGGCAACGAAGGGAAGCATGTATGGCGTCACAAACCGGGAGGTCTTTGAATCCATGGAGCTTTTCAGCAATCTGGAGGGCGTGGACATTGTGCCTGCTGCCGGCGTTGCCGTGGCCGCGCTGAAACAGGCTGTGGAGAGAAAGGCCATAGGAAGATCTGACAGCATCCTCCTGAATATCACGGGCGGCGGCGAGGTGATGCTCGGCAGGGAAAAGAAGACATATAATGTTGAACCGACGTTCGTATCGAAGAAGATATCGGACCGGGAGATCGAGGAACTGATATGTACAGCCCTGAAGAAGAGCTTATAACGATCTTAAAGAAGGCGGCAGTGGATTTTACCGCTTCCTTGCCGTGCGAGAAGATCAAAACGGTCCTCGAGATGGTTGAGGATCTTTTTTTTCATGTGCCGCTCACGCGTGAGGAAGAGGGGGTTGGCATCTGCGCCGGGGCGGCGCTGGGAGGCAGGCGGCCTGCCCTGTTCGTCCAGAGCTCGGGTATCGGCAACATGGTGAACGCGCTCCTGTCACTGACGCAGTTTTATGAGCTGCCCCTTGCCCTTTTTGTGAGCCAGCGAGGGGTCTATAAGGAGAAGATCGCGGCGCAGTTCCCCATGGGGCAGCGGCTTCCCGCGATCCTGGCGGGAGCCGGCATCCCGTTCTCCCTGATCAGCTCGCCGGCAGATCTTATCGTCGTGGCGCAAAAGCTGCCGGAAGTTTACTCAGGCAGCAACGTGCATGCGTTCTTGCTCAGCCCAGCTGTTTGGGAAGGGTCGTCGGAGCAGCGTATCCGGCAGCTGGACCAGCGGCCTCTTGTCTGTGCTATACCCGAACAGCGCAGAGAGGTATCTGCTCCTGCCTGTACACGCTATGAGATCATCGAGGCTGTTGCGCCCTATATATCCGGCAAGGTTGTGGTGAGCAACCTCGGCTGGCCATCCAAGGAGCTCTACGCAGTCTTGCACCAAGAATCTAACTTTTATATGCTCGGCAGCATGGGCATGGTTTCTCCCATAGGTTTGGGCATCAGTCTTTCTTCACGGAAGGAAGTGATCGTGATCGACGGTGACGGCAGCCTGCTCATGAATCCCGGCGTGCTTGCCACGGCAGCTCATTTTGCACCGGATAACTTGACGATTCTTGCCATTGACAACAGCTCTTATGGGTCTACCGGCAGTCAAAAGACCCTGACCGGCTCCTGCGTTGACCTTGAGCTTGTTGCCCGGGGCTTCGGCATCGGCAATACGCTCAAGGTATCCTCGAAGGAGCTGCTTACAGCAGCTATGACATCAGGAAGGAAGGGGCTGAAATTCATCCATGCCCTTGCTGTACCCGGAAACCGGGATGTACCCAACATACCAATAGATCATAGCTTGATCAGAAATCACGTCATGCATTTCCTGAAGAATTAGGATGGCATTGTATCCCGAGGACATGTGTATTGGTAAAGCAATGCTCTTGGGTGCAATGAGTGCTCGAAGTATGATTAATTACGAAAATGTACGCTCTCACGCAATCGCTTCATGCCTGACGGTGAGAGACCGAGGAGGCCGATCTCCTGCTCAAGCTGCGCTGAAGTTCCGTAGCCGCCGAGATAGCCGTTTATTCTGCTGACGGCAGTAGAATTCACGAAGTCCTTCATAACAGGGTAGATCGCATCGAATTCACCTGTAAGCACGGGGTCCTGCTGAAGATGGAACTTCTGGTGATAGTCCTCCGCAAGATAGAAGGCCGTTGCCGGGACAATATCTGTCCGCACTGTTTGTCCGAGCTGTGCAGCTATCCTATCCTTTGTCCTTTCAGCGGCATTTTTTTGTTCCTCATTGTGATAAAAGATGACGTTCCGATATTGTCTTGACCACGAACGGTCCGTAGGATCATGGCTGTTCCAGAAGACCTGCAACAGCTGCTCATACGTTATCCGTGCCGGGTCAAAATCAATCTGTACCGTTTCGGTATGATCGCCGAGGCTGCGGTAGGTCGGTGCGGGCGTGGTACCGCCGCTGTAGCCGACGCGTGTTCTGACAATGCCCTCCATGCTCCCGAACCGGGAGTCCGGACCCCAGAATCAGCCAAGCCCGAAGGTGGTGGTCTCGATGCGGAAAGGTATTTCTCTATCCAGAGGGGGGAGGGTAGCTTGCTGTTTCGTTGTTGGCATGGTTTTTTTCCTTTCTGAAAAAGTAGCTGTCGGAGATGGACAAGATGCTGACGTCCGCACTGCCGGACCGTTTTTCCTGTCCTGCGCGTGAAGCTTTATAACGGCAATTCCCATACTGAACAACGCGGTCATGAACATAGCGAACAGCGCCCATCTCAATACCCGCGTTATCATATTAATTATCAGTATAATACGGTTGTTTGAAGGAAATATGAATATGCCGGCGACAGGTGAGCGGTCTGTGGAAAGATCGGTGAAAATCAAAACAGAGTGAGTGCTGGGCGGCACAAAATAGTTGTCATGTATTCTTAGGAGGTTATTGGGATGAATGATTTATCCAATCATATTGAGTTTTTGCCATGCTGCCATCAGAAATATATTAATTTCACATGACGTGAGCTGTGATGTGAGCTCCCGTGATTACGTTAAGAGGGTAAATCCGGCATTTATGAAGAGATGACAAATACTTCAAATTGTATATTAGTCAGGAGCTGATTCATACCATCAAGAGACGTCGTAAAGGTGCAAGGCGACGGAATACTACCTCGTTACACCGACGGTACAATGACTATGGTTCCCTGCGACGCTATTCTATCTTCAGCGACGCCACATAGGCAATGAATGAGCCGAGCACTTCCCGGTCTTTATCCGTCAGATCGAGAAATTCTATGCCGATGTCATAACGCTCTCCATCATTTTTTCCGGTCACCTGGCAATTGACGACTCTTCCGAGAAATCTGATATGGCTCTGATCGTGAAGAGACAATTCCATCGGGATCCTGCCTTCGCATTCCAGTGCATGGGCAGTCTCAATGAGCATGCCGCTGAGACTAATCACCTTAACCTTGTAATCCTGCGGAAAACTCAAGGTTGCCTTGCCCGGCTCCTCTATAAGAAATCTCACCGTGCTCCTGCGATCGCCGGCTGCTGGCAGCTCGTCTTTCCGGTGAAGTTCGACAAAATCACGCAGCTCAGCAGACCTTTCCTGTGAAAGATCGATGAATTTCATTCCTGCAGTGTATAACGGTATTATCTCACCGCTGGCGGTCACTTTGTTTCCGCTCAGCGAGGACCAGGCAACTTCAGCCCGCAGAGAAATCAGCCTGTTTTTGTCCTCAAGTTTGATGACATATTTGCCGCCGATATTCAGCCTCCTGTCCGCTTTCAGCGATATGCCGCCCATGCTTATATCGAGCAGGGTGACCTCGGTAGCAAACGTCAGTTGACCGTTGACTTCCAGGAAATCCAGCCTGAACCTCTTATATCGTCTCGTGTTCTCCATGCATCTGCCCCCTCATCAGCTTGTAGGACGAACTCTGTACAGAAGTATACTGCGATTATCTTTTTTTTCCAATAGAATTTGACCCTATCATCTTCTATCGTAACCTTTTGTCGTCCCCATCCACAAAATCGTCGCATTTAGCAGCGTCCATGCAGCCCGCTGAGCAGGTTTGCCGTTATTACAGCACAGGATCTGCATCGAATTCCTTAGCGCAACATTTCCAGGAAACTAAGACACAATTTCCGGGCAAA
>DKBH01000096.1 GCA_002451165.1 Nitrospiraceae bacterium UBA6905
GGAAGAGCATATATTCCTCGGCAGAGAGATCGCCCAACACAAGGACTACAGCGAAAAGACAGCGGTCGAGATCGACGAAGAAGTGACGCGTTTTGTGTCAGAGGCATATGATGTTGCAAAAAAACTCCTCGAACAGAACGTAGCAATCCTTGAGGCCTTTGCCAAGAAACTGCTCGAAAAGGAGACGCTGGATGGGTTGGAAATCGATGCGCTCATCGCCGCGGCTAGCCCTCAAGTGACCGCTGCTGTGGCCGAGTGCGACGACAAGGGATGCGCCGGCATCGCCTGATCCTCTGCATGATATCCGAGACCGAAACGGCGGNNCGACATCCTCGATATCGGCGGCGAATCCACACGTCCAGGCTCTGAAGCTGTTCCTCTAGAAGAAGAGCTGATGCGCACTGTTCCGGTTATCGAAGCGCTTTCCCGGCGCGTATCTGTGCCTATTTCTATCGATACCTACAAGGCAGAAGTTGCGCAAAAGGCCCTGGATGCAGGGGCGTCCATGATCAATGACATCAGCGGACTTCGGTTCGATCCAGACATGCCCAGGGTGGTGGCCTTGAACCATATACCGGTCGTCATCATGCACATTAAAGGAAAACCACGGGACATGCAGCAGAACCCGCGATATGAAGCGCTGATCCCTGAGATCATGGACTATTTCCGCATAAGCATCCGCCTTGCCCGAAGGTTCGGCATAGCGGACAATATGATGATCATCGACCCGGGCATTGGCTTCGGCAAGACATATGACCATAACCTCGAACTGCTCAACAATCTTGAGCAGTTCACCTTGCTCGAAAAACCGCTTCTTGTCGGCCCATCGCGCAAGGCGTTTATCGGAAAGATCCTCAATGATGCTCCTGCTACGGAAAGGCTTGAGGGGACAGCGGCGGCTGTTGCACTATCGATCATGAAAGGCGCCAACATCGTCCGCGTCCATGATGTGAAGGAAATGGCAAAGGTGGCGCGTGTCGTCGACGCTGTCATGAGGGAAAAAGTAGGCTGAGGCCTCTTGCCTGCAAATGACTGATGTGATGCCGAAAGCATGTCGCAACAATGGGGATGGAATGAAGCGATTCATCGGTCACCTCATTTTTCCGTGCACGGCCGGCGCAACCTTTTATGCCATGGACGTCCCCCCAACAGTGCCACGGATACGTTGGAACTCTGCATAATCTGACAGCAGAGCACGAGTGGTATGAAGAAGAACAGATTCTCTGAGAAGCAGATCGTCAGAGATTTGCAGGAAGTAGAAGCGGGCTAGCCATTCAGGACGTGTGTCGGAAGCATGGCATCAGTTGGCCTGCTGCGCAATAATGTAGCCCGTTCCATGTGGTTACGTATATAGCCGGCACAGACCGGCAGGATCTTTATCCTTTCATCTGGCCGCCTCCAAGGGATGAATTGACATTGCCCTGGAGATTTCGAAATTATACTAATATGGAAAGTGTATACAAGATCCCCGTCCTCGTCTTCTTTATCTTATGTTTCTCTTTTTTGACGTTTGCCGACGACAAAGTATATACCAATGAGGACCTGAAGCAGGCACCTTCGTTGGACAGGAATTCGCGGATTGACCCGGTGACAGGCAAAGTGATCAAGAATGAGAGGGAATCTTCTTGGAAGCAAAGCCAAACGGAGAGTATTGTTGCGCAGGCAAAGAACCGCGCTGTTCTTGTCATACATGGGATAAGATCGAGTAAAACAAAGGTTGTTGCCATGGTTTGCATTATATTTCTGATATGGTTCTTATGCCTGCTTGATATTTTGCGATTCGAGTTTCGCGGCAATAATAAGCTTATCTGGTTTATAGCAGTTACGTTTATCCCGCTTGTCGGCTGTCTTCTCTATTGCTTCATTGGAAGGCGGCAGAAGAAATATAAAGTTATTAAGGACCATGAATAGTTACTTCACTAATTGGCTTGCATTTGTGATTCTTAAAAATCGAGCTGTGGATCTGCCTTCATTCTTAGCCGCACTCCCAACTGCTCGAGAAGCGCAGCCCTTGCAGCGGAAGGAGGTCGGCGCGGCTGCCATTATCCATCGCATATAATTTCAATGTAGAATTAATCTTCTTTATTTTCGGGTTGTGAAAACTCCACTTCCATTTTTTTTTTGAAGCTCCCTTCAAGTGCCTATACTATATAGTTACGAAAAAGACACACGCGGTTTAACAAATAAAGTGAAAAGATGGGTAGTGAAATCAAATAAAGACATGTTGAGCCACTTACCACCAGTCGGTCAAATTGCCCTTGCCCTCAGACTGATATTGCCCTCTCGAAGTAGCAAAGTCTATGATCTAATCGAAAATAACCAACTAGAGCAAAAGCGACCAAATTGGTGGCAGGAACGAAAAGAATGGATTACATCTTCTATTGATTTCCATTTCTAAGGTGTTGTGCTGCCTTTTCTATCGGTAGATAGGAAGAGAAAGAAATTACTTAGACCACCAGTGGCGAAGCGACCGGCAATAATGCTGGCTTGATTTTAAAACATACCGTCAGGACGTCGGCTTTAGGACACTGAGGCTGGAATATACCATATCCGAACGGCTAAATCCTATCCTATACTCATAATTTTCTTAAAACCAAGGGCAGGCCGTGTCGCGGCCTGCCTTTGGTTTCTGTACAAGCTGCAGTTACGGGATTAACTCTCCAACCCGTAATGCGGTTTTCTAAAAAGTATACGTTACATCCTGGGATGTCCTTTTCGATACTCTGACGGCAATTGTCTGAGGCCATCCTTGCCCCAAATACCGGTTTTATTCTCACGGGCAATGGCTTGTGCAGCCCTCAATCGGTCAACATACTTCACGTTCGGCGGAAAGGTAAACAGCACGGCAAGACCGCTCCNNGAGCATCTCTTCGTTGATCAGCGAGCCGTCCCGTGTCCAGATATATGCAAGGATACGGTTGTATTGATCCCTCTTCTCACGATCATACTCAATGCGCACTTCCCACCCTGATGCAGCCACAAGTTTCTCAAGATACTTCCTCGCCCTTTT
The DNA here is from genome assembly GCA_002451165.1 of Nitrospiraceae bacterium UBA6905. Taxonomy (GTDB): domain Bacteria; phylum Nitrospirota; class Thermodesulfovibrionia; order Thermodesulfovibrionales; family UBA6898; genus UBA6898. The sequence continues at coordinate 3,011 of DKBH01000096.1, forward strand.
CCCCCAAGGTCTCTGCTTGAGTTCTGGCGCATCGATGCCGATAAGTCTTATCTCCTCCCGTTTTCCCATGACAACAGCCTCCATGCTGTCGCCGTCAGCAATCTTTTCGACGAATATTGATCGGCCAGGCTTCCTTGTATCCTCAAAGTCGCCTGCAACGCATCCCGGAAAAAAGAAGATAAGCAGGAGCAAAACAAAAAGGGCTGAATTATCCGGTCTGATCTTCATGGCGATAATATGAGTCCTAAGCCCGAAAGCCTATGCAGCCCGCGTGAGAGGCTAGGGAAGCTTAACCTCCTGTATGACCGCCCTGAGCAGGGAAAGGGTCTCGTCATTCGGAGCTTCAGCAGAAAGTGCCAGGAGATACCCGTTGCCCATCTGTAAATATGATTCGGTATAGGTACCTATCTCAAGACTCTTAAGGAGCACGAACTGCTGTCCCTGCAGGCTCGTCAGGGAACAAATGGTCCCCAAGGAAGTATTGGCCAGGCCGCAGAGCCAAGATCTGACCCTTTCGTACTCTTCTTCAGAGTCTGGCTTTCGGTATTTTCCATCAATGGAAACTGCCAACCCAAGCTTTCCTCTCTTTCCCTCAACGTCATCAGGGTCGTAGAATGCCATACCGCCATCTATTTTATGAGGAACAAATCCTGGGGGGAGACAGAGTCGTATGTCCTCCGGAATGATAACCGGCCTGACCTCGGACATCTTATTCGCTACACTTCCCCAGGGATTAGGGCAGTCCTGAGCAGAAGCCGGCAAACATATCCAGAAACATAAGGCGATCATGAGAGACGCCATCATCATCTTCCTTGCCATTATGTGGATATTATACCCACCAATCAAACAAAAGTATGCTCCCTGATGACAGAGCAAGATAGGACCGAAAATCCATAGATGAGAGCTACTGCCGCGGACAAAAAGGAAAGTTTTAAGAAAACGGTCACATGAATCAGTTGTTGCTTCGTTTAAATCAACGCTTAATTAATACCATCAAAACTCGGGATACTGTAATGACATGAACGTTCATCCTAGCGGCAGGACCGTCTTTTGATTCTCATTATTTTTACATGAAGCAGGACAGGGCCCAAGCTCCGCCCCGCTTCATGTAATCAGCCTACTGACCGCACCTATTCATTCTGTTGCCGCATCCTCTAACCATCTGCTTACCACAAGGTCCATCGCCATTACAGTCCCGCCAGCGTCCGGAAAAGCAATCTGCTCCCTTAGCAGCACATGCACCGGGACCCGCAGTGATATTCAGTTCCTTTGCCTTATCCTGAATCTTCGCGCGAATAGCTTCGATATCGGACTGAAGAGCATCAATCTTTGCCTCATCGGCATCAGTGCGGTACAGTTCCATTAGCTCAAATCTCTTGGCGTGCATCTCTTTCCTCAGCTCGGCCGTAGCATCAAAAAACTGCTGCTGTTCGGGAGTAAGATTGGCATTCGGGCCCAGGCCCTTCTCCATTCCTCCGGGACGGGCAAGCGCTGCTGCAGCCACTAGTAATAGACTCAAACCAATGATTCCAATCATAGCCTTCTTCATCTGTTGTCACCTCCTTTCATTACCTTTATTAATTGTGACTATAGATTACTTGATGATTATGAACTCATTATGAAAGAAATCTGAATAATTCTTGAACAAAAAAGGCACCTGAGGATCATGTCCTGCAGGTGCCCAGGGGAGGTATCTGAAGGGATCAGTTGTGCGCTTTCACCTCTGCGGTCTCCTCGACCTTGGCCTTGGAAATTCCGCCG
>DKBH01000032.1 GCA_002451165.1 Nitrospiraceae bacterium UBA6905
CGTCCAGTCGGAGCCTGTGACGCCTGTTCTTCGGAAAGGCCTTCACAGACTGCTTTCAGCTCCGCCATCTTCTCTCGCACCGTGCGGGAAAGTTCTGATCCTTTTTCGGATGCCATAACTCATGACTCCTTTCAACTGCCAGGCTGAACTGTCTGGCTCATTATAGCATGCAGCAGGGCCGCTATCCCTCCGGTATTTCCGGTGGATGTTCGAAACCCTGCCTGTCGACGCGACGGTAAGCCATTCAGAAAGGTATGCCGACGATGAGCCTTAGATGCATGTCATCAGTCCTGCTATTTAATCCGAACACGGCACCGATAGTAGCCCAGAACCGGCCCTGAACCCATGCGATTGTCGGGCCGATCGCATATTCTCGTTCTGAATAACTGCCTTTTGACTCCACCCCTATTCGGACTGCATGATGTACGGCGTAGCTGACAGCAGTGGCATACTCGTGTTCGACTTCACCGCTCCTGCCGAGTTCTGCCTCTATGATCTGGTTATATGCGATATTGAGATTGCCGATATCCTTCGCCAGAACCAGCTTGGCCTCGATGGCATCCTCATCATGGACATCGATCTTGTATTCGAGATACAGAAGAGGGTCAACGATATACCTGCCTCTTTCCCCAAATCTATACCGGGATTCTATCTTCATACCTGCATAATCAAGGGATTCTCCTGCGGCCTGGTCAGCTACCTGATACATTGCCACATCCCAGTGGTCGGTAATACCGTATTCGATTTCGACTTGGTGTTCGTACCCTGTGGTGCCGGATCGGTTAAAATCGGCTCTCTTGACAGTAAGTGAATATTCCACTTCGAAGCCGCCCTTTGGCAGCGTCAGGTATTCTACTGTCCAGACATAGCTCTTCTGGTCTGCCTCGGCAGCTGACGAAAGCAATAGGCAGATAATGCTGAGAGTTACGGATAGATAGGTCTTCATCTTCTTTTTTTCTCCTTTTTCCTCTGTAGTCTTATCTTTCATGAGACAATGCGCTCATGGTACCGGCATGCAGCCCTTCTTCCCTCGGTCCCTCTTGCAGGCAAGAAATTGTTTATGATGGTAATGATGATAATTATTATCAATAGGAATTATTTAAAAAAAACACTATCTACATTGCCTGCAGTACCCGTAAATCTCCAGCTTATGCTTCTGGGGAAGGAAGTCATTCGCCTCAGCCAGCTTGCCCTGAAGTATTTCTATCTGATTGTCGAAGACTTCAATGAATCTTCCGCACTTCAAACAGATAAGATGGTCGTGGTGCGGCTGGCCGAATGTCAGCTCGAAGCGGGCCTTGCCGCTGCCGATCTTGATCTCCTCAGCAAGGCCAGCCTCACACAGGAGCCGGAGGTTGCGGTGTACTGTCGCAGAACCAATAGACTGATCTCGCTTCTTAAGGATATTGTAGAATTCGTCAATAGTGAAATGCGCCTTTGCAGCAAGAAATTCATCAAGTATCTGCTCGCGCTGTTTTGTCTGCCGCAGCCCTTTGCGTGTCAGGAATTCGGAAAAAATATCTTTTGCGGTTTTGATCATAATGATAATCGTTATCAATTATGCCGAAAAGTATTTCTGTTGTCAACCGTTTTTTCTCAAGGCTTTAGCTATCTGATACGGTTGAAGAGAAAAAGCGGTTCTATGCTGCGCGTAGCAGGCTCATCACAGACGCCATATCCTCAGGCGGGGGTACAGAGAACTCAAGTTGCTTCCGCGTGACAGGATGCGTAAATCCGAGAAGTTCTGCATGGAGCATCTGGCGTGGACAGGTTATTTTCCTCTTCCCGACGTCGATTACACTCTTTGCGCCATATGTCCTGTCCCCCAGCACGGGATGACCGATGGAAGCAAAGTGCACCCGGATCTGGTGTGTGCGTCCGGTACCCAGCCGCGCTTCGACGAGTGTTGCGGCGGGAAACCGTTCGATAACCCGCCAGGTAGTGACCGCTGCCTTGCCACGGCGGGAACGCGTGGACATTTTTTTGCGGTCTGATGCAGACCGTCCGATGCTACGGTCAATACGTCCTTCGTCTGCCCGAAGGATTCCGAAGACGACGGCGCAGTATTTTCGGATGATGGTCCGACTCCTAAATTGTTCAACCAAATCGTAATAGACCCTGTCATCCAGAGCGACTACCATGACACCCGACGTGTCCCGGTCAAGTCGGTGAACAACGCCGGGCCGGAGCGGGGCACCGACGGATGCAAGCTTCGGGGCATGAAAGGCAACGGCATTCATCAGCGTTCCGCTGCTGTGGCCGGCAGAAGGATAGACGACCATACCGGGGGGTTTGTTCACAACAATCACAAAGTCATCACGGAAGAGAACCTCGATCGGCAGATCCTCCGGAAGGAGTTCCTTCCGCTCTTCGAGGAAGAATATGCGCACGATATCGGCGCTTCGCGCCTTATAGTTGGGTTTTGTGCTTTTGCCATTCACGGTTAAGCAGGCATCTTTGATGAGTCTGCGCACCTGCGAACGAGTGAGTCCCGAGCGTTCGGACATGAGCATATCAATACGCCTGCCTGCCTGTTCGGCGGCTATTGTGAATTCGGTTATCGGCATCTGCATCATTCTACCGCAAAAGCTGATGCTTTGGCATAGCCTGCGACCCAGACATGGTTACGGATGATATTTCATGTGCTGGTGTCTTTCTCTGCGGTATAATTCATAATTATCTTTCATTAAGGAGCTCATGACGTTGCTGCGGGATAGGATAGTGAGAGAGCAGATTAAGGATGGACTGCGCTACTGGGTCTACATTCCGGCGGCAGTGATCTTTGGCGGGAAGTTTGCGGACCTTCTTTTTGAACTCCCGGCCATGCCGAAACATGCGGGCTTTTCTCTAGCCTCGCTCACCTTGATCGTCGGCGGCACGGTTCTCATTCAGAAGGCCACGAGGGACCTCGCGCTCTATGGCGAAGGAACACCGAATCCTCTGCGTCCTCCGAAGCGGCTGGTGGTGGAAGGAAGTTACGCTCTCTGCCGCCATCCCATGTTCCTTGGATATGATCTTGCTGCCCTCGGTGTTGTTATCCTCTTCGGGTCATGGGGCATGCTGCTTTTCGCATATCCTGTCTTTCTCCTTATGGAATACCGTTTCCTCAGATCCGAGGAGAAAATACTCGAAAAGCGCTTCGGAGCGCAGTTCTCGGCATACCGAAGGTGCGTTCCGCTCCTGGTTCCGCGGCGCAGAAAACAGCAGCTGTCATGATAGCGGTATCGGCTATCAGGAGGTTCTATCCTTCGATCAACGAGCACCGGGCCGTGGAGAAGGAGATATATCGCCTTTTGAGCAAGATGCTTGACGAACCGTATATCAGAGCGGAGGGTGAGGTGCTGAGTGCGGCCAACTATATCCGCAAGAACTTCTTTTCCATACTTTTCCTGAACATTTACCGTGCGCTCGACATACCCTATGCACGCCGCGTCATGTACGGCATCATCAACCATTCCATCAGGGGGATTATAACCGGCACGGACAATATTCTGGATGATGAGTACAAGGAGCTTCTGCCCCTGAGGTTTCCTGAAGGTGCGACACGGTTCAAGAGCGTGATGCATATCCTGCTCTTTGACCGCTTTCTCTTCAGGGTCCTGGATGAGGCAGTGAAGGACGAACTTATATCGATTGTCGGGAAATACGAGGTGCAACAGCGCATTTTCTCTGCCATGGTCCCGATCGGGGAGGAAGAAGCGAGCGAGGAGAAGGGTATTTCTGTAATCCTGCCTCCCCGAGAGATTCTGTCTTCCGTGCATATGCATAAGGGTGGGAATCTCTTGCGACTTGCCTTTGTTGCACCCCGTCTCCTCGAAAAGGAACTCGCCGGGGAACTGGAGCTCGTCGACCGGGGTATCTATGCTCTCGGCATGGCGCTCCAGGTCATAGATGATCTTACGGATTTTTACGATGATATCCTGCGGCGGCGCCATAATTATCTTGTATCTTCCATCACGTTTGAGGGTAAGCCATCGGAGAAAATGAAACTGCGCCTGCTTCTTGACGGCAGCCCGGCTCAGCCCGCTTCGATCGAAAAAGAATATGCCGCATCTGTCGCCCGGGTGATGGAACGCGCCATCGGCGAGGCACTTGCCGGATTCAACTGTCTTTACGAGGCGGGCTATAGGATCACCCCGGTGCAGGCCATGGGGCTCATACGCTATCTCTTCAAGCTCAGGGGCGTCAAGAACCTTCTCGCATTGCTGCCGGAACATTGCAATGCAACGCTCTCGGCAACGTGATGGTCATTCTTCTTTATTTTCCCTGCAGCGGTATACTATTTGGGTGAAGACATTTCTTCTGTTCGCTCATATCGCGTTCCGCAATGTGCGGCGAAATGCGCGCAGGTCGCTCTTCACGATCGTTGCGATCGCCTTCGGCCTTTTCTGTCTCATCATTTTTCAGGCGCTCAAGGTCGGGTTGCACCGCGAGATGGTGGTGAGCACGGTGCAGCTTGATGCCGGGACGCTGCAGGTCCATGCTGCAGGATATGAGGTGAACCTTGCAGCGCTGAAAAAGATACCTGACCCCGGAAAGGTCATTGCGGCCCTTGATCAGCTGGGGGAGACGAGGTACGGCAGAAGGGTGAAGACGTCCGGCCTTATCCTTTCCGGTAAAAGAAGCTCTTCCGTTCTCTTGTCCGGTGTTGACCCGTCTGAGGAGCAGCGGGTCACCTTCATATCCGGCAAAGTTGTCGGAGGGAGCTATGTTGGCCGGAACAGCGGTATCGTGCTGGGCGAGGAACTTGCGCAGAGTATCGGCCTAGGGCTCGGTGACGAAGTGACCGTCATGTCGCAGGATATGTCCGGCCTTCCCGTTACCGGCAAGTTTCCGGTCACAGGCATATACCGGACAGAGCTTGCCGCTTTTGACCGCACACACGCCTTCCTGTCTATCGGCCGGATGCAGGAGTTTCTCCATGCCGATGATGTCGTCAGCGAGATTGCGATGCGTTCGGACAGCCGTGATGAGCATGCACTTGCAGAGCGTCTCGCCTTGGCGCTTCCTGCTGCAGACTACCAGATCAGGACCTGGAAGGAAATAGCCCCTGATGTGATACAGCTCATCGATCTTAATGACGCGACCATGCAACTCTTGATCCTGATCGTATTTGCCATCATAGCAATGGGCATAACGAATACGATGACCATGGTGGTCTTCGAGCGGTTTCGGGAGTTGGGCATCATATCGGCCATCGGAACGCCGCCATCGGGCATCCTGATGATGGTGGTGATGGAATCATGCTGCCTCGGCGCGATAGCCTCGCTGCTCGGCAGCGCAGCGGCTGTGGCAGCCTGCACCTATCTGGGCAGATACGGTATCGACCTTACGGCCTTCACCAGTGCCAATCAGTACTTTGCCAACAGTCATGTCCTGAAGGCGCATCTGCTGACCAAGGACCTGCTAGCAGCAAATGTAATCACGCTGCTCACGGCGGTCGTCGGCGGCATCTACCCTGCCTGGAAGGCGTCGCGACTCAAGCCGGTAGATGCTATTGCGCATACCTAAGAAACGGTATGGCACTTATTGAGCTGACCAACGTGAGAAAGACGTACCGAACGGACGGCATGGAACTGCATGCATTTTCAGCGGACCGGATGGAGATCGACCGGGGAGAGTTCGTATGCGTTGCCGGTCCTTCGGGCTCAGGAAAGACAACGATCCTGAACCTTATCGGTGCTATCGACTGCCCTACCACGGGGTCGATCACGGTCGCCGGAAGAGAGACCAGGGGGTTGAGTCCGTCTGATGCGGCAAGAATGCGGCGCGATACCGTTGGCTTCATCTTTCAGTCCTATAATCTCATCCCCGTGCTGACGGCCTATGAGAATGTCGAATATGTGCTGCTCCTAAAAGGGGTAAAGCAGGTTGAGCGCCGGCAGAGGGTGTCCGAGGCGCTGGTAAGCGTGGGATTGAAGGACATGATGCGAAAACTGCCGAAAGAGATGAGCGGAGGGCAACAGCAGCGTGTCGCCGTTGCACGGGCCATTGTCGCAGCTCCGCCCATCGTTCTGGCCGACGAACCAACCGCCAATCTCGACTCCGTTACCGGCCGGCACCTGGTGGCCCTGCTTCACCGGTTGAACCTTGAACAAGGAACTACCTTTGTCTTTTCCTCCCATGACCCGGTGATCATTGAGTATGCCGACCGCATCATCACCCTGCAGGATGGCCGCGTCATCAGTGACAGAAGGTGCTAAAATAATACGAGGAGAGGGAGAAAGGAGTTCTCTGTGAAGGACAACCCTATCATAGATGAAGTGCCCGGACTGTACCGGATCATGCCGCTCAGGGTCTTCAGAAAAACGCAGAATGTGACCTTTGATTTCGTCCCCGTGGATCTTCTGCCGAGGATAGATGCCATAGACCGCGTGCTCCACGAAAGTCATGCCTCATCTCCGGGGCCGGTCGGCAACATTGAGCGGCCATGGTATATGCATCCCTTTCAGGACGACAATCTGATCGTGCTCCATGGCATGCGGCATGTCGAGATCTATACGTTCGAGCACGGAAGGATCGAAAGGTTCACAGTGACACCACATGAGATCATACGGGATGGGCAGGTATTCTATAAAGGTGGTGCCATGCTCGTTTGGCCCCGCAATGTCTTCCACCGCATTCTGTCTGATGCGCAGGGGTCGGCATCGCTCAATCTGGCGGTCCATTACGAGGGGTTTGACATCAGGACCAATTTCAACATATATCAGCTCGAAATCGCGAGCGGGGAGTATGGTGTCATCCGGGAGGGCTATCTCGACCAGTCGCCGTCATAAGGTCAGCCTGACTAATTGCATTCTTCGATCTCCGGGAACATCCCGAAAAGATGGGGAAGGCGGCGATGACCAGGTCGTTGCTGCCTTCCCCATTGACCGATGCCGGCTGTAAGCCGTACTAGCTTCGGAAATAGATCTGCCGGAACTTGCCCCGCTCTTCTTCCTGCACCTTTTTTCGGAAGTCGCAGTCACTGCAGAGCAGTACCTTTTGCGCGTATGTGCCCTGCTTCTTGCCGACACAGTACGTGCCTTCCACAGCCCAACATACTCTGCCGCCATTTTTTCCTCTATTGACGGCGTGCGCATGTATCTCAGTAACAGCGGGACATATGCCCTGCTTACCCGAACCATCCATGCCACACTTCATGAACTCCCAGCAATTTTCTGTCATGGCGTATTACCTCCCTTTCTCAACCAAGCACCTGCCAGTGCGGCAGGCACGACCATGCAACAAGCGTGGCTGACTAGACCAAAGGGGGAGAGAGACCAGACGATAATGCAGAAACGCCAAAGGATGGCGGCGTGACATCGGATATCGCCGCAGCGAATGTAGGAAAAGACCTTGAGGGAATCTCGGACGATGCAGGGATAATGAGGGCAGGCGTAGTATCATCCGTCTGCCGAAGAACTATTCTGGATTCGGTATCGAGAAGTTCCTCTCCAGGAGATGCCCTGAGATGATCGGAGCGGTCGCCGAAATGTGAAGATATGATCTGGTGCAGCAAGACGTGTGCATTATGATCTTTATGTGCCGAGGCGGCGACAAAACGGAAGGCATCCTTGTTATCTTCAATATGGATGTAGGAAAGCGACAACGCTGCAATAGCAACGAAATAAACCTGGAGCAATAATCTTGTAGTGAAGTTTATGAACATGTCTGCTCTACTTTAATTACATGTCTGCAAGAGTCGATTTGCCAGGAAACATTAGTTATCTGATCTGGGATATACAACAATTATAATTAATTATTAATTTATAAGCAATACTCATGGATTATTCTGCGAAGGAATAGAAGATGCTTGACAATTATATAAACGTGTGATTATATGATCATATGTTTAATATGGTAATGTTTCTCAAACAGCTTTCAGACACTACCCGGCTTCGGATACTTTTGCTCCTCGCAGTGAGGGAACTCTGCGTATGCCAGATTATGGGGGTAACAGGCATATCCCAGCCCCTGATATCTCGAAACTTAGCCCTGCTCAGCAGAGCAGGCCTTGTTATCGAAAGGAAAGAGGGAAAACTGGTTTTTTACTCCCTTAATGGCGATATGCCCAGGCACTATCGCAAACTCATTGACGAGTTGAAAGAGATGGCAGAAAGTGATAGAACTTTTTCAGGGGACATCGCTTCACTTGCGGCATGCGAAGAGTTCCAGAAAAAGACGGGCAGGTGCGATATGAAGACATTCAGGGAATTCCTGGAGCAAAGGACTGAAAAGAAATCCAAGGGACAGGAGATGCAGGATTGATATGCCGGGCATAAGGCGAGGATGGAGATGGCTGTTCCTCCTGATTGGTCTGATTGTTAGTTCAGGGGTATCTGCAGCTGAGCAACAGCTTTCCATGAAAGACTGCCTCCTTCTGGCGATGAAGGGCAACCCCGAGATCAGGGCGCGGGATCATGGGCTGCTTGCGGACCATGAGGATATCCGCATAGCCCGAAGTTTTCTCCTGCCGAAGCTCACCTTTGAGGAAAGGTTCATGAGGACGAATAATCCAACCTATACCTTCATGGCAAAGCTGAACCAGGAGCGGTTCGCTGCCGAGGACTTTGATATTCATGCACTGAACGACCCTGCTCCGGTCTCGGATTTTCAAACGAGCATCGCCTTTGAACAGGCCCTTTTTGCTCCGAAGGCCTCCATCGGAAAAAAGATGGCCGAAAAAGAATACGAAGCGCGGCGTGAAGAGGTTGACCGCAAAAGGGAGGAAGTGGCATTCATGGTCTTCAAGACCTATCTTGACGTCCAGACCGCGCGATCGTTTCTTGCGGTAACGGAAAAGGGGATCGATGATGCACGGGAGCATTTGAGGATCGCCGAAAGCCGCTATGCTACCGGCCTCGGCCTCTATTCGGACATGCTGAGGGCCGAGGTGGCCGTGCGGACCGCGGAAGAGCGAAAAGTAACTGCAGAAAAGAACCTCCTGGTCGCAAGGCGGGCGCTCGGTCTTCTCATCGGGCTTCCCGAGTCGGTTGATGCCGGGGATGAGCGGCCATCGATAATGCTGAAAGATCTCTCGTACTATGATGCTGCTGCCCAGTCCCGTAAAGACCTGAAGGGCATGGAGGCACGCTTTCGCAACGCAGAGAATAATCTCCGGCTGGCCAACTCGTCCTATCTGCCGGTGCTCGGCATAGGCGGTTCATATCAGCTGAACAGCCACAAGGCGCCTTTTGGCGAGGAAGGCGAAAGCTGGCAGGCCATGGCCTTTCTCCGCTGGGAGCTCTTTGACGGGCTGAAACGGGAGGCGGAGCGCGCGAAGGCCCAGCACAAGCTCGCAGAGGCCGAAGCGTATCTAGACGGCATGAAAAAACATGTTTCTTTCGAGGTCTATGAGGCATACCTATCTGTTGAGGAGTCAAGGAAGGGTCTCGAGCTTGCAAAGGCGAACGTGGCAGCAGCAGAGGAGGGCAGAAGGCTTGTCCGGACCCGCTATGAGAGGAGCCTCTCGACTATGGTGGACATGCTGGACGTACAGTCCAACCTCGATGCAGCACGTGCCGATCATGTTGCACGGGAGGCGGCATATCTGACCGCGCTTGCCCGTCTCAGTCATCAGAGCGGCACCATCCTGAAAGATCTGGAGATAGAACCATGAAGAGGAATATCGTAAAGTCCAGGGCAATGGTCGCATTCCTGCTGGCAACGGCGGTCTTTGCCGCGCTTGCGGGTTGCAGGGGAAAAGAATCCGGCGAGAAAGCTGTTCCGCGGAAGCAGGTGAGCGGTGTTTTGGTTGCTATTGCTGCTTTGTCGCCGGCTGAAGAATATATCGAGACCTCCGGGACGGTAAAAGCCAGGACTGTCAGCATTATCGCAAGCCGCATGATGGGCACGATCACCTCCGTGAAGGTGCGGGAGGGCGACCGCGTGCAGGCAGGACAGGTCCTGGCAACAGTCGACGACAGCGACGTTGTCCAGAAGGTGAAGGCAGCGGAAAAGGCAGTTGAGGCGGCTAAGCAGCAGAAGTCGCTGGCCGACATCACCTATGAACGGTACAAGACCCTTCATGATGACCGAGCGCTGACCGGACAGGAACTTGATCAGGTTGCAACACAGAAGAAGGTGGCTGAATCGGAATATGAGCGGTCGCAGGCCATGCTGAAAGAGGCAAAGGTGCACCACGGGTTTACGAGCATTGTCGCGCCCTTCGCCGGTAGTATCACCGAGAGGAGGGCCGAACAGGGCAATATGGCTGTGCCGGGCATGCCGCTCTTCACCTTGGAGGATACCTCCGGCTACCGGATCGATGCATACCTGGATGAGAGGTATGTCGGTACCGTGAAGCGGGGCATGCAGGCCGTAATCACCATCGGATCACTGCAGCGCGAGGTCCCGGGTACGGTCTCGGAAGTCGTGCCTTCGGTCGACCCTTCGACCAGGACATTTCTGGTCAAGATCGCTGTCAGCAATGAGGGCCTGCGGAACGGTTCTTATGCGAAAGTATCCATTGCCGCGGGGAAGAGGGACCGACTTCTGGTGCCCGGGAAGGCTGTTGTAGAACGGGGGCAACTCTCGGGTCTCTACACCGTAGGCAGCGATTCGATCATTACCTATCGGCTGGTGAGGAAAGGAAGAACCTACGGAGACAAAGTCGAGATCCTGTCCGGTGTCAACCCAGGTGAAAGGATCATTGTTGAGGGCGTGGAACAAGCTGTGGACGGCGGCGTGCTGGTGACGACGAAATAAAAGTATGCATGACCATCTGTCAAGATGCGCAGCCGGTCTGCCTTGCCTGTCCCTGGCACGATCATTATCTGACCCTTCCAACCTGCGCCGCCTGCAAGGAACTAAAAAGGACGCAGCATGAATGGCATAGGCATATCGGGTAGAATCGCCAAGGCGTTCATTCAGTCTAAACTGACACCCCTCATCGTAATTGCATCGCTCCTGCTGGGCATCTTTGCGGTGGCTGTAACGCCGCGGGAGGAAGAACCGCAGATCGTTGTCCCGATGATCGACGTTATGGTTTCCTACCCTGGCGCGTCGGCAAAAGAGGTGGAAGAACGCGTCACCAAGCCCATGGAGAAGTTCCTCTGGGAGATTAAGGGCGTCGAATATGTCTATTCCATCGCCCGACCCGGCATGAACCTTACGATCGTCCGGTTTTATGTCGGGGAGGAGATGGAAGCGAGTCTTGTCAAACTCTATAACAAGCTCATGTCCCACGCAGACCTGATACCACCCGGTGTGTCACAGCCTCTGGTGCGCCCGAAATCCATTGATGATGTGCCGATCACGGCATTTACGCTCTGGTCGGCGCGCTACAGCGGGTATGAACTGCGGCGTGTAGCCCAGGAGCTCTGCGAAGAGATAAAGAAAGACAAAGACGTGTCCGAGACCGCAGTAATCGGGGGACAGAAGCGGCAGGTGCGGATCAGCCTTGATCCTTTACACTTGCGTGCCTACAGCGTTTCGGCGCAGCAGATTATCGGCTCTCTCCAGAAGGCCAACTTCGTCCTTCCCTCGGGGGCCTTCTCTTCGGGAAACCGGGAATTTATGGTCGAGACCGGGGCGTTTTTGAAGGATGCGGGAGAAGTGGGCGCACTTGTGGTGAGCGTCGCCAATGGACGGCCGGTCTATCTCCGGGACGTGGCGTCTTTGATTGACGGCCCCGAGGAACCTGCCCACTACGTCTTTATGGGACTGGGGCCGGCGGCCGCGGCAAAGGGCATACCGCCGGGATACGAGCGGTCCGGCCAGTTTGATGCTGTGACGCTCACCGTCTCGAAGAAGAAGGGCACGAATGCCAGCACCGTTGCCGAAGATGCAATCAGGAAGATCGGCGCTTTGAAGGGCACGATCATACCGTCCGGCATCGAGATAACTACGACCCGAAACTATGGAGAAACGGCAAAGGAGAAGTCGGACGAACTCCTTGAACACCTCCTCATCGCTTCCCTGTCGGTCGTCATCCTCATCGCCCTTGCCCTCGGCTGGAGAGAGTCTATTGTGGTGGCGGTGGCTGTCCCTGTCACCCTCGCGCTCACGCTGCTGGTCAATTATCTCTATGGATATACCTTGAACCGGGTAACGCTCTTCGCCCTGATATTTTCGATCGGCATCCTGGTGGACGATGCCATCGTCGTGGTGGAGAACATTCACCGTCACTTCAGGATGCACAAGATCGCCCCCCTTACTGCTGCTTACGCTGTCGATGAAGTGGGCAACCCCACGATACTCGCGACCTTCACGGTCATCGCTGCGCTGCTGCCCATGGCCTTTGTCTCCGGGCTCATGGGTCCGTACATGCGGCCGATACCGGTAGGGGCATCTGCCGCGATGATCTTCTCCCTGTTGATAGCCTTCATCGTCAGCCCCTGGATGAGCTACAAGGTCCTGAAGAACGTCAGACCGCACCGTGCGGAAGCGGAGGGCGGGAAGTTGTCGGCTCTCTATGGGAGGATGCTCAGGCCATTATTAGAGAGCAGGAATAAGCGAGCAGCAGTACTTGCTATGGTGCTGGTGTTTCTGGGCCTCGCCCTGCTCATGATACCCCTCAAGGCGGTCACGCTGAAGATGCTGCCTTTTGACAACAAGAGCGAGCTGCAGGTCATTATCGATATGCCGGAAGGGACGACGCTCGAAGAGACTGCAGCAGCAGCGCGCAGCCTGGGAGATTACCTGAAGACAGTTCCGGAGGTCACGGACTTCCAGAGCTATAGCGGAACAGCTGCGCCTTATAACTTCAACGGCCTGGTGCGCCATTATTTTCTGCGCTCAGGCAGCAACGTCGCAGATATCCAGGTCAATTTTCTCCCCAAGGGGGACCGGGCAGAACAGAGCCACGACATTGCCAAGCGCCTCAGGCCTGAACTGAAGAAGATCGCGGACCGGTACCGTGCGCGGATCAAGGTCGCCGAGATACCGCCGGGGCCGCCGGTGCTGAGCACACTCGTAGCCGAAGTATATGGCCCCGACCTGCAGCGGCAGATAGAGATTGCCCGGGAGATCCGAAATATATTTGAAACTACTGAGGGCGTGGTCGATGTGGACTGGTATGTGGAAGACGACCAGAAGAAGGTGATATTCGATGTGGAAAAGGAAAAGGCGGCGCGGCACGGGATAACCACGGAGACCGTATCCCAGACCCTCCGGATAGCGCTGAACGGCATGCCTGCGGGCCTGGTGCATGTTGAGCATGACAAGGAACCGGTAGAACTTTTCCTCAGAATGCCCCTCAGCGAACGTTCTGATCTTGCATTACTTAGTGATATAGCAGTGCCTTCCCCTGGAGGCGGACTTGTCCCGCTTGCTGAATTGGTGAATGTTCAGGAGGGGGTGGAAGACAAGACCATCTATCACAAGAACCTCAAGAGGGTGGTCTATGTAACGGGAGACGTGGCCGGCACGGAGGAAAGCCCTGCCTATGCCATCCTCAAGATGAAGGATACGCTGCAGGGGCTCAAGCTTGCCGAAGGGTATCAGCTGAAGCAGTATTCATCCGTGCAGCCGTGGCTCGAGGACCGCTATGCCATGAAGTGGGATGGTGAGTGGCATATCACCTACGAGGTCTTCCGCGACCTCGGCATCGCCTTTGCTGCGGTGCTCGTGCTGATCTATATTCTTGTCGTTGCCTGGTTCAGAAACTTCGTGACCCCGCTCGTCATCATGGCCCCTATCCCGCTGACCCTCGTGGGCATCCTGCCGGGCCACGCTATATTCGGGGCTTTCTTTACGGCAACATCCATGATCGGCTTTATCGCACTTGCCGGCATCATTGTCAGGAATTCCATTCTGCTGATCGACTTTGTGCAGATGGAATGGCGGGACAGCTGCGACCTCAAGTCTGCCCTTATGAAGGCTGGTTCCGTGAGGTTCAGGCCAATTGCTCTTACGGCTGCTGCTGTCGTTGTCGGTTCCTTTGTAATGCTCTTTGACCCTATCTTCCAGGGGCTGGCGATCGCCATGATGTTCGGGGCTGTGGCTGCCACAGCTCTCACCCTTCTGGCTGTACCGCTTCTCTATTACGAGTTTTTCCGGAATAAGCCTTGTCCGCTTCCTGCCGGGACAAAGAAGGGAGAATGACAGAAAAATATATGAAAATAATCTTGTGGTGTGCTATAATTTAGTTGTAATGCAACAATGAAACTAATAAGCCGGAGGTGAATTACCATGGAATCGTGCTCTCTGACCTACAATAGATGCTCCTGCCTGAAGTGCGGGGGGCATTATGCGACAGTCATCAGTTCTGATGAAGAGCTCCAGAAGGAGTCCTGTCCCGGTTGCGGCGAAAAGAAGCTGAAGATCGTCGGTCCGCTGAGCCAGGCCGAGATCAACAGCATCTTTTACAGCGGCGGTTGAAGTCCGCGGGGATGCTGAGACCGGTCCGGTCTTAATTTTTCTGATACATAAGAGAGGTGAGACGCGTTAGAGCGTCTCACCTCTCGTCTTTTTTGAACCTTTCCCTTTGGGGATGCAAGCAGCTCTTCGCAGCATATTTTTTCTGACTTCTTTTATCAATGACTGGTGCGACAATTCATTGTTGGACCAATCAGTAGCTTTTGCCGAAGACGTGGGAACGGTCACAAGGCCCTCTAATGTGAGGATGGGATTTTCGCGCCGCGCTATAACAATTTTTCCCTAACCAGCAGCTTCAGCTCCTGCAACATCTTCTTCCTGTCCTGCTGCGACACATAGGGAACAGAAGAAAAATATTTATGCCCTATGACCTTCATCCCGCTGAACTGGAATATGGCCGTATCCATCGCCATATTCATCATCTTAAAAGCGCCCATCTTCTCATAGTCCTCTTTGGATGCACCCGTAGTGCTGATCAGGAATACCTTTTTATCCCGCAAAAGCCCGACCACTTCCGTCTCTGTTATGTCATAGGCAAACTTCAGGGAGAAGACCCGGTCAATATAGCCCTTTAACATGGCCGGCATGGCTGACCACCAGATCGGGAATATCACAATGAGAATATCTGCCTTGCTGATGTAATGCTGCTCCCTTTTGATATCCTTGGGAACAGCACCATCCTGGATCGCTGACAGGTCTTTTGCTGAAAGTGCGGGGTCGAAACTGATCTTGTAGAGGTCTCTCACCGTAAAATCTCTCTTCTTTTTTCTTAATTCTTCCGATATCGTTTCCAGAATGGCGTGGTTGAAGCTCTTGGGGTTGGGGTGTGCATAAACAATCAGATACTTCATGATAGTTCTCTCCTTATGTAGTTCTTGCCATATTCTACTACTGATCAGACACCACAACAACATCCCTTTTGCTTGATTTGTTACGTAACGGAGCAAAAACAGGGAGTTCATGAAGGGCAGGACGAAATTATAGCTGTATCTTCTGAAGCCAGGGTAGCAGGCTAAATTCGATCAAGCTCTCTCCAAGGGGTCGCGCGCCTGGAGTACTGCTGTCTGTTCGGCGATCTGCCGCTACGGGATGTCACTAACCTGTGACTGCCGGCCGGTGTCGAGGTGGTATAGATTGGTTAGTAACTTGACCCGGGGTGATTGGTCTGCGCGGTTGAGAACGATGAATTGTCCCAAAGAAGTTTTCCGAGCGCGGACCTCGGACATCCCTTGTCCGGGGAGGAATGGTATCATACCTGTACCGTGACTGAGAAGATTAGATCATCGGGTCAGGAGAGCAGACCAGCCTATCAGTTC
Source organism: Nitrospiraceae bacterium UBA6905 (assembly GCA_002451165.1). Taxonomy (GTDB): domain Bacteria; phylum Nitrospirota; class Thermodesulfovibrionia; order Thermodesulfovibrionales; family UBA6898; genus UBA6898. The sequence goes on from DKBH01000032.1 coordinate 15,618, forward strand.
CCCCATATCATGGTGCTGAAGGCATCCGCCGGTTCAGGCAAGACGCATGCCCTTACCCTGCGCTATGTCGAGTTCCTCATGAACAGCAGCATCCCGCGGAACGACCTCAGGAACATCCTTGCCGTAACCTTTTCGAACAACGCTGCAAAGGAGATGAAAGAGCGGGTGCTACGGTGGCTCAAGTCAGCCTGCACCGGGGATCCGGATAGCCTCGGGCAGCTGAAGGAGCGTCTTCTGTTTTCCGAGGAGGAGCTGAAGGAAAAGGCATCAGGCCTGATCGACCGTATCCTAGACACCTACTCGGATTTCCAGGTCCGCACCATAGACAGCTTCATGGCAACGGTCTTTAAATCATCGGCGATCGATTTCGGTTTTAATCCTGACTTCGAGATCGTGATGGAGAGCAGCCGGCTCATCGGATATGCCTTCGATCTCTACCTCAGGAGGGTGAGGGAGGGCTCGGCCGAGGCCAGGCTCATGCAGTCGGCAGTCTCCGGCATTGCCGAGCACCGGGAGGGAGGGTCTGCCTATTACTGGGACCCTGCTGCACCGATCCTGAAAGAACTGAGGAACATCTACGGCAAACTCTCATCAACACGGCGCGAGCCGCTCTTTGAGGACTTCTCTGCCGATATGGGGGTGCTTAGAAAGCAAATGGCGGATACGATCGCAGCGATCGATGCAGAGATCGCTGCGGGAAATCTCAAACGCCACGGCAACTCATCGTTCCGGAGCATGCCGGACCTTGCTGCAGAGGGGAAGTTCGTGGAGCTCATCGGCAAAGGCTTCAGCAACCTGCCGGTAACAAAGCCGACGAAGAACGATACAGCAGCTGTTGCCCCGTATGAGCGCATCCGCGGGCGTTGGGACCGCCTTGCATCCCTGGTGCGAGAATTTGCCGGGCTGTATGCCCGCTCCTTCTTCACCCCTTATCTGCGGATCTTCAGCGGTTTCCGGGACACGCTCGAGATGGTGAAGCGGCAGCAGGAGAAGGTCTTTATCGAGGACATCAACCGGGTGCTTGCAGACTACATCGACCGCCTGATCGTGCCGGATATCTACTTCAGGATCGGCGATACGGTCTATCATTATCTCATCGACGAGTTCCAGGACACTTCGCCGGTCCAGTGGGACAACCTCCTGCCTCTTGTCGAAAATTCGCTCAGCCAGGGGGGGAGCCTGTTTGTGGTAGGAGACACCAAACAGGCTATCTATGGTTTCCGCTATGCTGACTATACTATCATGCAAGGGCTCGAGCGCGGCGGGTACCTTACGCTGGTAAAGCCCGATGTGAAAGGCCTGACCGAGAACTTCCGGAGCAGGCCGGAGATACTGAAGTTCGTAGACGCGGTCTTTACAAAGACTATGGCTACGACTCCCGGCTACGGAGATGCGGCGCGGCGCAGCGGCCTTGCAGACTATGAACAGAAAGCGCTCGACTGGAGCGACGATGCCGGCCATGTCGAGGCGGTCGTGCTGGAACGCGACGAAGAAGTCCAGCCGGAGCGCGAGCGCATTGTGCGGACGATCGCGCAACTGCAGGGTCGGGGCTTCAGGCTGAGCGATATCGCGGTACTGACCCAGCGAAATGAGGATGCCGTGCGGGTTTCGGGATGGCTGAACGAAGCGGGCGTCGAATTCATCTCTTACAGCAACCTTGACATCCGGAGAAGGAGGATTACCGGCGAGGTCATAGCGCTTCTTAACTTCCTCGATTCCCCCATAGATGACCATGCCTTCAGCACTTTCCTGCTCGGCGAGATCTTCAGCAGGATCTGCATGCTGGATGCCGTCCATGTCAGGCGGGAAGACCTGCGCGCCTGCGTCCTTGCCGGGCGCGGGGAGCGGGGCTACAAGGTCTTTCAGCGGCTGTATCCGCAACTGTGGGACCGATACTTTGACGGGCTGTTCAGGGTGGCAGGGTATTTCCCTGTTTATGATCTCGTGACCGAGGCATTCAGTGTGTTCCGGGTATTCGAGACATGCGGCCATGAGGAGGCAACCCTGGTCAAGATACTTGAAGTGATCAGGGAGTTCGAGGGTGCAGGATTCAACAGCCTGAGGGACTTCATCGAGTTCGCCAACGACGAAGATGCTGACGATGCCGGCTGGAATATGAACGTGCCGAAGGGCGTTCCGGCAGTTCGGGTGATGACCATACATAAGGCAAAAGGGCTTGGGTTCCCGGCGGCCATCGTTCTCCTCTATGCTGCGCGGCAGCAGCCGTTCGACTTTGTGGAGCAGATGGAGGGTGACAGAATACGGCTTCTCAAACTGACGAAGGGCATATGCGCCAGCGAACCAGCATTTCAGCCGCTCTATGATGAGGCTGCGGCAAAGGACCTTGTCAACCGCTTGAACGCGCTTTATGTAGGGTTCACCCGGGCTGAGGAGGAGATGTACGTCATCGGCGTAAAGGGCGCGAGGGACAAGCAGCCATTCGATCTGTTCCCTGAAGAAGGCTTTCCCGAAGCTTCCCGTGTGGAGCGCAGTCATACGGCAAAGGCAGAGGAAAGGCAGCCATGCAGCATAACTCACCGAACAGGCAGCATAATCCGGCACCCGGTATCGTACAGCACTCTTGCAGCCCCGGAACGCAAACGCGGCGAACTTATCCATGACGTGCTTTCGAGGGTGGAAACAACTGTTCCCGATCCGGTGCAGCTCCGTGCTTTCATAGGAAAGGCAAAGACAGCGACCGGCATCGAATACCCTGATGATGAGATTGCTGATGCGGTGACAGCAGTGCTCCGCAATCCAAAGGTCGCAGAATTTTTCGCAGCGAGAGAAGGCCGCGTGGTCTTTACCGAAAAGGAGGTCGTTGACCAGACCGGCAGGCTGCTCCGCATTGACCGCCTCGTCGTGGACTCTGATGCTGCGATTGTTCTGGATTTCAAGACCGGGAGGGATGGCGTGGCCGCTGAGCATCACGCAGAACAGGTGCGACACTACCTGTCGGTGGTCGCGGCGCTCTATCCCGGTAGGGCAGTACGCGGTCTTCTGATGTACGTTGACGTCAATCGTGCGGTTGAGGTGGCATGATCGCGCGCGTGCTTCCCGCAGGAACGAATATCGTTGCAGAGACAGCATCGCTCCTCGAACCTCGCGGACGGGACTTCTCCGCGAACCTTGTAGTATTTCCGGGGAGACGGCCTGCCCATTTTCTTCGCAGGGAGCTCGCTCTCAGGACAGGCAGCGCCTTTATACCGCCGGTCATCCATTCCGTCGACAGTTTTGTCGACGCGCTTTATGATGCTTTGTTCGAACGGCGCAAGATTGATGCGATCGATGCCGTCGCTGTGCTGTACAACATCCACCGTGCTGCTGAGGATCGGATAGGACGTGACCGCTTTCTTTCCCTCGACCGCTTCTTTTCTATCGGCATGACGATATTCCGCGATCTCGAGGAACTGCACATTGAGGGCGTCAGGAGGGATTTGGTCCGGCAGGTTGATCCTGAGGCAGCGCGGCTCATCCCCCAGGGTTCGCTTGCGCGGCTCCAGTCCCTATCCTTCTTTTACGACCGCTTCTATGCTGAACTGGAATCGGCCCGCCTTTCGACTCGGTCTTCACGCTACCGGGCTGTAGCCGCAATGGACATCAATGCCGCACTCGCGGAATATACCATGAAGATCTTCGCCGGGTTCTTTGCACTGACGAGAACAGAGAAGGAGATCTTCCGCAACGTGGGACAATCTGAAAACACGGTCTTTCTTTTTCAGGAGGGCAGGGGACTTTCAAGCCATCTGAAGGACTTCAACGTTAGGGCCAAGGACCGTGAGGATGAGGAGGCGATAGCGGAAAAGGTCACGTTCTATAGCAGTCCCGACATTCATGGCCAGGTCTTCGCTCTCAGCAGGATTTTTAGCGGAGAGCAGCCTGACGAGCGGACCGCGGTTGTTCTTCCGTCGTCGGATGCACTGTTTCCGCTGCTCAGGCAGGGACTCATCGATATGACCGAAGAAGACTATAACATCTCCATGGGTTATCCGCTCAGACGCACCCCGATCTTCGGTTTTTTCGAGAACCTCATGGGGCTTGTTTCATCCATGGACCGGGACCGCGTTTATCTTCCAGCATATTTGAACTTCGTGCTTCACCCCTACACCAAAAACATCTTCTTCAGGGGGATGCCTGAGACGACCCGCGTGCTCTTCCATACGATCGAGGAGATCTTCAGCGAGAACGCGTCCCGGACCTTCGCAACGATGAAAGAGATTGAGTCAACGGACGAGATCATGAAGCGGGCAGCGGAAAAGCTTGGTACTGCAGGCGAAGTAACAAGGCCTGACGACCTGAGGGAACACCTCATGCAGATCCATCGCTCGACCATCGGCCGGTTCCTTTCGTTTGCGTCCGTGGCAGATTTTGCAGCAGCGTGTCTCACTCTGCTCACCTACATCTACGAAAACAGCAGCGCCCGACTGCACCCACAGTTCCAGCCGTTTGCCGAGGCTTTTGTGAGGGCGATCGGAGATCTGTCTGCTTCTCTGCTCACCGGTTTTTCTTTTGCTGACCGGGAAAGTTACTTCATTCTCTTCAGAAAGTGCGTGACAGCATCACATGTGCCCTTTGACGGAACACCTGTCAGAGGCCTGCAGGTTCTCGGCCTTCTCGAGACCCGCAATCTGTCGTTTGACCGTGTCATCGTCCTGAATGCCAATGAGGAAACACTGCCGGCGACGCGCAGAGACGATACGTTGCTGCCTCTTAAGGCGCGCAATTACCTCGGGTTACCGACCTATATCGACCGGGACAAGATAGCTGACTACATCTTCAGCACACTGCTCGGGTCTGCGCGTGAGGTTCATATCTTCTCTGTCGAGTCGGATACCCAGGAGCGGTCGCGGTTCGTCGAACGGCTTCTCTGGATGCGCCAGAAGCGCGACCGGAAAACAGGGGTCAGCGATTATGTCGCTTCCGTGCAGTACCAGGTCAATCTCGGCAACAGCGGACCGCAGCCTGTCGAAAAGACGCAGGAGGTGCTTGGTCTCCTGAAGAACTATGCGTTCAGCCCCACGGAGCTTGACCTATATCTGGGCTGCCCGCTCGAATTCTACTACGCCCGGCTCCTTCGCATAGGCAAGGCCGAAGCGGTAACCGGGGAGATCGCGCGGACAGAGATCGGCAGATCCGTGCACGCTATCCTGGACGGATACTTCAGCGCATTGAAAGGGATTTCCCTTACGGAGCAGGATATCGACCCTGAAGTAATCGAACGCCTGTGCCGCGCTCATTTTGCCATGCGCTACGGCAGAGATCTCGTCGGCGCCCAGTATCTGCTCGTGAACCAGACAGCTCGGCAGCTGCGCCGGTTCCTCGAACAATACTATCTGCCGCTCATCAGGGAGACCAGTGTAAGGATCATCGAGACAGAGAGGAAGATGCAGGCCGGATTCGAGGGATTCATGCTCAAGGGAAGGGTGGACTGCATCGAGGAGCGTGACGGAGAGATCTATATCATCGACTATAAGACCGGCGCATCCGACAGGATGAAGGTCAACCTTGCAAAACTCGACCCTGCGGACCGCAGGACCTGGGCAGAGGCTATCGGCAGTCTGCAGATGCCCTGCTACCTCATGATCTATGCGGAGGAAAAGGCCGTTGCCCCCGATACCCTTAACGGGGCGTATCTGCTTCTCGGCAGGTCAGTGATCGGGCGAGATATCGAACTGCCTCTCTTTGAGGATGGCGACAGGCAGACAGGCTGCGAAGCGCTCAGACAGGTAATACGTTCTCTTCTTAAGGAGATTATGGACCCGGCGATCCCCTTCATGCCTTCAACGGATATGAAGCGGCAGTGCCCTGACTGCGACTTCCGGTACATCTGCGGGACGCAGTGGGTTGTCGCACGGCGGTGACGGGACCACGGTATTGATGACTCTCTTTTTCGTGGGTTCGGAAAGCCACCTGCTGATTTTGACACAGGGGAGTACATGGCGACAACAACGCATTTAAGACGAGTTGTAATGCTTCCAGAGAAGAATCAAATCAAGAGCTCTTGACATCTACCGAAATATAGATTGCCTCCTAAACTGACGGTAAATCTCCTCCAAGATGAGACCGAATGCGGGTCATTATTGAGGATATTCAATTACTTTATCATTTCCTGTTTTTCGGGCAAGAGGTTCATTGAGCTTCCTGTACCATATGGCCCTCGAACGTGATAGAATGGTAAAAAATATGGAGGGGACTGTTAAAGAATCATGGCTGAAGCTTATCGTTTTGGCTCTTTCCTGGTTGCACGGGGACTCATTACCAATGAGGCGGTTATCAGCGCAGGGTTGCTGCAGAGAAGGAATAACCGTAAGCTCGGAGAACTTGCAAAGGACCGGGGATGGCTGACACACGATGGCATAATGATCATACTGAAAATGCAGGAAATGACGTATGAAAAATTTGGCGAGATCGCGGTCAAAAAGAATTATTTAACAGGCAATGAGGTACATGAGCTTCTCAAAGAACAGAGTGACTCTTACCTGTATTTCGGCGAGGCTCTTGTCAGGAGTGGGGCTCTTTCGCCGGAGACCATGAGGGAGCAGTTAGAGGAATATCATAAGTCGAAAAGAGTCACCTCATAAGATTATCCCTCTGAGTCATCATTCGTCTATCCGCCCCCTTTTCAGGCTTTCTTTGGAGCCTTTTCGGGGTAGGTCTGCACCGTCTGTTGAAAAACTCTCCGGAAAAAGAGGCGTAAACATTGCGGATCAAACGTTGTCCTGATGTGCAGGAGGGCGATGAAGAGCAGGATCATTTCGCAGCCCTGAATCAGATCATGCTCTGCCTTCTTAGAGAGATTATCGACCCTGACCTTCTTTTTGCGCCGGTGCATCAGCGAAAAAGAGCCTGTCCATGCTGTGCCACTGCATCTGCTGGACACCGTGTATCGCTGCACGGCAATGACCGGAACGCGCTAATGATTGCATGAGATCCCTAGGGGCTCTGATACGCACAGTAATAGACATTCCGAGCTATACTGATCCTTCTGAACAATATTGTGAAAATCCCTGTAATGCAGAGTGTTACCTAGGAAATTGCAACAAGAAAGACTCGATCTTCAGACCTGACCCCTTCCTGATTTTGAAGGGCGACCGGTGCAGCATCGAAACTAACATCGAATCTGGATAAAACTTCGGCAGTAAAATCATGGAGATAATCATGAATACATACGACAAAACAGATCAGTCATCTACTCAGAATGTTCTTTCCTCTTGCCAGATATTCTTTAAATGGACGGCATTCTGCTCTCTGTCGTTTGCTTCCTATGGGCTGAAGTGATGTTATGTGGCAGAGCAATTATTATCGAAAAAAGAGCAATATTTATATTGCAGAAAACTGCAGAACAGCTATACTGATTTAAAGGCTTTCCGCCTCTGAAGGGAGTTTTGACTAATCATCGTGTTGTTCATGAATCTTCATATTACATCTATGCCTTCTCGCCATACCCATACATCTTTGACGAGTGTCGTCTGTCTGGTTGTCCTTATCGGCTCACTCTGCGTGGCCATGTATGCCGGCTTCCTGTACTTTTCGTCCCACGATGAACCGGCTTTCGTTAGCCTCAATGTCTGTGATAGCGGCATATCAGCGATATTCGGTGGTACGGATATGCCCCTCCTCTGTGACAGTCCCTGTAAGCCCACTGTACCAGCGTTTTGCTGTATTTCCGCGATTAATGACCCACCATTGCGGCCACTTTTGGTTGTGGTTGAAAAGGATCGCCCTCCACAGTCTTAATCTTGTCTGCCGTTCATTGTCTGTGTAATTAACATCATTTTCAACACATCGCAATACATGTGAGAAGGAGATCATATGCATAGACGAAATACTGCAATTGTGATAGGAGTACTGTTGTTGCTTGTCATGTCGGGAACTGCGTACCATGCACTTGCTACTGCGGCATCAAAGAGAACCGTGCCCGTGAGTGCTTTGTTGAGCCAGAAATACCTGAGGGGAAGCATGCAGGGCAGCGCCGGAATTGCTCTGGATCTGAACGGCGACGGCAACGAAGATCTGGCAGTGGGGGCTCCCTATGCCGCGCATAAGGGCTCTTCAGGGGGGCTTGTTCTCTATTTTGCCAACCCGCATGGATTTGCCGAAGGACGATCCACCTTTGTTAAGGGAGAGGGTAACCTCGGCTGGAGTCTCGTCGGGTTAGGCGATATGGATACCGATGGAAAAAGTTACTTTGCTGCCTCAGCAGTTAACGGCAGCGGGAAAGATGCGTCGCTGGCTGGCACGGTCATGGTCTATAAAGGCGGGCATAAACCACGGAAGGTGATTATCCTGGAGGGAGAGAATGCGCTGGACAGATTCGGTTATGCCATGGCATCAGGGGATCTGAATGGAGACGGCAAGCCGGATCTTATCGTGGGCGCACCCCTGCACTCACCCAGCCCTTCCCTCTATCAGCAGGGAGCGGTATATGTATATTTCGGACCGGACTATAGCCCTGCCAGTGCCGTCAAGATTTCTGCAAGTCCGAGCCTCGGCGGCATTGGCTTCTCCCTTGCCGCAGGCGACATCGACAATGACCATATTGATGACCTGCTCATAGGGGCCAGCGGCAAGGTAGCCGGTTTCTATGGCGGCAGTGCCTTTCCGTCGCCAGGTCCAGACCTTAATATTAGCAGCAGGGATGGGGGTTTTGGCCGGGCCATTGAGGTTATCTGGGACATAAACCGTGACGGTTTCAGGGATGTGGCGGTCGGGGCGTATCAGGCTGCTGTCGATAATGTCGCAGACGTCGGACGCCTTTTCATCGTGAAAGGGGGGGCCGGAGTGAGGACGATCAATGCAGACTTGGACTCGCCTGATCGACTGGCCAGAATCGATGGGGAACTGAATTCCGGGCAGTTCGCGTCAACCATCACTGCCGTGAAAAATGTGACCGGAAGCAGCATGCTGGCCGTAAGTGCAGTGCATGCCGACGGAAGCCCCTGGCTTATGACGGGGAAGATATTCCTCTTCAGCGGAGGTGATCTTATCAGCGGAACTCCTCTGGATGCTGTGAGTGCGATCCCCGGAGAAGCCAGAGATATGCATCTGGGCAAGTTCGTCGCAACGGTTGCGGGGAAGTGGGGGCGATGGCTCGTTGCAGGGGCACCGACCGAAGACAACAATGCCGGGAGCGTACGGATTTTCGGTCTGTCTTCAAATGACCAATAGATGACAACTGCGAAATGAAGAGAAACAGGAGATATATATGAAAAAGATCTTGATCATATGCATCTGCTTTGCCGCCTTTGGTGTTGTTACCCTGGCGGCCGTTTATGACGAAAGCAATTTTTCTGCGCTGGGACGGTTATTCGAGCCGCCACCGGAAGGGTATATCATCGGTAAGGACAATGCGCCGGGACGAGGCACGCACCACCCGAGTGAAAACTGCGGCTGGTGCCATGGCGTCGGAGGGAGGGCAGAGCATTACCTCTTCACTATGGCGGGTACCCTGTACAGCGACCGCGCCGGTCGCGCAGCTGTGAAAGGCGGCGAGATTATCATGGAGGACCGCGAAGGTAATATCATCAGTATGACAACGAACGAGTCAGGAAACTTCTGGACGTACGCACCTGTCGCGAGCGACCCTTATACCGTATCGACCTATCATGGACATGAACCATTCGTGCCGCTGTATGTCCTTGATGCTGATGGGAACCTCGTTCAGCCTGCAGAGCCCGACGACCCGAGGACCCTGAAGTACAAGACCTGGACCCGCAAGGGGAACTCGGCCCGGCACATGGTGAGTATCGCGGGTGTGGGCGGAGGCACGGCTACGACCACCCGCATGAGCTGCAACATGCATCACGGCGGCATCTCCGCTGCGAGAGGAGCCCTGTGGGTAGGCAATGGACCGACCCTCGACGCTTATCCGTATTCGAATCTGAGCTATCGAAAACATATCTACCCGATTCTGCGGAGCAATTGCGCACCGTGCCATATCCCCGGCAGTACGATTACCTCGATGAATACCAAAACGGATCACGATATCCTTTCGACGGCTGTTGACTACAGCAATGGTCTCGATCTCATGACCTACGAGGGTTCGGCAGTTGTCGTTCCAATCTATGATGCCGTCATCCCGAACAGGGTGATCGGTTCTAAAACCGTTTCCAAGGTGGGTGTTGAAAGCGTGGTGGACACCGTAAGTCCTGGGCAGAGCCTGCTTCTCCAGAAAGTTGTTCCTGGCGCGCTGCATGGGGGAGGGGCCTTCTGGGAGGAGAGCTCTTTGGATTATCGGGCCATAAGGAAGTGGATTGCAGAGGGTGCACTGAAAAACTAACATTCTTTGGCTTCTGAGTACTGTCGAAGCCTCGGATAGACCATAGTGATGCGATCTGAGCCGTCTTTGCTCCTCGGACGTGTAGGCTGGATTATGAGCCTATACGCTGCAGGAGAGAGGCGGCTCGTGTTGTCTCCGCATATCCTTCTTGCTTATATAGATCAAGACGGCAACAAAACGGTTCAATGCCATATTGCTTATCGAGAGGCATGTGGCACCCAACCGCCTCAGAGATGGAACCTTGACTTTACCGACGAACAAACGTAATTCAAGAGTGTACAACAATGAAGTCTTTCTCTAGAAACAAATGGAGCGAAGCGAGGGCGGGAACCATATATTGAATAGTTTTTTTCGCTAACGTCAGAACAGTATCAGAGCAGAGGTGCACTGTCAAACATTGCACGATTTATAGGGTGACGTGTCTGTCTGATATCCTAATACGTTAGAAGCTGTCCAATATTCACTGTGTGTTGTTATAAATCTACTCGTTCAATACCGCTACGGCCTGTTTCAAATGAAATAATGACATGGTTCGAGGTTGTCCTCCAGAAAAAGGGCATTGCCGTGAAGCAACGGTCCTGGCTTCAAGCAGTGGCTCCGGACATGGCATCTTTCCCTGCTCCAAGCACCCTTTTCAAAGAGATTTGACCGGCAACGATTTTCGCGCGAAAGTGTCTCTCTTCGTATCCGGATAGAAAGTGTCAGGTACGGGTAGGATCAGAAGTGCGAAGTTGAGCCTTGTGATCGATCTGTCGTAGCCATGCTGCGGGACGAAGTGCCCGTTGGCCTGAAATGGAGCCCTCTCACACCAATCCTCTCGATAACCCTCAAGGAAACACTTTGCCTATAGCACGCAAATTACTTGGGAAATGATGATCGTTAACCTTGATAGCGCTGTGTTTGCACGGAAAAACTGATACCACGGGCGAACAATTATTCTCCTTCCTCTGCCACGAGCGCATTAGCCATCGAGTCCTCGTTTAGATAGTAGAGTCTCCCGTAGGCGATCTTCCGTCGGAAGTCGTCCTCTGCTGAGAGCGTCCTCAAGAAAGCCAGCACTTCCTCCTTCGACAGGAGTTTGAAGCAGATGTCGCATATGCAGCCTTCGATATACTCGGCAGGGAGCAGCCGCTCCAGTCCATGATCTCTCAGGATGGAAACTAGCCTGTGCGGACCCCAGACCCTGACTGCATGAAGGATGATGTTCTCTTCAGCCCGGTCGAGTATCGATGAGAGAGGCTCCTCGAACAGATTGCCAAGAGCAAGGGGATGCGCCGTGGCAAGCTTCATTACCGGCCCAATGCAGGCCATGATCTTTCCTTCGGGAAAGATCACCGGCGAACTCGCCATAGTGCATGCCGAGACCGTCGGTTTCGCCGACTTTCGGTACTTGAAGTGCTTGGCATGACGTTCTGCCCTTCCCACCGGAAAGGTGATCGCCGTCCTGATATGCTCTGCGTCGGTTATCTTCATGAGATCATCGAGAATCATTTGATACTGGAGGTCCTCCTCATTGTCCGTGCAGATGGCAACGTTGTAACGAAGTCCTCGCTCCTGCACGGCCAAGATCCCGTTGATAATGTTGTCAAAAGGGATGCATTTCAGATGGTATGCGTCCGTGCTGAGGGAAATCATGTCGACATCAGGCAGTTCGCTGAGGACAGCCGAAGCCCCCTCCCGTGAGCTCGCCCAGAATGCATTGGTTACAACGGATACAATGAATCCCAGCTCCTTACCGCGTCTGGAGGCCTTCTTCAGGTGCTCGATGTCCAGGAACGGTTCCCCCCCTGTCAGGGCAAGGCCCTGAATACGGTGATTCTGATAGGCTGCCGCTTCGCTTATCCATGAAAGACTCTGATCAAGAGAGAGCCCTTCCTTCCGGTGTGGGCCAGCTTCGACGACACAGTGGGGGCATGCGACGGAACAGCGGTACGTCATCATCAGCCCAATGTTGCTCAGGAATGGTATATCAGTGGTGTTCATTTCCATTGACAGCTTCCCCCTTCATGTATCTGTTCAGCAAGAGGGTGCGTGTCTGCTATTGCACGCACCCTCTCTGCGCACCCGCTCTTTATCCCTTCGGCACAATAATCACATCGAAGTTTTTGGCAATTTCTGCGTCACTGGCAAGTCTTTTTATGAACTCGGGGTTCTTGAGAATTTGTAAAGGTATGGGCCATAATCCTGCGGGGTGGAGCTTTATGATGACCCGGGCATCCTGCTGGAACTCCCGTAAGATCGCTTTTGGTATACGGACACTCCCATCCGGGCCGATTCCTCTTTTGACTGCCATTGTTTGTCCCTCCTTGGTGACTGTTTAGGTTGTCCATCGCCTGCTAGCGGGCCGTTCTGCCGCCAGCTTCCAAAGCTCCTCCGGGATCATGTCATGGCACCACCTCCCCGTAAATTACCTCCGAACTTACGTCCGGAGGGTTGCATTGGACCTAACGTTTCCTATATGAGACTCTATCACACAAATGAGCAGTCGTCCAGGCAAACGAGGAAGGGACCAAACGAAACGGACATTACCGAGATCAACGAACCAGGGTGTCGGAGATGTCCCCTATGGGGCTAACCCGCAGACCAGCTTTTGTGATTCATATTCACTCCTGATAAAGCGTGCAGTTCTCGTCTTACCAACGAATAAAACTGACTCACGAACATTACAAGATGGCTGACTGAATCCCCCCGGGTTTGCCGGAGACCGATTTGTTTGAGTCAGACCGCAACGGTCGACTCCTGTAGCTGACTATAATACTCGATTTCCCTCTCCGCCGGCGGAATATCGCCGATGGACTCCATCAACCGCCGGTTATTGAACCAATCGACCCACTCCAGCGTAGCGTGTTCTACCATGTCGATTGTCCGCCATGGTCCCCGATGACGTATCACCTCAGTTTTATAAATGCCAATGATCGTTTCCGCCAAGGCGTTGTCGTAGGAATCACCTCGGCGGCCAACGGACGGTGCCACACCAGCCTCTGCCAGACGCTCCGAATAGCGGATCGACAGGTACTGGCTGCCGCGGTCGCTGTGATGCACCAATCCATCGATGTCCCGCCGACTCCAGAGCGCCTGTTCCAATGCATCCAGCACAAGGTCCGCCCGCATCGTACGTGCTACTCGCCACCCAACAATGCCGCGGGAATAAACG